>CALKUS010000062.1 GCA_937996755.1 uncultured Pseudomonadota bacterium | reverse complement strand
CGGCGATACGCGACGTCGTAACGGAACGCCGCAGCCAGCAGGTGTGCCTGGCGGTCGGCACCCCGCGTGGCGTACGCCTCGGACTTGTGCAGGCGGCCATCGAGCGTGATCGCTTCGCTGTCTTCGCGCGCATCCAGGCCGAGCTCGCGGAAGCGCCGGCGTGCGAGCGCGAGTGCGCCGGCATTCGCGAGGCAGAGCACGGCGCGGTGGGCGAGGGCGGCATCGCCCGGGTGTTCCTGCAGCGCCTGCATCGCCACGTCGTAGGCCTTGAAGAACTCGCCGTCCTGCTCGAAACGCATGGCGCGCGCGAGCCAGTCCGCGGGCGAAGCGCCCGCGGCCACGTCGGCTGCATCGCGCAGGGCAAAGGCGCACATGCGATCGAATATAACGCAGGGGCTATACTGGCGAGGCCCGATCCTTCCGAGCCGATGGATGCCATGGCACCTGCAGCCTGCCTTCGCGCGACCTTCGCACTGGCCCTGTTGGTCGCAGTGCTCCCCGCGAACGCCGCTACGCGCGCGATTCGCGTCGATTTTGCCGGCGACTGGGGCGACGCCCTCAACATCGGCAGCGCCGGTTGCCCGGGCACTTCGGCGAGCAACCGCCTGGTGCTGTGGAACGGCTTCACGTTCGCCGGCAACATCGACCCGGCCTTCAATTTCGCCGTCGACACCTATTGCCAGGCGACGGTGCCGTTCAATCCGGCGTTCCCGGGCGACCCGTACTTCCACAACACCAGCTTCTTCGCCGACGAGAGCGCGCTCGGCGCGCTCGTCGGCGCGAACACGAACAACGCCGCGTCGGGTATCCGCTTCAGCTACCTGGGTGGCCCGCGCTTCAGCAGTCCGAACGGATTCCAGTGGGCGTTCTTCTTCTTTCCATCGCGCTCCCTCACGATCGTCGGGCTGTACGGACTGGCGGGGATCCCGTATTTCGATGCGACGTCGTTCATCACGACGCCCGGCGGCCAGTCGGTCTGGCGCGGCCAGACGGACGGATACGACGGTCAATACTTCTGCTTCACGGGCTCCGGCGCGGGCACCACGTTCGCGGGCACGTGGAACGGGTTGAACACCGACGTGACGAGCCCCTGCCTGACGCCGTTTCTCGTCCTCTTCAAGAACGGCTTCGAGTGACGGACGACCGGTCGCGCGCCGCGCTTCGTTACCGCGCGTTCCTCAGCTACAGCCACCGCGACGCGGCGGCTGCGCGGAAGCTGCACCGCTGGCTGGAGCGCTATCGCGTGCCCGCCGCGCTCCGCAAGGAGCGCATTGCGCCGGTGTTTCGCGATCGCGATGAGCTGGCGTCATCGTCGGCGCTCGGCGCCAGCCTCGAGCAGGCGCTCGACGCGTCGGAAGCGCTCGTCGTCGTCTGCTCGCCCGCGGCCGCGGCGTCGAAATGGGTCAACGAAGAGGTGCGCACGTTTCGCACGCGCCATCCAGACCGGCCCGTGCTCGCCTTCGTCGTGGCGGGCGACCCGGGGCTGGATCCGCGAAGCGCGCCCGGTGAGGCGGCGTTTCCGTTGCAGCTCGCGCTGGCGGACGTCGCAGCGGGGGAGGGCGCGCTCGGCGAGCCAGTTGCCGCCGACGCGCGTGCCGAAGGCGACGGCTGGCAGTCGGCCTGCCTCAGGATCGCGGCCGGCCTGCTGGACGTGCGCTTCGACGACCTCGCGCGCCGCGAGCTGCAGCGGCGCAAGCGCGTCGCCGCGATCGTCGCCGGTGCGTCGCTGCTGCTCACCAGCGCGTTCGCGTACCTCGCATGGAGCGCGACTGTCGCACGCGACGAGGCGCGACGTGCCCAGGCGCGCGCCGAGCTCGAGCTGCAGTCGGAACAGCAGACGCGAAACTTCCTGTTGTCGGTGTTCCGACTGGCGGACGCCGGCGAGGCGCGCGGCAATTCCGTCACCGTGCGCGAGGTGCTCGATCGTGCCGTCGCACGTATCGACGACACCGAATTTGCGCGACCCGCGATCAAGTCGCGCTTCCTCGCGTCGATGGGGCAGGCATATTCCAGCCTGGGACTGCTGAAGCGCAGCGCCGAACTGCTGAGCGCTTCACTCGGCGCGTTGCCGGCAGGCGACACTGCGAGCGACTCCGTCGCGCAGGCCATCGACAGTCGCATCGAGCTTGCCGACGTGCAGTACGCGATGGGCGAATACGATGCCGCACTCGCCACGCTTGCGCCGCTCGAGCGCGCCGGCATCGGGCTGAACGAGGGCCAGCAGGCGCGCGCGGGCATCGTGCGCGGCGATGTGCTGTCGCGCATCGAGCGCGGCGACGAGGCCAGGCCGGCGTACGAGTCCGCCGTCGCGATGCTCGACCACGCGCCGTTCGAGCGCGAAGAACGCGCGCTCATCCACAGCCGCGCGCTCACCGGGCTCGGCTTCCTCGCGCTCGACGCCGGCGACAACCGCGCGGCGAAAACCCTGCTCGGGCAAGCCGTGGACGTGCTGGTGCCGGTCGTGGGCGAAATCCATCCCGCGTCGGTCGCAGCCATGGCGTCGCAGGCGGCGGCGGCCCAGCTCGACAACGACCTGACGACCGCGAAGGCGCTCGGCTTGCGTGCGCTCGCCGCGGCCGAGCGCGTGTACGCGGACGACAGCCCCGACATCGGCACGATCAAGAACAACCTCGGGCGCATCCTGCTCGAGACCGGCGACCTGGACCAGGCCGAGCCGCTGCTGCGCGCCGCCGTCGCGAGCGATCGTCGCTTCCGCAGCGCCGACTTCGACGATTCCGCGTTCTCGTTGCACAACCTCGCCTACGTGCTCTGGGCCAAGGGCAACGCCGAAGAGGCGAAGGTGCTGCTCGAGGAAGCGTTGCCAGATCGGAAGAGCACACGTCTGAACTCCAGTCACGCCAATGTATCTCGT
>CALKUS010000061.1 GCA_937996755.1 uncultured Pseudomonadota bacterium | reverse complement strand
GCCTGGACACCGGCTGTTCGCCGGGCTCGATCGCGAGTGTCACCGCGCCGAGCATGTCGCCGTTGGTGTCATGCCACAGGATGTTCTCGAACGTCAGCGAACCATCGGCCTGCACCGTGCCCCCGTTGCTGCCGACGAGGTCGCCCGATGCCCCGAAATACGACGGAGCATTCGCGATGGTGCCTGTCGTCGTACCCGTCAGCCACGAAACCGCGCCGCCATCCGGCGCATTGCGATCCGCTTGTTCGCTGAACACGATGAAGCTGTCTCGCGGACCCGGGATTACTGTCCGTCCCACTGCGTCGCCAGCCGTCGTGCCAACCAGCGAGTTCTGCAGCGCTACGGTACCGACGATTCCCGCGTGCCCATCGACCCGAGTCACGGCACCTGAATCGACGACGCCCGGCGCGTCCCAGCGTGGGCTCGCGACGATGAAGTCGCCGCCGGTGAGCACGGCAATCCGGTCGCCGACTCGGTCGTCCGCGGTGCTCCCCACCAGTGCGTTTCCCGAATCGACGGGACCCACGGCTGGCGCGTTGCCCGGCACCCACTTCACGAGGCCTGCGCCCTCTACCGAGCCGTTGTCGCAGGTCGGCGTCGTGATCACGTAGTCGCCGTGCGGCAGCGCCGAGATGGTTGCGCCGAGCCGGCACTCCGTCGAGGTGCCGTACAACGAGTTCGAACGCGTGACCGGCCCAACCACGGGGTTGGTCGCCGCCAGCCACGTGACTGCGCCAGCGTCGACGATCGCACCGTCGTCCCATGCAGGGCTTCCGACCGCGTATTGCCCGTTCGGCAACGCCGCCGACCTGCCGCCGATCGCATCGCCGTTCGTGCTGCCAACCAGGGCGTTTGCCTCCGAAAGCTCGCCGACGATGGACGAGGTGCCGCTCGCACGGAGCACGGCGCCGGCATTCACGATGGCGCCGCGATCCCAGTTGGGCGCAACCACGAGGAACGAGCCGTCCGTGCCGGGCACCGTGAAATAGAGTCGATCATTCGTCGTGGTTCCGACGAGCGAATTGGAGGGCGAAACCGATCCGGTCGTGGGCTGCGTCCCGTCGCCCCACCTGATCGCGCCGACATCGAACGCCGTGTTGCTGTTCCAGCCCTGGCTGCCGACGACGTAGTTGCCGTTCGCGAGCGCGAACACGGTGGTATCGCCAGTCGGCGTCCCGCCGATGCGATCGTCGGTGAAGCGGCCGACCATCGAATTCGCGATCGATACCTCGCCCACCGTTCCGCCATTGCCATTGCCCCAGGTGACGGCGCCGGCTTCGCTGATGCTTTCGCGGTCCCAGTACGGGCTCACGACGACGTAATTGCCGTTGCGCAGCGGAAGGACGCCGCCGCTGCCGACTCGATGGCCGTAAGCGCTGCCTACGAGCGAGTTCTGCACAGTTACGAAGCCGCGACACCCATTCGAGCCGCCGCACCACGTCACCGCGCCGTACTGGTCGTTGTTGAACTGATCATCGATGTTCGAGGGTTGCCACGCCGGGCTCACGACCACGTAGCTGCCGTTCCCGAGCGCGACGACGCTCGTGCCGATCTGCTGGCCCAGCGCGTCGCCGACGAGCGAATTCGCCGTGCTGACGGTTGCGTCCAGCCCGGCCTGTCCGTCGACCCAGGTCGCGGCGCCGGCGCGCTCCTTCGTGCCGTTCCGCCACTGCGGGCTGGCGACGACGAAATCGTCGCCCACGATCGTGATCCCGCCGCTTCCGACCGAATCCCCGGATTGCGAGCCCTTCAGCCCGGAAATCAGCTGGCCATGCGGCGAGTAGAGCCACGCCGCGCCGCGGCCAGCGTGCCAACTGGAGTCGACGACGACGATGTTGCCGTTCGGCAGGACGGCGAGATCCAGCCCGAATGTGCCGCTGTCGGGCGGCCCGTCGATGACGATGTCGGTCGCCAACGCGCCCGGCGAGGTCGTGAGCGCGAAGAACGCGCACCAAATCACCAAAGCTCGAGTCGAATCCCCTGTCCAGATCTGCACGAAAAGCCCACGCATACCAAGAACCGGTCCAGTCTAGCGACGCCCTTGATGGACGAGCCAGCGAAATAGCGCCCGATCCGCGTCGATTTCCGCCTGGCCAAACCCGGGCGAAGGCAGTCGATTCGCGTCGACTGCCTTCGCCCTCGGCTTCGCTACGCGCAACCCGGCGGGAAATCCGATCACTTCACCGACCAGCGGCGCGGTGCAGGACGGAATTCGTATCCTGACCCCGGTTTCGCGAGCTCACGCCAGCGTCGCGCGCAGTCGTAAAGCGAGCACGTTGCGATCGTCCGCGTCTGTGACCGTCCAGATCGTGCGATCGTCGAGCGCGATTCCCTCGTTCTTCGCCGCAATATCGACGCGGCGCAACCCGCGCAACGTGCCGTCGTTGCGGGTGCGCGCCAACGCGGAGCCCAGGCACGCGCCGTCGGCGTAGGCGTCGCTCGTGTCCTCGAGCACCACGCTGGCGAGCGGGTCACCGTCGGCGAGCAGCGCGAGATCGGTTCCCGACCACGACACGTCGTCGTGATCGCCGAACCCGAGGTCGACGACGCGCGGCGCGACGGTCGGCACGAACCGGTGTGTAGTCAGCGCGCTTCGAAGGTCATCGCCGGCGACGAACACCAGCGCGTTGCGGCGATCGCTGCGGTTGCCGCGTTGCAGGAGCACGAGCTCGCCGCCGCGCAGCACGCCGCCTTCGAGGTTGAGTTGCGGGAACGTGGCGCGCGGCACTTCGCACGGCGGCGCGGTGTCGATGACCGTCGTGCTTTCGTCGCGCGCGACGAGCACCCCGCGTTCGCGGGTTGCGCGCGAGCCCGAGCCCATCGCGAGCAGGCCGCCGTCGACGGCGAAGATGCACAGCAACAGCACGTTGTCGACGTCGACGTCGAGTATGCCGGTGCGCAGCACCAACCCGCCGGCGGCGCTGACGTCGAACGTACGCACGCGACGTGCAGCGACCAACGCAGGCCCGACCGGATTCGGTTGCGTCGGACGAAAGCTACGCTCCCGCGTACGCCTGCGCCAGCCATCGCCTGGTCGCGGCGTCGATCCCGCCGTGCTCGTCCCCGAGCCGGATGCGATGCGTGCACATGGCGTTGAAACTGCCCGACGGCTCGAGCCGACCGCTGGGCGCGACGCCCTTGAGGTTGAGCCCGAGGTCCAGTCGATCGGCGGTCGACGGTTGCACCAGGGCGAATTGCTTGTTGCGGCGCAGGCTGACGTACGTCTTCTTCGGCGCGAGCTCCACATCGGGTCCCAGGCGACGCACTTCGACCATCAGCGCGTCGTACAGCGGTCGCAACGCCGCCTTCTTCCCGGCGAACAGCGCATCGACGAGATCGCCGGCTTCGCGCCGTGGCGAGCCCGATGCGGCATCGAGCGCGGATCTGGCGATGAGATTCGCGTTCCCGTGCCCGAGACCGTGCTGCGACTTCAGCCACGCGACGAGCTCGCCGTGCTTCGGCTTGCCCGATGCGGCGGCCAGTTTGATCCACTGGTCGCGCGTGCGGCCGGACTGCGCCTCGATGTTGCGCCACTGCGTGGCAATGGCGGCGTCGATCTTCCCGGTCATGTCGCCGTCCCCCCGAGTGGCCAGTGCGCGGCATCGCAGCGCCTGGGCAGCATGAACTCCATCCTGTCGAACGCCGCGTACATCATCCGGGTCGACAGTTTCACGCGGCCCGTTTCCACCACCTGCTTGAGGGCGTCGAGTATCTGGCTGCTGCCGCGCGTCATGCTCTTCGCCGTGGACGTGTTGACCGGCAGGTTGTCGACGATCAGCGTCACTTCGACGCCGCCCTGCACCGGCTTGAGCTCGTACGTCACGATGCACGGGGGATCGTCGAACTGCGTGAATCGGAAGGAGTGCACGAAGCGGTTCGGCGGATCGAATTCGATGATCTCGCCGACGACGATGACCTTGTTGCCGCTGCGCGTGCGCATCTGGATGGTTTCGCCCGGCACGAGCGCCTGCGCATGCAGCCACGCGTTGAATACGGCGGCCTGCGGCTCGCCCTGCTTCGTCAGCTCGCGCCAGATGGCCTGCTGCGAGCCCGCGATGACGATGCTGGAAACCAGTCGATTCGACTTGTCGCTCATTTCTCCTCCGCCTGCTCCACCGCCCGCTTCAGCCCCGTCAGGCGGCTGGCCCAGAAGCTCCGGTACTGGTCGCTCCATCGCTCGTGGATCACCTGCAGCGGCGCCAGGTTCACGTAGAGCTGGCGCTCGCGGCCGTTCTTCAACGAAACGATGAGGCCTGCATTCTCGAGACAGTTGATGTGCTTGAGCACCCCGATTCGACTCATCTCGAAATGCAGGGAAACATCGGCGACCGTGCAACCCGGCGAATCGCGCACGACGTCCATGACGTAGCGGCGTGCCTCGCTGGCCAACGCCTGGAACACCAGATCCAGCTGCTTTTCCTTCATCACGTTCCGATTGCGACACGCCGGGACAGCACTCCCGTTCGACCGAGGCGCGCGAGCGGTCCTGGTGCGTATAAGTAACCATTTGGTTACTTCTAGTCAAGTCGCGTCGCCGGGAAAGCCGCGTTCCCCGACGCACAGTCGCCGCCAACGAGTGAGCGCGCGTTCCCTTGCGGGTGGACTGCCGCAAACGCGCTCAGCGCCGCGACTCGACTTGCCGTCGCAACGCCGCCAGCGCCTCGCGCAGCGCCGCGACGTCCGAGCCCAACCGCTCGATCTCGCTCGCCTGCGTCGCGATGAGGCGCGCCTGCGCGATCCGCGCCGGGTCGAGCAGGATCAGGGCACGCACCTTGCCTTCGTCGTCGCCGCGCTTGTGCTGCCACGCGCGACCGACCACACGCGCCTGCAGGCTCGCGTCCATCGCCTCCGCGGGCACGGCGATCGCGCGGCCGTCGTTCGCGCCCGTGGCGACGAGGAAGTCGCCCGCTGCCACCGGCCCGATCACGCGCACGTCGGCCTGGCCGATGAACGCGACCAGCGCGTACTCGTCGCGACGCGCATCGCCGGGGTCGTTGCCGCTCACGGCCGGCGCGCTCGAGACCACCGCGAGCTGGTCGCCTTCGCCCGTATGCAGGTCCACCGCGCCGTTGCGGATGCCGACGACGCTGCCAGCCGGCAGCTCGGCGCGCGCATCGGCCTTGCGCAAGTATTCGGCGTAGTCGCCGCCGCTGGTCTTGTACACGATGCCGCCGGCGCCGTTGCCGTCGATCGCGCCGACGTTCGCGCCGTCCGAACGCTCGAACGTGATGTAGTTGTTGATCGAGGTCGGCACGGTGACGCCGAGGCGGATCTGCAATCCGCTCGGGCTGTCGCTGCTGAGGTTGCGGATCGATGCGGTGTGTCCGTTCTCGGTGTCGCTCGTCACGTCGAATGCGGTGATCGGCGCATTCGTGTTGAAGCCGAACCCGCCGGACGCGCGCACGAGGAACTGCTCGTCGCCCGTCGAGACGAAGTCGGTGCCGGCGAAACCCGCCCACACGAACGTGCCGATGTCGCCGCTGCCGCCCGGATACGTGAGGCCCGAGCACGGGCCGGTGCCGCCGGGATCGGTGCCGGGCCGCACCTTCGCGCGCCAACCGGCGGCGAACGAATACCAGCCGCCGGCGCAGTTGTTGATGCCGCCACCGACCGTGGCACCGTTGCCGCCCGTCGCGTTGTTCAGGCCGCCGGGAATCGTGCCGTAGATGCCGCCGATGATGTTGTCGCGGCCGCCGCCCACGGCGGAGCCTTCGAACGCAGCGACGTTCGTCGCGCCACCGGCGATGGTCGCGTACGTGCCCGTCGCCTGGTTGAGCTGGCCACCGCCGATGCTGCTGTTGAAACCGCTCGCAGCATTGTTGATGCCGCCCACGATCGATGAGTGGTACTCGCTCGCGCGATTGCCGCTGCCGCCGCCGATCGCGCTGCCGAGGCCACTCGCGATGTTGTCCTTGCCGCCGGCGACGGTGGCGAACGCGCGATCGGACGTCGTGCCCGCGCCGTCGCCCGCCTGGTTCGCGTAGCCGCCGCCGATCGCGCCGTAGTGGTCGTTCACGCGATTCGGGTTTTCTTCGCTGAGCCCGATCTCGCTGTCGCCGGTGCGGTTGCCGCCACCGCTGATGGTCGCGCCGCGCACGCCGCTCGCGACGATGTTCTCCGGGCTGCCCTGCAGCACGTTCGCGGTGAAGCCGCCGGCGGGACCGCCGAGCGTGTTCGTGGCATACTGCGCGACGCGCTGGTTGTTCGAGCGCAGCGCGAGTGCCTGGTTGTTGGTGGTCCCGATGAAGTTCACCGCCGGGTCCGTGCCGGCGTTGCCGGTGAGCGACCAGCCGCTCGCGTCGCTGCCGCACGTCACCGTGCCGTCCTGCGCCACCGACTGCAGGTACTGCCCTGCCCCGCACGTACCGCTCACGCGCCGCTGCACCTGCGTGTCGTTGATCTGCACCGCGCCGATACCGCCCGCGGCAACCGACAGCGTGCCCGCACCGGTGATCGGCCCGCCCGTGAGGCCGGTGCCGCTCGCCACCGAAGTGACCGTGCCACTGCCGCCGCCGTCCGCCGCGCACGTGACGCTGCCGTCCTGGTTCACGGCGCGCAGGAACTGCCCGGGCGCGCAACTCGCGCCCACGCGTCGCTGCACCTGCGTCGCATCGATGTCGGTGGCGGCGATGCTGCCGTCGATCACGCTGGTGCTGCTCACCGAATTCGCGAGTGCCGCCACGGCGCCCAGCGCGTACGGCGCCGGCGTGACGGCGGTGCGCGGCGTCAGTGTTTCGTAGCTGCCCGCGGCGCCCACGCGCACCGAAATCTCCAGCCACTGCGCATCGCCGGCGAACTGGCCGGCGCCGAAATCCAGCGGCACCGAAAACAAACCATTGCTCACTTCCACCGCGTTCGCGTCGACCGTCGGGCCCACCTGGCTGCCGCCCGACGCCGCATCGAACAGGCGGAAGCGGAAGTCGTAGTCCGCGTTCGCCGGCACGCCGGCTTCGCGCAATTCGCCCTGGTAGGTGAACGCGGTGCCGACCGCTTGCGCAAGCACGGGTGAGCCGACGCAGGCCAGCAGCAGCAACGCCGCACAGCGCAGCGTCGACGACAGGCAACGGTTCATGGCACTGCTCCTGCGAAGAGGTTCACGGCGATTCGAAGCCGTCGCGCAACAAGAGGTCGGGGCGCGACTGGCGATGGAAGCCGCCGGTCACGCTGAAGCTGGCACTGCCCGCGGGCGCGGACGCGTCGGCCTGGCCGATCGCACCGGTGAGCTCGAAGTTCGCACTGCTCGAAGTCGCGGCGCCGCCGTCCAGGCTCTGGCGCGGCAACGTGAACGTGGCGCTGCCCGGCGGCCCCGCCGTCGCCGGGGCCAGCGAGAACATCAGCGCAGCGAGGCAGAGGACGCGATGCACGGCCGAAGCCCGGTGGGGTCTTACAGGAGTGGAACGGAAGATCCGGCGCAGCGGGGCCAAGGCCGTAAACTAGGGAGCGCATCCTTCCACCGGAACCCCACCATGCAACGACTCGCCCTGACCCTGTTGGCCTGCATCCTGGTACTCGCCGGTTGCAGCGGGCAGAGAGCCGTCGTCGTTTCACCCGCTCCTGAACAGCAGGCAGTCGGCGACGCCGGCAAGCGCGCCTCGGCCGACTTCGACGCCGCAGTCGATCGGCTGACGCGTTCGTACTTCCAGCAGGTGCCGGAAGCGGCGACCTACAACGGCGCGCCGGACGCACTCGCCGCAGGCGCCGACGCGCGGCTCAACGATCGGTCGGTCGCCGGCGAAGCCGCGCGCGTCG
>CALKUS010000060.1 GCA_937996755.1 uncultured Pseudomonadota bacterium | reverse complement strand
CCACGTCCCTAGACCGCTTCCACAACCCCGCCACGCTCGACGAAGCGCTCGCCCTGCGCGCCGCGCATCCGCAGGCGCAATGGCTCGCGGGCGGCACGGACGTGGGCGTGGAGCTCAGCCACGGCCGCGGCACCGAGCGCGCATTCATCGCGCTCGACCGCATCGCGGCGCTGCGCGGCATCGAAACGGGCACCGCGTCGGTGCGCATCGGCGCCGGCGTGCCGCTCACGATCGTCGAACGCGAGCTCGCCGGCGCGTTCCCGGCGCTCGACGAGATGCTGCACTGGTTCGCGGCGCGCCAGGTGCGCAACCGCGCCACGATCGGCGGCAACCTCGGCACGGCATCGCCGATCGGGGATCTTTCGCCGGTGCTGCTCGCGCTCGATGCGACCGTCGAGCTGCACGGCCCGCGCGGCACGCGCACCGTGCCGATCGAGCACTACTTCACGGCCTACCGCAAGACGCTGCGCGCGGACGACGAAATCATCGTGTCGGTGGAGATCCCGCGCCGCGCCGACGTCGTGCAGGGCTCGTACAAGGTGGCGAAGCGCCAGACCGACGACATCAGCATCGTCGCGGCCTCGTTCGCGGTCGCGCGCGGCGAGCGCGGCGTCGTCACGCACGCGCGGCTCGCGTACGGCGGCGTCGCGGCCACGCCGCTGCGCGCGAAGCAGGCCGAGGCGCTGATCGTCGGGCAGCGCCTCACGCCCGACACGGTCGAGGCCGCGCGTGCCGCGCTCGAAGGCGAATTCACGCCGCTGTCCGACCATCGCTCGGGCGCCGACTACCGCCGCAAGCTGGCCGGCAACCTGTTCGCGAAGTTCGTCGCGGAACGCCTCGCATGAAACACGAGAGCGCCGAAGGCCACGTCAGCGGCCGCGCCACCTACACGGACGAGCAGCGTCCGCCGACCGGCATGCTGAGCGTGTTCCCGGTGCAGGCGCCGCATGCGCACGCGAGGATCCTCGCGCTCGATGCGAGCGCCGCGCTGCGCGTGGCGGGCGTGCACGCCGTGCTCACCGCTGCCGACGTGCCCGGCGAGAACGACACGGGCCCGATCATCCACGACGAGCCGCTGATCCCGCGCGACACGGTGCAGTTCTTCGGCCAGGCGGTGGCCTGGGTGGTCGCGGACGACGAGCGCATCGCCGAGCTCGCGGCAAGGCAGGTGGAGGTGCGCTACGAAGCGCTGCCGGCGTGCCTGACGATCGCGCAGGCGATCGCCGAACGACGCTTCCACCTGCCCCCGGCGCGCGTCGCGAGCGGCGACGCGGCCGCGGCGCTCGCGCGAGCGCCGCACCGCGTGGCGGGCGAGGTCGACTGCGGCGGGCAGGACCACTTCTACCTCGAGACGCAGGCGAGCTGGGTCGAGATCGACGGCGACGGCACCGTACACGTCACGTCGTCGACCCAGCACCCGACCGAGACGCAGATCATCGTCGCGCGCGTGCTCGGCATCCCCGCGAACCGCGTCGTCTGCCGCTGCCTGCGCATGGGCGGCGGTTTCGGCGGCAAGGAGACGCAGGCGAACCCGTACGCCGCGATCGCAGCGCTCGCCGCGTGGAAGTCGAAACGGCCGGTGCGCATCAAACTGCGCCGCGGGCTCGACATGCAGCTGACCGGCAAGCGCCATCCGTTCCATGCGCGTTACGAGGTCGGCTTCGACGACGACGGCAACCTGCTGGCGCTGGTCGTGCAGCTGTACGCCGACGGCGGCTGGAGCGTGGACCTTTCGCCGCCCGTGCTGATGCGCGCGATGGTGCACGTCGATAACGCGTACTTCATCCGCGACGTGGAGATCACCGGACTGATCTGCAGGACGAACCTCGCGTCGAACACCGCGTTCCGCGGCTTCGGTGGCCCGCAGGGCATGCTGGTGGGCGAGGACATCGTCGACCGCGTGGCGCGCCACCTCGGGCTGGCGCCGCACGTCGTGCGCGAGCGCAACTTCTATCGCGCGGGCGAGACGCCCGACCGCAACACCACGCATTACGGCCAGCCGGTGGTCGACAACCACCTGCCCGAGCTCTGGCGCCAGCTCGTCACGAACAGCGCCCATGACGCACGCCGGCGCGAGATCGCACGCTGGAACGCCGCGCACCCGCACGCGAAACGCGGGCTCGCGATCACGCCCGTGAAGTTCGGCATCTCGTTCAACAAGACCGAATACAACCAGGCCGGCGCGCTCGTGCACGTCTACACGGATGGCTCCGTGCAGGTGAACCACGGCGGCACGGAAATGGGCCAGGGCCTGCACACGAAGATCCTCGGCGTCGCGCAGCGCGTGCTCGGCGTCACCAGACTGCGCGTGATGCCGACGAGCACCGACAAGGTGCCGAACACGTCGGCGACGGCGGCGAGCAGCGGCTCCGACCTCAACGGCCAGGCCGTGAAGGCCGCATGCGACACGCTGCTCACGCGGCTGGCACCGCTCGCGGCCGAGCTGCTCGCGGGCGACCCGACCGACGTGGTGTTCGCGAACGACGAGGTGTTCCTGCGCGAGCGCCCGCAATCGCGCATGACGTTCGGCGAGCTCGCGTGCGCCGCGCACGCCGCGCGGATCAGCCTCTCGGCAACCGGCTACTACCGCACGCCGGGCCTGTCGTGGAGCCCGAAGACCGGCAAGGGCCACCCGTTCTACTACTACGCGTTCGGCGCCGCGGTGAGCGAAGTCGAGGTGTGCGGATTCACGGGCGTCCACAGGCTGTTGCGCACGGACATCCTGCACGACGTCGGCGAGTCGCTGAACGAAACGATCGACCGCGGCCAGATCGAGGGCGGTTTCGTGCAGGGCATGGGCTGGCTCACGTGCGAGGAGCTGCGCTGGAACGAGACGGGCCGGCTGCTGACCGACGCGCCGAGCACGTACAAGATTCCCACGCTCGGCGAAGTGCCGGAGCACCTGCAGGTCGATCTGTTCCGGCGCAGCGAGCCGCCGACCACGCACGTGATCTTCCACAGCAAGGGCGTCGGCGAGCCGCCGCTGATGCTCGCGCTCAGCGTGCGCGAGGCGTTGCGCGACGCGGTCGCGGCGTTCGGCGATTCGCCCGCGCACGTCCCGCTGGCCTCGCCGTCCACGCCGGAGGCGATCCACGCCGCGATCGAGTACGTGCGCGCGCACCCGCGCGTGCGCGACGCAGAGCGTGCCTGACGGCATGGACGAGCGCCTGTTCGCGCTGGTCGCCGCTCGCCTTGCATCGGCGCCCGTGGTCGTCGCGAGCGTGCTCGACACCGAAGGCGCGGTGCCGCGCCGGCGCGGCGCGCGCATGCTCGTGTGGCGCGACGGCAGCGAGGCGAGCGTGGGTGGCGGGCTCGCCGAGTCGCGCGTCGTCGAGGCGGCGCGCGCGCTGCTGGGCAATCCATCCGCGCCCCGTGAGCTGCGCATCGAGCTGCGCGGCGGGCGGGAAGACGCCGGCGTCTGCGGCGGCGCGATGCGCATCGCCTTGCGTCGCTGGGACGGCGCCGGCGACGCCGCGCGCGTCGCCGCGATCGCCGGCGCGCTCGCGCGCGGCGAAACGGTGGCGCTCACCGCGTCGGACCTGGGCAGCGCCGACGACGGCGACACGGCGCGTCCGGACGAGCGCCTCGTGATCGTGGGCGCGGGCCACTGCTCGGTCGCGCTGCACGAGCTCGCGCGCCCGCTGGAATTCGATACGTGGGTGTACGACGACCGCGCCGACTGCTTCGGCGACGGCCGGTTCGCGGGCGCGTCGGTGCTTTCGGGCAATGCACGGCGCCTGCGCGAGGCGCTCTGGACCAGCCGCGAAACCTGCGTCGTGCTGCTCAACCGCGACTTCCGCCAGGACGTCACCGCGCTGCGCACGATCGCCGAGGCGACGAAGGCATCGGGCCGCGCGCCGAAGTACCTCGGCATGATGGGCAGCCGGCGCCGCATCGCCGAAGTGCGCAATGCGCTCGGCAAGGCCGCGCCCGTGCTCGACGCGATCGAGGCGCCGCTCGGCATCGAGATCGGCGCCGAAACGCCGCACGAGATCGCGGTGTCGATCCTCGCGCGGCTGATCGCCGTTCGACGATCGGCTGGATAGGTTCTCGCGACTCGAGATCCCTCGGCTACGCCTCGGGATGACACTCGCAGCGCGCTTCCTTCAGAAGCGCGCCGCGAGTGTCAGCTGCGGGCCGTGGTAATCGAAGTCGAGCGTGCCGGACCAGCTGCGCTTCTCGAGGTCGAGGTCCAGGTCGAAGCGGTTGAAGTACAGCCCCGCGTCGAAGTGGTCGGCGATGCGGAACGTGAAGCCGGTGCGCAGGTCGAGCACGCGCCCGGAGAAGTCGCCGACCCGCGCTTCCAGCGCCTGCGCGTGGAAGTCGAAGCGCCAGCGATCGGACAGCTTCACGAAGACGCTCGTGCCGAGCACCGGCAACGGGCCGCTCGCCTTCGCGACGCCGACGGCCGCCTCGCCCGTCCCCGCGAGTTCGGCCGCGAGCCGCGCGCGCAAGGTCAGCTGGTGCACGCCGATCAGCGCTTCCGCGCGAACGCGCTCGGAGCGGTACACCGCGTAGTGGTAGAGCATCTCGGCGACGCGCGCGTCGAACTGGCCGTTGAGGCGCAGGTCGACGTCGTAGCGCAGGTCGCCGAACTCGATCGCCCGCTGGATGCGCGCCGATTTCTCGCGCGTCGCGTCGAAGTAGGTGACGCTGATGCGATGGCGGTCGGCGATGCGCAGTGCCGCTTCGTAGCGCGCGAGCGAATCCGTCGAATCGAGCCCGAGGTCGCGTTCGAAACCGAAATCCGTGCCGCGGCCCAGCCGTTCGGAGTCGACACGGATGTTCGTGTCGAAATCGCTGCGGAAGCCGCCGACGGCGAACAGGAAGCGATCGTCGCCGAGGGGGTCGACGAGGTCGTCGGCGTGGGCGAAGGAAGTTGCAGCGAGAGCGAGCGCTGCGAGCGCGATGGGTCGAATCATGTGCACAGGGTATCGGTTTACGGACGCGTTGAAATTGAACGAAGGTGATCGGTCGGCGAAGCGTCAAAAGCAGGTTGTACAGCGCGGCTTCGATGGGACCATCTGACGTGCATCGAGTTTCCCCGGAGCAGTCGCCGTTCGGGGCTTTCGCCCCTCCCACGACATCCGCCCTGAAATGGTTGTCGCGACCAGCCCCGACGCCGTCAGGCGCGCCGACTGCACCCCGCTTCGCGACTGGCCGCGAGGGCCCGAAAGCGTGGCGTCGCCCCGAAACCGGGTTGCACAGCGCGCTCCGATCAGAATCGGCGCGAGAGCGCGGGCACGCGACCGGCGAAACCGGCCGCATGCAGCGCGAACTCGCGCTTGATCGGCGCCAGCTTCGCAACCGCGCCGAGGCCGAAGCGGCGCAGCAGGCCGATCCCGGGCACGTCGCTGCGGAACAGGCCGTCGATGAGGTCGAAGCTGCGCGCGGCGACCGCGTTCTCGCTCCTGCGCCAGCGTGCGTAGTCGCGCAGCTTCGCGGGATCGCCGGGGTCGCCGTCGCCGCCGATGCATTCGGCGAGCGCCCCCGCGTCGAGCAGGCCGAGGTTCAGGCCCTGTCCCGCGAGCGGGTGGACCGCGTGCGCGGCGTCGCCGACGAGCGCGAAGCGCGGGCCGCAGTATTCGGCCGCGAGCGTGAGGCGCAGCGGCAGCGCGGCACGCTTCGACGTCGCGGTGACGGCGCCGAGCCGGTGCTGGAACGATTCGCCGAGCGCGGCGCGGAACGCGTCGTCGTCCTTCGCGAGCAGCGCGTCGGCCGTCGCGTCCTTCACCGACCAGACGATGCTGCACTCGCCGTTCGACAGCGGCAGGAACGCGAGCGGCCCGTCGCGCGTGAAGCGCTGCCACGCCGTTGCCTCGTGCGACGCTTCCGTGCGGACGTTCGCGACGATGGCGCGCTCGCCGTACGACGACGTGCTCGCGGCCATGCCGGCCAGCTTGCGCAGCGGGGAGGCGGCGCCATCCGCCGCGACCACGAGCCTTGCGCTGATGCGCCCGCCCTCGGCGAGCGCGAGCGTCGCATTGCCGTCGCGCGCGAGGCCGGCGACCGTCGCGGGCGACACGAGCTCGACGCGCGACGTCGCGGCGAGCATCTGCCACAGCACGTGGCGCAGCAGCGCATCCTCGACGATCCAGCCGAGCTGCGGCTCGCCGATCAGCGCGGCGTCGAAGCGCAGCTCGTCGGACGCGTCGCTTTCCCACACGCGCATCGTGCGGTAGGCACACGCGCGCGCCGCGAGCACGTCGCGCCATGCGCCGAGGCGTCCGAGCAGCGCGGCGGAGGCGGGCGACACCGCGTAGGTGCGGAGATCGTGCGGCTGCGCGGTCGAGAAATCCGCAGGCGCGCGCGGCTCGACCACGGCGACGTCGCGCCCGGCCTGCGCGAGCGCAAGCGCGACGGCCGCGCCGACGACGCCCGCGCCGACGACGGCGACGTCGCAGCGGATGTTTCGATCAGCGGCCATCGGCGACGGCGCTCGCCCGGTCCACGTCGCGGTAGCCCATCATCGCGAACGCGAGCTCGCGCTTGAGCGGCGGGGCGCGGTCGAGCGCCGCGAACGCGAGGCCGCGCGCGACGCCCGCGAGGCGCGACTCGCGCTTGAACAGTCGCACGAGCGCGTCGGACCAGCCGATCGTGCGCTCGCGGTCCGGCGCGCGGCGCGCGGCGTAGCGCGCGAGCAGCGCGTCGCCGCCGGGATCGCCGTTCGCTGCGAGCAGTTCGACGAGCGTGGCCACGTCGCGCACGCCGAGGTTGAAGCCCTGCGCGCCGATCGGGTGAATGGTCTGTGCCGCGTTGCCCACAATGGCCAGGCGCGGCGCCACCACGGCCGCGGCGCGCGTGAGCTTCAGCGGCCACGCCTGGCGCCGCCCCAGGCGGCGAAGGTTCGCGAAGCGCGGCCCACCGAGCGCCGCCACGCGCGCGAGGAACGCGGCGTCGTCGAGCGCCATGGCGGTTTCCGCTTCGTCGCGCGCGAGCGTCCAGACCAGGCCGCAGCGGTCGCCGGGCAGCGGCAGCAGCGCGAGCGCGCCGTCGCGCGTGAAGCGCTCCGTCGCCCAGCCCTCGTGCGGGCGCGGCGGCACCACGTTCGTGGCGATCGCGACCTGCGCGTAGTCGTGCGTCTCGGCGGCGATGCCCATCGCGTTGCGCAGGAAGGAGTCCGTGCCGTCCGCGGCCACGACCAGCCGCGCGCGCAGGGCGCGCGTCGCGCCGTTCGCCTCCAGCGTGAGCGTGGCGCCGTCGTCGTCGGTCGCGAGCGCGGCGACGCGAGCCGGCGAGATCCGCTCGAGCGACCGGCAGGCGGCCAGTCGGCGCTCGAGCGCAACGCCGAGCGCGCGCGCCGGCAGCGTGCGGCCGAGCGCATCGAGCCCGTACTCCGCGGCGTGGATGCGCACGGCGCCGAAATCGCCGCGGCTGGACACGTGCACGTGCTCGATCGCGCGCGACTCGTCGGCCGCGTGCGCCCAGACGCCCCACTCGGCGAGCGCCTGCACGCTCCGGCGCGCGAGCGCGAAATGGCGCTCGTCCCACGCCGCCTCGCCCGTGCGCGGCGGCTGCGCCTCGACCTGCGCGACCGCGTAACCGCTCGCGTCGAGCGCACACGCCAGGCTGCTGCCGACGAGGCCGCCGCCGACGATCGCGATGTCGCAATCGGAATCCATTGCCCGATGATAGCCGGCGCCTTCCGGCCGCGGCGAAAAAATCCTTGCGAAACGGAGTCTTCCCGCGTCGCGGCCATGGGCCGCTCCTACAAATGCGGCCAACAACGCATTAGACTGGCCGCCTCCCGTTTTTCGCCCCGGCCACGCACCATGACTGCTCGTCCGACCGTGCTTCGCAACGTGCTGCTCGTCGTGCTGATCGTGGCCGTCGCGCTGTCGCGCCTGCTGCCGCACCCGCCGAATTTCAGCCCGCTCGAAGCGGTCGCGCTGTTTGCGGGCGCGTATTTCGCGCAGCGCTGGCTGGCGATCGTGGTGCCGCTCGCGGCGATGGCGCTGTCCGACGCCATCCTCGGCTGGCACGACGGCCTGCCGCTCGTGTACGGCTGCATCGCGGCGATGGCGCTCGCCGGCAGCTTCGTGTTGCGCAGGCAGCGCACGTTCGCGCGCGTCGCGCTGTCCGGCGTCGCCGCCGCGCTGTTCTTCTTCTTCGTCACGAACGGCGCGATCTGGGTTTCGGGCGGCACGGAGTTCTGCACCGGCTCGCTCGGCGCCTGCTACGCCGCCGGCCTGCCGTTCCTGAAGAACCAGCTCGCGGGCGTCGCGTTCTACTCGCTGTTGCTGTTCGGCACCTGGCACCTGCTCGAGCGTCGCTGGGGCGTCGCTGCCACGGCGTGATGCGGTAGCCCGCAATGGGCAAGCGCCTTTCGAAGATCTACACGCGCACGGGCGACGACGGCACGACCGGCCTCGGCGACGGCACGCGCGCCGCGAAGGATTCCGCGCGCGTCGCCGCATACGGCACGGTCGACGAGCTGAACTCCGCGCTCGGCATGGTGCTCGCGCAGCCGCTGCCCGACGCCGTGCGCGATTGCCTCGTCGAGATCCAGCACGAGCTGTTCGACCTCGGCGGCGAGCTCTGCATCCCGGGCGCCGCGATGGTGGACGACGCCGACGTGGAACGCCTCGAGCAGCGGCTCGACGGCTTCAACGCCGACCTGCCCGCGCTCGCCGAGTTCATCCTGCCGGGCGGCGGCATGGCCGCGTCGTGCTGCCACCTCGCGCGCACGATCTGCCGCCGCGCCGAGCGCGAAGTGGTGACGCTCGGCCGCACTGAAACCGTCCGCGGCGAAGCGATCCGCTACCTCAATCGCCTGTCCGACCTGCTGTTCGTGGTCGCACGCGTGCTCGCGCGCGCCGCGGGCGAAGGCGAAGTGCTCTGGAAGCACGAGCGGCGGAAGCGGGGCAGGTGATCTTCACGCACGCCGCGTGCTTCGGTCACGAACCGGGCGCTGGCCACCCGGAGTCGCCGGCACGCCTGCGCGCGGTGATGGAAGCGCTGGCCGAGCCGCAATTCCGCGACATTCCCGTGCTCGACGCGCCCGCCGCGACGCGCGCGGAGCTGGCGCGCGCGCACGATGCCGCGCACGTCGCGCTCGTGTTCGACCACGCGCCGGCGCACGGCATCGTCCGCATCGACGCCGACACCACGATGTCGCCGGGCTCGCTCGAGGCCGCACTGCGCGCGGCCGGCGCCGTGCGCGCGGCGGTCGATGCCGTCGTCGCCGGTCCGTCGCGGCGCGCGTTCTGCGCCGTGCGCCCGCCGGGCCACCACGCGACGCACGACGTGCCGATGGGCTTCTGCCTGTTCAACAACGTCGCCGTCGGCGCGCTGCACGCGATCGCCGCGCACGACATCGCGCGCGTGGCGATCGTCGACTTCGACGTGCACCACGGCAACGGTACGCAGGACATTTTCTGGCGCGACGACCGCGTGCTCTACGAATCCACGCACCAGTTCCCGCTCTACCCGGGCACGGGCCGGCCCGACGAACGCGGCGCCGGCAACATCGTGAACGCGGTGCTGCCGCCGGGCGCCGGCTCGGCGGCGTTCCGCGCGGCGTGCGAGTCCACCATCCTGCCCGCACTCGACGCGTTCGCGCCCGAGCTGCTGATCGTGTCGGCCGGCTTCGACGCGCACCACCTCGACCCGCTCGCCGCGCTCGACCTCGCGACGGACGACTACGCGTGGATCACGCGCAAGCTCGTCGCGTTGGCGGAAAAACACGCGCAGGGGCGCGTCGTATCGGCGCTCGAAGGCGGCTACTCGCTTCAGGCGCTGCGCGAGTCGGTATCGGCACACTGCGGGGAGTTGTTCGGTATCGCGGGGTGATTCCTTCGACGGGGGTTGTACGGCGCGGCTTCGGGGAGACCATCTGCGGCGCATCGACGTTCCTCGAGCCGCTCGCCGTTCGGGGCTTTCGCCCCTCCCACAGCATCTTCCCTGCGAAAGCCGGGTGGCCAGCGCGGGCAAGTCGATGCGTGCCGCTCGCACCCCGCTGCGCTCATGGCGTCGAGGGGGCGAAGGCGTGGCGTCGCTACGAAACGAGCTGGTACAGCCGCTCCGAATGGGCGGTCAACCCTCCCTGCTTCCAGCAGGCTCGAAGTCGAGGGCGGCGCTGTTGATGCAGTAGCGCATGCCCGTGGGCCGCGGGCCGTCCGGGAACACGTGGCCCAGGTGGGAGCCGCAGCGCGCACAGGTCGCCTCGACCCGCCGCATTCCGTGCGTCAGGTCGAGCTTCTCGCCGACGTTCGCCTTGTCGACGGGCGCCCAGAAGCTCGGCCAGCCGGTGCCGGACTCGAACTTCGTGTCCGAGCCGAACAGCTTCTCGCCGCAGGCCACGCACACGTACGTGCCCTTTTCCTTGTGGCGGTAGAACTTGCCCGTGAACGGCGCCTCGGTGGCGGAACAGCGGCACACGGCGTACTGCTCGGGCGTCAGCTGCGCCTTCCACTCGGTGTCGGGCTTCTCGATCTTGTCGGTCATGGCTGCCTCCGGCGCTGGAAATGGGGAATCGGAAATCGGAAATGGGAAGAGCGCGCACGACCGCGGCGGGCCGCCTTGCCGATTTCCCATTTCCCATTTCCGATTTCCCGCTCGAAATGGCGTTCACGGTCGACATTCGCAAGACCGCGTTGCCCCCGCCGGCCCGTTCCGGCACTCTAACGCGCCTCTCCAAGCCGGCCCGGACAAGGACCTCCCGCGTGGCGCGTCGCTTTCATCGCACCAAACTCGCCGCCGCGCTGCTGCTCGCCCTGCCCGCCGGTGCCGTGCTGGCCGACCCGCCGGACTACGGCCTCTGCCGTGCGAACAGCCTGCTGCAGACCTACGTCCCGGGCCTGCGCACGGACGTCCCGCGCGAGACCGCCCCGACCGACTTCGACGCCGCCACCGTCACGGTGGTGAAGGAGTCGAGCTACCTGCTCGAAGGCGACGTGGTCGCGACGCGCGCCGACCAGCGCCTGGCCGCCGACCGCGTGAGCTACGACCAGCCCACGTCGCACCTGCAGGCCGAGGGCGACGTGCGCTACCAGGACAAGGACGTGCTGTTCTCGGCGTCGCGCGCCGACGGCAAGCTCGACACCGACGTCACGACGCTCGACGACGTGCACTACCAGCTGCTCGCCGCGCGCGGCAACGGCGTGGCGAAGCAGGCGACGCGCACGGCCGATACGCGCACCGACCTCACCGGCGTCACGTACTCGACCTGCGACCCCGACCAGCGCGACTGGGAAATCGCCGCGAAGTCGATCGAGCTCGACCATGTGAACGGCGTCGGCAAGGCGCGCGGCATGCGCGTGCGCTTCAAGGACACGACGATCCTCGCGCTGCCCTACGCGACGTTCCCGATCGACGACCGCCGGCGCAGCGGCTTCCTGTATCCGCAGCTCGGCGGCTCCAACGACGACGGCTTCGACCTGCTCGTTCCGTATTACCTGAACCTCGCGCCGAACTACGACGCGACGCTCGTGCCGCGCATCATCACCGAGCGCGGCTTCATGCTCGGCGGCGAATTCCGCTACCTCTTCGGCAACCAGCGCGGCGAGTTCTCCGGCAGCTGGCTGCCGGACGACGACGAGGCCGGCGGCCTCGATCGCTGGGCCTACCGCTTCGACCACGCGGCGCAGTTCTCGCCGAACTACAACTTCATCGCGGACATCAACAAGGTTTCCGACGACCGCTATTTCGAGGATTTCGGCGACAGCCTCACGGCCAGCGCCACGAGCCTGCTCCCGTCCAGCGCGTACGTGAACGGCCGCGGCACGTGGTGGTCGCTCGCGTTCGGCGGCGACGACATCGAGGTGACCGACCCGCGCGTCGCGCCGCAATCCGAGCCGTACGAGCGCCTGCCGCGCTTCGTGCTCGATGCGGAATACCCGGTCGCGCCGTGGTTCTCGGCGGGCCTGCGCACGGAGCTCGTGCGCTTCGCGAAGAACGACGCGATCGAGGGCGACCGCTACGACGCGACCCCGTTCATCGCGTTCCCGATCGAGCGCGCGGCGTGGTTCGTGCGGCCCGAGCTCGCGTATCGCGCGACGCGCTACCAGCTCGACCGCGAGGTCGACGACTCGCCGTCGCGCAACCTGCCGATCACGAGCCTCGACGCGGGCCTGTTCTTCGAGCGCGGCACGGAGCTGTTCGGCCGGAACCTGCGGCAGACGCTCGAGCCGCGCCTTTACTACCTGCACGTACCGTACGAGAACCAGGACGACCTGCCGATCTTCGACACGCAGGAGCTGACGTTCAGCTTCGCGCAGCTGTTCCGTCCGAACCGCTATTCGGGTGCGGACCGCCAGGTGGAGGCGAACGACCTCACGCTCGCGGTGACGTCGCGCCTGCTCGACGACGCCAACGGCGATGAGCTGCTGCGCGCCAGCCTCGGCCAGATCCTCTACTTCGACGACCGGCAGCGGGTGCAATTGCCCGGCGTCGCGCCGCGCGAGGCGTCGCGCTCGGCATGGGCGGGCGAGCTGGACTTCCGGCTGAACGACAAGTGGCGCGTCACGCTCTCCGAGCAATACGACCCGGAGGAAGACCGCAACGAGCTGTCGGCGGTGCGCCTGCAGCGCCGGCTGGAGAACGATGGCGTCGTCAACCTGCAGTACCGCTACCGCCGCGACTTCCTCGAGCAGGTGGACGCGTCGACCGCGTTCCCGCTGAACGAGAAGGTGAAGCTGGTCGGCCGCGTGAATTATTCGTTCCGCGACGACAAGACGCTCGAAGCATTCGCCGGCTTCGAGTGGGACAACTGTTGCTACGCGTTCCGCGTCCTCGGCCGCCATTACGTGCGCAACGTCGAGGGCGACACGTCCAACGCGCTGTTCCTCGAACTGGAGCTGAAGGGAATCGGCGCCATCGGCCGCCGGACGGAGAATTTCCTGCAGCGTGCTATCCTCGGATACCGGTAAAAACGGGCTTTTCTGCGGAACTCCCGCGTAGCCCGGCGGTCAATCCGAGGCCTCCAGACCCTTCGCCACCCGGCCGGCGCGTATCCCGATGTTCGGGCCACGCGCGGCACCAGCAGCAGACCCCGCCCATGATCCGCACCCTTTCCGCCCTCGCCTGCGTCGCCCTGCTCATGCTCGGCGCCGGAACCGCGCGCGCCCAGATGCTCTCGAACGATCCGGTCGATCGCATCGTCGCCGTGGTCGAGGACGACGTGATCCTGCAGAGCGAGCTCGATCGCGCCGTGCAGAACGTGGTTGCGCAGTACGGCGGCCGCGGCGACCTGCCGCCGCGCGACGTGGTCGAACGCCAGGTGCTCGAGCGACTGATCCTGATCCGCCTGCAGCTGCAGCGCGCGGAGTCCACCGGCATCCGCGTGAGCGACACGGAGCTCGACCAGGCCGTGATGCGCCTCGCGCAGCAGAACAACGCGACGCTCGACCAGCTGCGCCAGACGCTCGAGCGCGACGGTTTCAGCTACGACGAATTCCGCCGCACGATGCACGACGAGCTGATGGTGCAGCGACTGCGCCAGCGCTTCGTGCAGTCGCGCGTCAACGTGACCGACACCGAGGTGGACATCCTCCTCGCGAGCGACAGCCTGAAGCGCGGCGAAGTGCGCCTGTCGCACATCCTCGTCGGCGTGCCCGACAACGCGTCGCCGCAGCAGATCCAGGCTGCGCGCGAGAAGGCCGAGAACGCTAAGCGCGAGCTCGACAACGGGCTCGAGTTCTCCGCCGCGGCGATCCGCTACTCCGACGGCCAGCAGGCGCTCGAAGGCGGCGACCTCGGCTGGCGCCGCTTCAACGAGGTGCCGCAGGTGTTCGCCGACCTCGTCGCGGGCCTGAAGAAGGGCGAGGTCACGCAGCCGCTGCGCGGACCGTCCGGCTTCCACATCCTGAAGCTCGTCGACGAACGCGAAAGCGCGAAGGAAATGGTGCGCGAGTACCACGCCCGCCACATCATGGTGAAGGTTTCCGAGCTGGTCTCCAGCAGCGAAGCGCAGCAGTCGGTGGCCAACCTGCGCGCGCGCATCGAGGCCGGCGAGGACTTCGCCGCGCTCGCCAAGGAATTCTCCGAGGACTCCACCTCGAAGAACCAGGGCGGCGACATGGGCTGGTTCGAGAAGCAGGCGTACGGCACGCGCGTCGCCGAAGTGCTGGACACGCTCGAGGACAACGACATCTCGCAGCCGTTCCAGACCGAGCTCGGCTGGCACGTCATGCAGCGCCTCGGCACGCGCGACCAGGACAAGACCGAGGAGCTCGCGCGTGAGCAGGCGAAGACCATGCTCCGCAATCGCAAGGCCGAGGAAGAGTACGACGCGTTCCTGCGCCAGATGAAGGGCGAGTCGTACGTCGAGAACCGCCTCACGAATTCCGTCACGTCGGGCGTCGGCGAAGCCGACAAGGCCGACGAACCGGGCGACGCGGAGAAGAAGGACGACGAGGCCGCGTCGGGCTGAACGTCCCGCACGGCACGGCGGCCGTCCCGATGGGAAAGCGCGCCGCGCCGTGGCGCCTCGCGCTGACGCCGGGCGAGCCGGCCGGCGTCGGTCCCGAGCTGGTGGTGATGCTCGCGCAGTCGGCATACCCCGTCGAGCTCGTCGCATTCGCCGACCCGCAACTGCTGCACGCCACCGCCGAGCGGCTCAGCCTGCCGCTCGCGCTGCGCGCGTTCGATCCCGATGCGGCGCCACGCGCGCACGAGCCGGGCCAGCTCGCGTGCGCGACCGTCGCGGCAAGCGCGCCCAGCGCGGACCGGTGTACCTGATGGACCTCAGTAACGAGGTGCCCGAAGGCGATCTGAAGGGTGTGCCCGTCACACGTGTTCGTCCCGATCCGTGCGCCCTCATCGACAACGACAAC
>CALKUS010000059.1 GCA_937996755.1 uncultured Pseudomonadota bacterium | reverse complement strand
GAATCGAAGCAGAGCAGCGTGCACTCGAGCGCGCCGTTCCAGAGCACGTACTTGCGGTCGGCGCGCATGCCGGTCGCGCGACCGAGGTCCTCGTTGTTCGTGATGAGCGCCGCGCGCCAGCCGATGAAGCCGCGGCGCAGCGCGTCGCCGAGCGCCGCGTACGTGGGCTTCAGGGCCTCGACTTCGCCGAGTCGCTCGCCGTACGGCGGGTTGCAGATGACCAGCCCGGGCGCCCCGTGCTTCGGCGGTTCCAACCGCGCGACCGGGCGATGCACGAGCTGGATGAAGCCCGAAACGCCGGCCGCCTGCGCGTTCTGCTTCACCGCGCCGAGCAGCGCAGCATTCACGTCTGCGCCGTGGAAGTCCGCGCGCAGCGCCTTCAAGCCGGCGTCCGAGCGCGACTGCGCTTCCGCGAGCAGCGCGTCCCACGCCGCGGTGTCGAACCCGAGCCAGTCGGCGAAGCCCCAGTGCGTGCGGCCTTCGCGGCGCGCGCGCTCGCGCACGAGCCCCGGCGCGACGTCGCCGGCCATCAGCGCGGCTTCGATCAGCAGCGTGCCTGCGCCGCACATCGGGTCGACGAGCGCGCCTCCCGCCGCGTACACCGAAGGCCACTGCGCGCGCAGCAACATGGCGGCGCCGAGGTTCTCCTTGAGCGGCGCGTCGCCGGCGCCGCGGCGATAGCCGCGCATGAACAGCGGTCCGCCGGAAAGGTCCACGGAGATGCGCGCGCGTTCCTTGCGCAGGGATGCGTGCACGCGCAGCTGCGGGCGCTCGCGGTCGACGTCCGGTCGCGCGCCGTGGCGCGCGCGGAACTGGTCCGCGATCGCATCCTTGATGCGTTGCGCGGCGTATTGCGAATTCGCGATCGCTTTCGTCGTACCGTGCGCGTCCACGGCGAACGTGCCGTTCGTGCGCAGGTGCACGTCCCAGTCGATCGCGCTCGTCCCTTCGTAGAGCGCCGCGTCGTCGGGCGCGTCGAACTCGGCGAGCGGCAGCAGCACACGGCTCGCGAGGCGCGACCAGAGGCACGCACGCAGCCCGAGGTCGACCGCGCCGGCGAAGTACACGCCCGCTACGGTTTCCTTCACCTCGATCGCACCGATTCCGCGCAGCTCCTCGAGCAGCAGCGATTCGAGGCCTTTCGGGCACGCGGCGAAGTAGCGGGTGAGCGCGCTCATGCGATTCGGGCCAGCAAGTCGCCGAAGCGCGCGGCGCAGTACTCGACGTGCGCGGCGAGCCGATGTTCGTCGTCGACGAGATGCAGCTCGGCGCTGCGCGCCTTCGCGAACGCGTAGACCTCGTCGGCCGGGATGAGCTCGTCGTGCCAGCCGTGCACGATCGTGGTCGGCACGCGCGCCGCGTCGAAGCGCGTCGCGAAGCCGGGGATCGCGAGCGGCGGCGCCATCAGGAACAGCGCGCGCGGCGGCACCTCCAGCGACACGAGCCCCGAAATGAACGCACCCATGCTGGAACCCGCGAGCACGAGGCCGGTGGCGCGGCGCGCGCGCTCGCGCAGCCGCGCGACGCGGTCGTGCAGGCGATCGATGTCGCGCGTCGCGTCGAGGTCGCGATAGTCGAGGCACTCGGCGTCCCAGCCGTGCGCCGTCGCGACGCGCGCGAGCGCGGACACTTTCGTCGCCGTCGGACCGCTTTCGAGGCCGTGCGAGAGCAGAACCATTCCTTTCATGCGCGACAAAATACCCCGTCTTGCCGTACCCATGCGACACTCGCGAGCATGTTCGACCTGCCCGTGGCCGATGCCCCGCTGCCCTACGCGAACCAGCTCATCGAGCGGCGCGTCGAAGACGTCGACCTCGTCGTGATCCACTGCACCGAGCTGCCCGACCTCGCGACGGCGCGCGAATACGGCGAACGCGTGCTGTATGCCGAGACCGGCACGGGCGCGAGCGGCCACTACTACATCGACCGCGACGGCAGCATCGTGCGCTACGTGCCGCCGCAGCGCACGGCGAACCACACGCGCGGCTACAACCCGCGCTCGGTCGGCATCGAGCTCGTCAACACCGGTCGCTATCCCGACTGGCTCGACTCGCGCCGCCAGGTGATGACGGAGCCCTACCCCGAAGCGCAGGTCGCTGCGCTGCTGAAGCTGCTCGCCGCGCTGAAGCGCGAGCTGCCGCACCTGAAATTCATCGCGGGCCACGAGGAGCTCGACCTCGCGATGGTGCCCGCAAGCGACGACCCGAAGCTCGAAGTACACCGCAAGCGCGACCCGGGACCGATGTTCCCGTGGGATCGCGTGCTGCGCGCGTCCGGGCTGGAACGCCTCGCGCCGTAGCACTGGGTACAATCGCGCCCCCGTTGCCCCGCGCTTCCGCCATGCCCAAACCCGTCGTCGGCGAGCTCATCGACCTGCTGCAGCTCGAGCGGATCGAGGAAAACCTGTTCCGCGGCCAGAGCCGCGACATCGGCACGAAGTACGTCTTCGGCGGCCAGGTGCTCGGACAGGCGCTCGCGGCCGCGCAGCGCACGGTGGACGCCGAGCGCCACGTGCATTCGCTGCACGCGTACTTCCTGCGCGCCGGCGACATCGAAGCGCCGATCGTCTACGAAGTCGACCGCGCGCGGGACGGCGGCAGCTTTTCCACGCGACGCGTCGTCGCGGTGCAGCACGGCCAGCCGATCTTCAACTTCTCCGCGTCGTTCCAGAAGTCCGAGCCCGGCGTGGAGCACCAGCTCTCGATGCCCGAGGTGCCGCTGCCCGAGGACCTCGAGCCGCCCGAACCCGTGCCGCCCGAGCAGCTTTCGCACGTCACGGCGAAGCTGCAGCGCTGGCTCGCGCAGAAGGGCCCGTTCGAGTTCCGCCACGTCTATCCGCGCGACGAGATCAAGGTGCCGAAGCGGCCGCCGTTCCAGCACGTCTGGTTCCGGCTCGTGGACCGCATCGCGGACGATCCCGTGCTGCACCGCGCGTTGCTCGCATACGCGTCGGATTTCCACCTGATCGGCACCACCACGTTCCCGCACGGCATCTCCTACCTGCAGGGCAACGTGATGATGGCGAGCCTCGACCATGCGATGTGGTTCCACCGCCCGTTCCGCGTCGACGAATGGCTGCTGTATTCGTGCGACAGCCCGACGGCACAGGGCGCGCGCGGCCTCGCGCGCGGCATGATCTACACGCGCGACGGCGTGCTCGTCGCCTCCACCGCGCAGGAAGGGCTGATCCGCCTCGTCCCCGCACCGGATACGAAAACCTGATGCGCCAGATCTTCTCCTCCCCGCGCCTCGAGAACGTCGAGACGCTGGAACGACTGCTCGTCGACGCCGGCATCGCCACGCGCGTGACGAACCGCGCCACCTGGAATCGCGCGACGAAGCGCGACTTCAGCTACGCCACCGCGCAGCACGAAGGCCGCTGGCCCGCGCTCTGGGTGGTGGAGTCCGACGATTACGCGCGCGCCCGCGACCTGCTGCGCGAGCACGGCGTCGCATTCCAGAGCACGCGCCCGGCGACCGAGCCCACCTGGGCGCCGCGCGCGCCCGAAGCCGAAGGGCAATCGAAGGCGCCCGGTCGAGCCCGCATCGTCGCACTCGTGCTCGCCATGGGCGGTGCGGTGCTCGTCGCGTTGAAGCTCGCCAACGTGATCTGAACGGCGCAGGCGCATAATGGCGCCATGCACGCCGAAGCAATCCGCCTGCTCAAGACGCTCGAGCATCCCTGCGGTTACTACGGCGATCGCGTGGCGCAGAACCTGGTCGTCGATCCGCTCGCGCGCGGCCTGCCGCAGATCTACGACGCCGCGCTGGCGCACGGCTATCGCCGCGCCGGCGGCCACATCTACCGCCCCGCGTGCCCACGCTGCCGCGCCTGCACGCCGGCGCGCGTCGTGGTCGCAAGCTTCCGGCCCGACCGCACGATGCGCCGCTGCGTCGCGCGCAACGCCGACCTCGTGGTCGAGGACGCCGAGCCGAAGTTCAGCGACGAATACTTCGAGCTCTATCGGCGCTACCTCGCCGCACGCCATCCGGGTGGCGGCATGGACGACGCCGACCGCGAGGACTTCTCGCGCTTCCTCACGAGCCCGTGGAGCCCGACGCGTTTCCTCTGCTTCCGCAAGGACGGCAGGCTGCTCGCCGTCGCGGTGACCGACGTCGCGGGACCGGGCATTTCGTCCGTCTACACGTTCTACGATCCCGACCAGCGGGCGCGCAGCCTCGGCGTGTTCGCGATCCTCACCCAGATCGAACGCGCGCGGGCCGCGGGACTCGCGCACGTCTACCTCGGCTACTGGATCGCCGGCCATCCGAAGATGGGCTACAAGGCGCGATTCCAGCCGCTCGAGGTGCTGCGCGGGCAGCGCTGGGAGCCGCTCGCAACGGAACCGACACCGGCGACGCGCTAAGCTCGGCGCTTCAACGGTTCGGGTGAATCCATGCGCGTTCTCCTGCTGCTGCTCGCCTTCATGCCGCTGATCGCGTTCGCCGCGAAGGACGCGGAGACGATTCGCTTCGCGACCTACAACGGCTCGCTGTTCGACGACGAAGGCAGGCTGGTCGAACGCCTGCGTGCCGGCGACGAGCATGCGCGCCAGGTCGCGGCCGTCGTGCAGCACGTGCGGCCGGACGTGCTGCTGCTGAACGAGTTCGACTACGACGACGCGCACGAAGCGGCGAAGCGGTTTCAGCGCGACTACCTCGGCAAGCCGCAGCACGGCCAGCGGGCGATCGAGTTCCGGTACCACTACCTCGCGCCGGTGAACACGGGCGTGCCGAGCGGGCTCGACATCGATCGCAACGGCACGACGAACGGACCCGAGGACGCGTGGGGCTTCGGTCGCCATCCGGGGCAGTACGGCATGCTCGTGCTGTCGCGCTACCCGATCGACGCGAAGCGTGCGCGCACGTTCCGACTGTTGCCGTGGCATCGCATGCCCGGCGCGATCGCGCCGAGGAATCCCGACGGCACGCCGTTCTACGACGAGGCGACGTGGCGGCAGCTGCGGCTGTCGTCGAAGAGCCACTGGGACCTGCCGATCCGCACGCCGCTCGGCGTCGTGCACTTCCTCGTGCACCATCCGACGCCGCCCGTGTTCGACGGCCCCGACGACCACAACGGCACGCGCAACCACGACGAGATCCGGCTGTGGGCCGACTACGTGTCGGGCGACGCGAAGCGCAGCGCGTGGATCGTCGACGACAAGGGACACGCCGGCGGCATCGAGCGCGGCGCGCGCTTCGTGATCGCCGGCGACCACAACGCCGACCCGAACGACGGCGAGACGGTCGACCACGCGATGCGGCAACTGCTCGACCATCCCGCGATCGACGCGAGCGTCGTGCCACGCAGCGACGGCGCGGTCGCGGCGGCGAAGCGCGATGGTGGCATGAACGAGCGCCATGCGGGCGATCCCGCGAACGACACCGGCCAGTTCGGACCGCGCATCGGCAACTTGCGCATCGACTACGTGCTGCCCTCCCGCGGGCTCGAGGTGCGCGACGCGCAGGTGTTCTGGCCCCTGCCGGGCACACCCGAATCGGCATACAGCGAGTCGTCGGACCACCACCTCGTGTGGATCGACATCGCCGTGCCGGCGAAGCGCAAATGAAGACGATCGGCGTCATCGGCGGCATGAGCTGGGAGTCGACGCTCCCCTACTACCGCCTGCTGAACCAGGAAACCGCAGCGCGCCTGGGCGGGCTGCATTCGGCGAAGATCGTGCTCTGGAGCGTGGACTTCGACGAGATCGCGGCGATGCAGTCGGAAGCGCGCTGGGACGACGCAGGCGCGCGCCTGGCCGACTGCGCGCGAGCGCTCGAGCGCGCGGGTGCGGATTTCCTCGTGCTCGCGACGAACACCATGCACAAGGTCGCGCCGGCGATCGAAGCCGCGGTGACGATCCCGCTGCTGCACATCGTCGACACCACGGCGGCGGCGATCCGCGCGGCCGGCTTCGTGCGCATCGGCCTGCTCGCGACGCGCTTCACGATGGAGCAGCCGTTCGTGCGCGAACGTCTCGCCGGACACGGCATCGAGGCGATCGTGCCGGACCAGGCCGAGCGCGACGAAGTGCACCGCGTGATCTACGAAGAGCTCTGCCGCGGCCGCATCGACGACGGCTCGCGTGCGTTCTACCGCCGCACGATGCAGCAGCTCGTGGACCGTGGCGCGCAGGGCATCATCCTCGGCTGCACCGAGATCATGCTGCTCGTGGGTGCCCGGGACACGACCGTGCCGGTGTTCGACACGACGGCGCTGCACGCGCGCGCGGCCGTCGACTTCGCGCTGGCGCCATGATCGAAGTATCGACGGACCCCGATCGCCTCGACCTCGGCGTCATCCATGTCGATTCGCGCTGCCAGCGGTCGCCCTATCGGCGACCGCGGCGCGAATCGGCTGAGGCCAGGGATGGCCGATGAGGGGGCCGGACTTGCCGCCACAGCGCCAGGGATGGCGCGGCGATCCGCGACATCGCAGGCGAGCTGTACAACTTCGTCTTCGTCAGCTCTTGTACTTTTCCCGCAACCGCCCCTGCCGCCCGGTCTCCTCGCGGAACTTCGCGCCCTTCGCGATGAGGATCTCGTCGGCGATGCGCAGCGAGAGACCCTCGACGAAGCGGTTCGCCGTCTGGACCAGGTTCGCGACGCCGGGAATGAAGCTGGTCGCGAACACGCCCTTCAGCGCGCCGAGGATCCTGTCGTTGTTCGCGTCGTGCGCCCACGCCTCGCAGCGCACGCGCGAGCCCGTGCCCAGGCCCAGGTAGAGCCCGGCGATGTTCGCGTCGCGATACTCGGTGATCTTGCCGCCGATCACGAGGCCGTCGCCCGCGCCCTTCGCGTGGCTTTCGACGCGTTCGACGCGCGCGAACGCCTTGCTCTCCACGAGGCGCTCGGCGATGCGGTCGGCGAGCTTCTTGCCGACCTTCACCACGCCGCCGTGGTACTCCACGTTCCCGGCTTCGTCCTTGAGCTGCTTCTTCACGTCGTCCGTGAAGTCCTCGACCCAGACCACGTCGTACTTCCGGAAGTTCGGCGGCTCGCGCCAGCTCTTGCCCTTGAGCTTCGAGACGTCCGCGGACGCCGCCGCGGCGAACAGCAGGACCGCGAGCGCGGCCAGAGCGAGCGAGAAACGCTTCATGTCGATCCCCCTCCAGACCCGGTAGGAGCGCACCCTGTGCGCGATTGCCATCCGATCGCAGTCTACGTCACGCCTTGGGCAACGTGACGCCCTTTTGGCCCTGATACTTGCCGCCACGGTCGCGATACGACGTCTCGCAGACCTCGTCGGACTCGAAGAACAGCATCTGCGCGACGCCCTCGTTCGCGTAGATGCGCGCGGGCAGCGGCGTGGTGTTCGAGAATTCCAGCGTGACGTGGCCTTCCCATTCCGGCTCGAGCGGCGTCACGTTCACGATGATGCCGCAGCGCGCGTAGGTGCTCTTGCCGAGGCACACCGTGAGCACGTTGCGCGGGATGCGGAAGTACTCCACCGTTCGCGCTAGCGCGAACGAATTCGGCGGGATCACGCAGGTGTCGGAGTCGACGTCGACGAAGCTGTTCGGATCGAAGTGCTTCGGGTCGACGATCGTCGAGTTGATGTTCGTGAAGATCTTGAATTCGCGCGCACAGCGCACGTCGTAGCCGTAGCTCGACGTGCCGTACGAGATCAGCCGCGCGCCACCGGCCGCCGTGCGCACCTGCCCGGCCTCGAACGGCTCGATCATGCCGTGCTTTTCCGCCATGCGGCGGATCCATTTGTCCGATTTGATCGACACGCCTGCGAATCCTCGATTGGGAAGTCGGGAGACGGAAACCGGAAGACGCGACGGGCCGCTTTCGCGTCTTCCGTCTTCCGCGTTCCGCTCAGGTGTTCTGGATGACGATGTTCGGGAACTTGATCGACTTGTTGCGCGCGCGCAGCGCGAGGCGGCCGGCGGTGCGCATCGCGATCTCGCGGTAGCTCTTCGCGACGCTCGAATCGGGTGCGGCGGCGACGGTCGGCGTGCCGCCGTCGGCCTGGATGCGGATGTCGATGTCGAGCGGCAACGAGCCGAGCAGCGGTACGCCGTACTGCGCGGCCATCTTCGCGCCGCCGCCTTCGCCGAACACGTGCTCCTCGTGGCCGCACTTCGAGCAGACGTGCGTCGCCATGTTCTCGACGATGCCGAGCACGGGCACGTCCACCTTCTCGAACATCGCGAGGCCCTTCTTCGCGTCGAGCAGCGCGATGTCCTGCGGCGTCGTCACGATCACGGCGCCGGACACGGGCACGCGCTGGCAGAGCGTGAGCTGGATGTCGCCGGTGCCGGGCGGCAGGTCGATGACGAGATAGTCGAGGTCGACCCAGTTCGTTTCGTTCAGCAGCTGCTGCAGCGCCTGCGTGACCATGGGGCCGCGCCAGATCATCGGCGTGTCCTCCTCGACCAGCAGGCCGATCGACATCGCCTGGATGCCGTGGTTTTCCTTCGGCGTGATGTGGTGGCCGTCGGGCGATTCGGGTTTGCCCGAGATGCCGAGCATGCGCGGCATCGAGGGGCCGTAGATGTCGGCGTCGAGCACGCCGACCGTGGCGCCTTCCTGGTGCAGCGCGATCGCGAGGTTCGCCGCCGTCGTGGACTTGCCGACGCCACCCTTGCCCGACGCGACCGCGATGATGTTCTTCACGTTCGGGAGCGGCGTCAGCTCCTTCTGCACCTTGTGCGCGGCGATGCGCGACGTGACGTTCGCAACGGCCTTCTCGATGCCGGGCTCGGCTTCGAGCAGCTTCTCGAGCTCGTTGCGCAAGGTCGTGTGCCACGACTTCGCGGGATAGCCGAGCACGATGTCCACCGAAACGCGCGAGCCGTCCACGGCCACGCCCTTCAGCGCGCCCGAGGCGACGAGATCGCTACCGGAATGGGGGTCCTGCACGCGCGCGAGCAACTCGCGTACGCGGTCCGTCAGGGAATTCGACATGGGGTGACCAGGAATGGCGAGGCGCGATTGTATCGTTTCGCCCGCCGGCCGCGACCCGCCCGCTTCGGCCCGCGTCCTGCGTAACCACTCCGGACGGCGGGCAAACGGGCGCGTAACGCGACCCGCTGCTCGCCGCGCTAGCATTCCGCCCGCCGCGGGCCACTGGCCCGTTCGAACGAAGGAGAGTTTCGATGAAGCATCGCAGCCTCGCGCTCGTGATCGCGCTCGGTGGCACGCTCGCCGCCTGCAACCAGTCCCCTGCTCCCGCGCCCACGCCGGAAGCGGCCCCTGCGGCGACGCCGGCGGAATCCCCGAGCCCGGCCGCGACCGATGCAGGCGCCACGGGCGCTGCCGATGCGGCTGCCGCTGCCGGCATCCCGGCCGTCGCGGAAAACGACGCGCTGGCCGCGCAGAGCAACGGGGCGCCGCTCGGCATCCCGTCCTGCGACGACTACCTGCAGAAGTACGAGGCCTGCGTCTCCGCTCGCGTGCCCGAGGCCGCCCGCGAGTCGCTGCTGAAGTCGCTCGCGGCGTCGCGCGAGGCCTGGCGCCAGTCGATGACCACGCCCGGCGCGGAAGAGGCGCTCGCCGCGGCCTGCACGCAGGCGCGCGAAGCCGCCAAGGCCAGCATGCAGGCCTACGGCTGCACCGATTTCTGAAGCACCGTGGGTGCGCCGCGCATGCGGCGCACCCACTCCGGAAAGTGTCATCCCGAACGCCAAGGCCGCAGGCCGCCGGCGGAGGGATCTCCCCCCATGCGGCATAATCACGGGCTCGCCAGAACCTGCCTGTGCCGATGCCTCGCGACCTGCTCGTTTCCGCCGCCCTGCCCTACGCCAATGGCCCGATCCACCTGGGCCACCTCGTGGGGTACATCCAGGCCGACATCTGGGTGCGCTACCAGCGCCTGTCCGGCAACACCGCGCACTACGTCTGCGCGGACGACGCGCACGGCACGCCGATCATGCTCGCCGCCGAGAAGGCGGGAATGTCGCCGGAAGCGTATGCAGCGAGCATGCGCGCGGGCCACGAGCGCGACTTCGCCGACTTCCACGTCGCATTCGACAACTACTACACGACGCACTCCGACGAGGACCGCGAGCTCACCGAGGAGATCTACGCGAAGCTCGACGCGGCCGGCTACATCGCGCGACGCACGATCGAGCAGTTCTACGATCCCGTGCGCGGCATGTTCCTGCCCGACCGCTACATCAAGGGCGATTGCCCGAACTGCGGCACGGCCGACCAGTACGGCGACAACTGCGAGAACTGCGGCGCGACGTACGCACCGACCGACCTGAAGAACCCGCGCTCGATCCTCTCCGGCGCGACGCCGGAGCTGCGCGGCTCCGAGCACTATTTCTTCGAGCTGCCGAAGCTGGAAGCTTTCCTGCGCGAGTGGCTGCGCGGCGACGTCGCGCATTCCAGCGTGCGCGCGAAACTCGGCGAGTGGCTCGACGCCGGGCTCAAGGACTGGGACATCTCGCGCGACGAGCCCTACTTCGGCTTCCCGATCCCGGGCGCACCGGGCAAGTACTTCTACGTCTGGCTCGACGCGCCGATCGGCTACTTCGCGTCGTTCAGGCAGTACTGCACGCGCACCGGCGTCGACTTCGACCGCTACGTGAAGCCCGGCCACGACACCGAGCTGCACCACTTCATCGGCAAGGACATCGTCAACTTCCACGGCCTGTTCTGGCCCGCCGTACTGAAGGGCAGCGGCTATCGCGTGCCGACGGCGCTGCACGTCAACGGCTACCTCACCGTCAACGGCGTGAAGATGTCGAAGACGCGCGGCACGTTCATCATGGCGCGCACCTACCTCGACCAGGGCCTCGATCCGGACTGGCTGCGCTACTACTACGCCGTGAAGTCCTCCGATGGCGTCGTCGACCTCGACCTCAACCTCGAGGATTTCGTCGCGCGCATCAACTCCGACCTCGTCGGCAAGTTCGTCAACATCGCGAGCCGCTGCGCAAAGCTGCTCGAGCAGCACTTCGGCGGCAGGCTCGGCGCCGATTTCTGGTCGGCCGGCGCGCAGCCCGCGAACCCGACGCCGAACGAAACTGCGGCGATCCAGGCGCTCGCGACGGTTGCTGCGCTGTGCCAGGGCGCGCTGCCGCGCTACGAGCGCGGCCAGTACGGCCACGTGCTCGTGAGGGCGATGGAAGCCGCCGACGCCGCGAACGCGTTCATCGCGAACGCCGCGCCGTGGGCGCTCGCGAAGGATCCCGCGAAGCGCGACGAGCTGCATCGCGTGCTCACCGCCGGCATCAACCTGTTCAAGGCGATCGCATGCACGCTGAAGCCCGTCGTTCCGGGCCTCATTGCGCGCGCGGAGAAGTTCCTCGCCGTGCCGGGCGGCGCGTTCACCGATTTCAGCGCGGTCGCGACGCCGTGGGCGAACCACCAGCTCGCGCCGTTCGAACCGCTCACCACGCGCATCGAGCAGGGCCGCATCGATGCGATGGTCGCTGCATCGACGGAAACGCTCGCCGCGCCCGTCGCTGCGGCCGTCGCGAGCGTGGCGACCGCCGTCGCTGCCGCCGCGACGACGATCGCGAAGACGGTCGCTCCGCCCGCGCCTGCTGCCGAGGGACACATTTCCATCGACGATTTCATGCGCGTGGAGCTGCGCGTCGCGCGCATCGTGGACGCCGCCGCCGTGCCCGAAGCCGACAAGCTGCTGCGCCTCAGGCTCGACCTCGGCACCGAGCAGCGCCAGGTGTTCGCGGGCATCAAGTCCGCGTACGACCCGGCAACGCTCGTCGGCCGCCTCACCGTGATGGTCGCGAACCTCGCGCCGCGCAAGATGCGCTTCGGGATGTCCGAAGGCATGGTGCTCGCGGCGAGCGACGAGAAAGGTGGACCGTTCCTGCTCGCGCCCGACGCCGGTGCCGAGCCCGGCATGCGCGTGAAATAGGCGGAAGACGGTCGCTCGCTGCGCTCGCTCAGACGGGAGACGGAAGACGCGAAAGCGCGCGCTTGCGTCTTCCGTCTCCCGTCTTCCGTCTTCCCGATCTACGCTAAGTCCATGCCACCGACCGTCGAGGCCATAGACGCGCTCTTGCCGCAGACGCACTGCACGCAGTGCGGCTATGCCGGGTGTCGTCCGTACGCCGAGGCGATCGCACGCGGCGAAGCGGGCATCGACCGCTGCCCGCCGGGCGACGACGCCGGCGCCGCGGCGCTCGCGGCGCTGCTCGGCGTTGCGGCAAGGCCCTATGACCGCACGCGCGGCGAACACAAGGCGCGTGCCGTCGCCGTGATCGACGAAGCGACGTGCGTCGGCTGCACGAAGTGCATCCAGGCCTGCCCGGTCGACGCGATCGTCGGCGCGGCCCGGCTGATGCACGGCGTGATCGCCGGCGAATGCACGGGCTGCGAGCTGTGCATCCCGCCCTGCCCGGTCGACTGCATCGCGATGGCCGTGATCGAACCGTCGGCGGCCGAGCTCGCGCAGCGGACGGCGCTCGGTCGGCGTCGCTACGCCGCGCGCAATCTCCGACTCGCACGCGACGCGGCGGAGCGCGAGCAACGCCTGGCGGCGCGCAGCGTCGCGACTGAAGCCGACCCCATCGCCGCCGCGATCGCGCGCGCGCAGGCGAAACGCAAGGCGCGCGGCTCGTGAAGCCCGCCGCCCGCGTCGAGCTGTTCGAGCGCCTCGCCGCGCTGAACCCGAACCCGACGACCGAGCTGGAATTCCGCAATCCGTTCGAGCTGCTCATCGCGGTGATCCTGTCGGCGCAGTGTACCGACGATCGGGTCAACCTGATCACTCCGACGCTGTTTGATCGCTTCCCGACGCCCAAAGCGCTGGCCGATTCAAGCCAAGAAGAAGTCGAGCAGATCATCTTTTCGACGGGCTTTTATCGCAACAAGGCCAAGAACATTCGCGCCGCCTGTAAGACCATCGTTGAGAAGCACGGCGGTGAAGTGCCGCGCACGCTTGCGACGCTCATCGAGCTGCCCGGCGTGGCGCGCAAGACGGCCAACGTCGTTCTGGGCACGGCTTACGGCATCGCCAGCGGTGTCGTCGTCGACACGCACATTGGCCGGCTGTCGCGGCGCCTCGACATGACGCGCGAAGACGATCCGGAAAAAGTCGAGCAGGACCTGATGACGCTGTGGCCCGAAGATCGCTGGATCATGTCCGGGCACCGTTTGATCTGGCACGGACGTCGTGTTTGTTACGCGCGCAAGCCGAACTGCGGCGGGTGCGAGCTGGCCGCGCTCTGTCCCTCTGCCGAGGTGGCGGCCGAGGCGCGCACTTGAGTAACGACGCGCGCCCCCAGGTTGCCGTCGGAGCGGTGCTCAGCGACGCGGAAGATCGGAAGAGCGTCGTGTAGGGAAAGAGTGTCTTCGCCTG
>CALKUS010000058.1 GCA_937996755.1 uncultured Pseudomonadota bacterium | reverse complement strand
CGATCTGTAGCCGCCCTTGGGGACGGTCTCGATGTAGCGCGCGTCTTCGTCGCCCAGCGCCTGGCGCAGCTGGAACACGCACTTGTTCAGGCTCGCGTCGCCGACGACGACGCGCGGCCACAGCGTGGCGAAGAATTCCTCCTTCGAGACCAGGCTGCCCGCGCGCGAGACCAACAGCACGAGCGCGTCGAACGCCTTGGGCCTGAGCTCGACGGGCGCGCCGTCGCGCAGGAGGCGGCGCTCGCGCGGCTCCAGGGTGAATGGCCCGAAGCGGAACGTGTCGGGCTGCGGCGCGCTGGCAGGGGCGTCGGTCATGCGGCGCCAGATCGTAGTGGACCGCAACGCCCATTTCGACTTCGCCTCGCTCGATCTCGCCGCGCTGGGCTTGCCCTTCGCTCGCCCCATGGCTATGGCCATGGGACTCGCTGCAGGGCGGCGCCGATCGCGACGATCTCAGCGCGAATGCGCCGCCGAAATAGGCGCTGCGGCCCACCGAACGAAACGGTCAGGAAAATTGGACGACGCGGGGAAAGCGCGCGGCGGCGCCCGCGGGGAGGATCGCCGGCGGCGATCCGCCAGCGGCATGAGCAGCGCTTCCGATGAATCCACGTACCTCGATGCTGTTCGCCGCCCTCGCGGCCGCGGCGCCGGCCGGCGCCACGACGTTCACCGTCACGAACACGAACGATTCGGGCGCCGGCAGCCTGCGCGCCGCCATGCTCGCCGCGAACGCGCAGCAGGTCACGGGCGGCACGGCGTGTGCGTCGCACGACATCGTGTTCGCGATCCCCGGCAATGCGCCGCACACGATCCAGCCGCTCGGGCCGCTGCCGCCACTGCAGATCCCGATGCGCATCGACGCATTCACGCAACCGGGCTCGAGCCCGAACACGCTCCCGCTCGGCTACAACGGCATCGTCGGCATCGAGCTCGACGGCAGCCTCGCGGGCGCGACGGACGCGTTCGTCGTGAATGCGCTCGTGCCGGGCGGGGGATTCTGCGGTGGCGCCGGGTCGACGTTCCGCGGCTTCGCGATCAACCGCTGGGCCGGCTCCGCGATCAGCGCCGGCGCCGACACGTGCATTCCCGGCCAGGGCTGTTCGACGGGTGGGCTGCTGATCGCGGGCAACCTCATCGGCACGGACGTCACGGGCCTGCTGCCGCGCGGCAACGGCCTCGTGCTGGCGCGGCCCGCGATCCGCATCGGCAGCTTCGGCTCGGGCAACATCATCGGCGACCAGATCGTGTCCGACGGTGGCCCGCTCACGCCGTCGCCCGGCAATCGCAACGTCATCTCGGGCAACGGCGGCATCGGCGTGTCGATCACGTCGATCGCGGCGGGCTCGTCCGCGAACGGCAACAAGGTGCGCAACAACTGGATCGGCGTGGCGGCGGACGGCACGACGGCGATGGGCAACGCCGGCACCGGCGTGCTCGTCGGGATCAATGCTTCCGGCACGCAGGTGAACGACAACATCATCGCCGACAGCGCGGGCGACGGCGTGCGCATCGTCGACAACGCCGGCATCGCCACGCTCGACGGCAACGGCATTGGCATCGGCCTCAACAGCGTCGCGCGCGGCAACGCCGGCTTCGGCGTCTACGTCTCCAACAGCGACGGCGTGACCGTGATCCGCCGCTTCTTCGGCGGCGATGCGACGAAGCCGAGCATCGGCTACAACGGTGCTGCGGGCATCTTCGTCGAGGCGGATTCCGTGCTCGACGCGATCGCCGTGAACATCGGCGACAACGCCGGCCTCGGCATCGACCTCGCGCCCGTCGGCGTCAACGCGAACGACGCGGGCGACGGCGACGGCGGCGCGAACGAAGGCCTGAACTTCCCCGTCGTGACCTCGGCGATCTTCGATCCCACGATCGGGCAGGGCACGATCCAGGGCACGATCAACAGCTCGGCGAACAGCACGCTCGACCTCTACTTCTTCGCGAGCACCGCCTGCGACGCGAGCGGCAACGGCGAAGGCCAGGCCTTCATCGCCGGCGCGTTCGGCAGCCCGCTTTTCCAGCGCGTCACGACCGACGCGTCCGGCAACGCGACGTTCAACGTCACCGCGTCGTTCCTGCCGCCCGGCCGGTTCGTCACGGCGCTCACGCGACGCTTCAACACGAGCGCGCCGTTCCTCGAGGTGTCGGAATTCTCGGCGTGCCGCGTCGTGCTCTCGACCTTGCTGTTCTCGGACGGGTTCGAGTGACCGCGGTCGCCCGCGTCAGGTCTCCAGCGAGCGCCTGAGGTTCTCGCGCGCGATCGCCTCGAGCGCGTCGTGGAAGCGCGGCGTGTTGTAGATGCGCTGGCGGTTCAGCATGGAGCGCAGCACCTCGGCGCGCTTCCAGCGGAACGTCCAGATCGGCAGGTGCGCGTACTCCTCGCGGATCTGCTGCTCGTACTGCGTGAAGCGCGCCGGTGCCGCGCCGAGGATCGCGAGGTCGACGTCGATGAGCACCTGCGCATCGAGCGCCACCACGTTCTCCGGATGGCGCCGCGTGATCATCACGAGGTCGGACACGCGCTGTGCCGTCTCCGCGGGTGCGCCCGCGCCGGAAAGCGCGTGGCGTGCCCACTCCGCGCTCAGCTTCTCGTTGTCGTGGCGGCGCGGGTCGTACACCGCGTCGTGGAACCAGATCGCGAGCTCCACGTCGGCCGGGTGCGGCGGCAGGTCCTGCGCGAGCTCGAAGTAGGCGAGGCATTCCGCGAGGTGCTGCACCGTGTGGTATCGACGGCGCGGCTCGGCGTAGCGCGCGAGCAGGGCGCGTTCGACGTCGAGCCCGTCGCCGCGCGCGCCGCAGCCCTGCCAGGCGCGACGCCAGGACGAGAGGAAATCGACGTGGGTCGGCCTGGGCCCGTGGCCCTCGCCTGCGCTTGCCTGCAGCATGAACGTGCACCCCCTGTGCCCGTCCAGTAGACCACTTCGCCGGCGCCGCCGGCAATGCGGCAGGCCGCCGCGGCTAGCCCTTCCGGCGAACGACGATGGCCAGCTCGACGCCGGCGCGCCGGACGCGCAGGACGAGGCCGTCGGCCGGCGCCAGCGCTTCCTGCCAGCGCTGCAGCTCGCGCGCCTTCATGCCGGGGATGTGACGGTCGTTGATGTCGGTGACTTCGTCGCCGACCGCGACACCGGCGCGTTCGGCGGCCGAGCCCGGCTCGACCTTCGTCACGGTGACGCGGTCGAGCACCGGGTCGAACGTCGAGCCGCTGGTTTCCGAGCCGAGCGAGAAGCCGGCGCGTTCCGCCGCGTGCGCGGGAACCGCGGTCGCGGCGAGCAGGAAGGCGGCGAGGGCGAAGCGCAGCATGGTCGTTCCCGGGTGTGGTGGCGCAGGAACGACCGGCGCCCGCGCGCATTCCTTTCGCCTCCCGGCGCTTCGTGCTTGAATGCGCGGCGAAGCGGGGGTGCCCGGTCGGGCTGAGACATACCCTTCGAACCTGATCCGGGTCGCGCCGGCGTAGGGAGACTTCGGCGCACCGCCGCTTCGTCCACCGCCATCCGAGGACGAATGCCATGAACGCGCTGCCCGCCGACCTCCTACGCCGCACCGCCGAGCTGTCGGCCGAAGTGACGCGCCCGATCCCCGGCTCGACGAAAGTGCACGTGGCGGGCTCGCGGCCCGACATCGCCGTGGCGATGCGCGAAATCCACCTCGCCGACACGCCGAAGGTGTTCGGTGCCGAGAAGAACGCACCGCTGTGCGTCTACGACACGTCGGGCCCGTACACCGATCCGTCCGTGCAGATCGACCTCACGGCCGGCCTCGCGCCGCTGCGTGCGCCCTGGATCGCCGAGCGCGCGCTGCAGCGCTTCATCGACCAGACGCAGAAGCGGCGCCGCCTGATGTCGCTGGACTGAAGCGGTAATCGTTAACGCCGCGTTACAACCGCGGCAGTTTCACCCTCAAGTTCGCCGATCGGATGCCGAAGCTCCTGTCACAGGGAATTTCGCCCCGACAGGAGCGCATCATGAGCGTGAACCACGTCGCTGGCGTCGGCCGCGTCGTGCTGCCGACGACTTCCGGCAGGACGGCCGACCAGGCTGGCACCAAGTCTTCCACCGAGGCCGACACGGCCGCGTCGAACTCCGCATCGCTGATCGAGATCGACGAGACCACGCAGCAGCCCAAGGCGCCGCGCTTTCCGTGGCTGAGCCGGCTCGCGCGCGAGCTGGAGCCTGCCTCGAAGCAGCCTTCGCCCTACGGCACGGTGCCGCTGCTGGGCGAGAAGCTCGACAAGCAGGCCTAGACCTGCATGTTCATGATCTCGCTGTAGGCCGAAAC
>CALKUS010000057.1 GCA_937996755.1 uncultured Pseudomonadota bacterium | reverse complement strand
AGATTGACGGTGAACGGTTCCAGTTCGACGAAGGCCGGCGGCAGGCCCTTGGCTTCGGCTTCCTTTTTCTTTTTCAGCTTGGCCTTCTTCGCCTCCTTCGCTGCGGCGTCTGGGTCTTCGTCGGACATTTCGTCGGCGCTGGCTTCGTCGGCGGCGGCCTGGTGGCTGGCCGAAATCATGAAGAACGCCGCCGCGCCGCCGATCAGCACCAGCGCGACCACGCCGATGATGATGAACAGCATGCCCAGCATGGTGACGAGGTGCAGCGGCCCGAAGTGACCCGGGGCCAGGTGCAGCGTCTCGCCCAGCGACATGATGACGCGCCCGACGAACAGAAAGGCCACCGAGAACATCAGCGCGCGGCGCACGCCCCAGCGATCCGACAGCCCGCCGAGCAGAAACAAAGCCACGAGACGCTGGCCGGTCAGTGTCGCCTTGATCATGTCATCCTCCCGTCGCGCAATGTCACCCTGCGCTTATAACCCGTACAGGCAGACTTGGCGAGAGTTGCGACGCACCTGGGCGCCCGCCGCCGTCACGCGGACGACGGACGAGAAAAAGGCGCGGAGTCCGCGCCTGTTTCTCCCCCTCACACTCCCGGCCATACCGCGCCGGGCGTTCTCGCGTCTCGGGATCGGGAACCGAGCCGTTACTTGTACAGGTTCTTGATCGCGCCCCACGTGGTCGTGCGCGCCGGGACGACGTTCTGCGTGGTCAGCATGAGGTCGTCGAAGTACACGGGCACGTTGCCGAGGTCGAAGCGGAAGTTGTACACGCCGACGAAGCCCGTCAGCAGCGGCGTCGCGTCGACGACCGGGTTGCCCGCGGTCAGCTCGACACCGTCGTACCAGAGACGGAACTGGTTGCCCGTCGCCTCGACCTTGAGGTGGTGCCACGTGTTCACGAGCGGGATGCCGCCCGGGATCTGCGGACCGACCCACGAACGCAGCGAGGTCGGCGTCTGGCCGACGAGGCGGCGGAACACGAGCTGCGCCATGCCCGAATACAGCACGAACTGGTAGCTCGACTTGAAGTTGTCCCCGACGCTCGCGCGAAGCACGAGCCCGCGGCGCGTGTTGCCGTCACCCGTGAAGAACCAGCCTTCCCACGTGTAGTCGTTCTGGCCCTGCGGATCGATCGCCGACAGCGCGATGCCGCCCGAGTCCTGCACCGTGTTCGTGAGCACGCCGACCGTGTGGTCGCCGGACGGGTTCGAGTAGCCGGGATCGGACGGATTCATCGTCAGCGCGAGCAGCGTGCGCGGCGTGTCGTATCCGGGCAGCCAGTTCAGCTGCAGCGCGCCACCGTTGACGTGTTCCTCCGCGATCGACACGGCCTGGGCCTGCGAAGCGAAAGCGAGCATGAGCGCGAGGGCGGGCACCACCATCTTCACCAGTTTCATATGACTGCTCCTCCGAAGAAGCGTTGCGTGATGTCTGTGAGTGGTTGATCCGGTTGCAAGAAACACCTAGCGCGCGAGCACCAGGCGCACGGCCGAGTTCGCCGGGTCGTCGGTGAGTCGCGCGAAGTACACACCCGCGGGCGCCGCGTGCCCCGACGCGTCGCGGCCGTTCCATTCGATGGAAAGCGCGTTCGCGATGGGCAGCGAAGCCACACGACGGCCGTCGATCGAGTACACCTCGACGCGGCGGCCGGGAGCCGGAGGGAGCGACGACGCGAACCGCACGCGCGCCGCCCCGAAAGCGGGATTGGGCGAAGCCGACAGCGACGCGCGCAGCGCGCCGGTCGTGCCGGGCGTCACGTCGAGCACGCTCGCGTTCACGCGCGGCTCGAAGTACGCGATGCGGCGCACGAGATTGCCGGGAGCCGCGCCGCGGTCGCCGATGAGCGCGCAGCCGGCCTGATCGGTCGCCGGCGCCTGGAACAGGATGCGCAGCTTGCCGCCCGGGTTGATCGTGGACATCGAGAAGAAGCGCTCGTCCACCTTGGGCGTGTTCGTCAGGTTCTGCATCGCGCTCCAGGCGCCTGCGCCGCGAGCCGCGCTGCACGCGATGTCACCGTAGCCGGTGCCGGTGCAGATCCCTTCCAGGCCGCTCGGAATACCCGTGGGATCCACTTCGGAATCGGTGTAGCGCAGCCACGCGACGTAGGTCTCGGAGCCGTCCTGCGAGAAGCCGACCTGCGGCCAGTCGACGGTGATGGAATTGAAACCGGCGAGCGGGCCGTTCAGGAGATTGTCCACGTCGTCGAAGCGGTCGGCGACGCCCGCCGGAACCTGGTACACGGTCTCCACGCCGCGCGTGGACGACCAGTGCTTGATGCGGCTGCGGTAGTCGTAGTACGCGACCGTCGTGCCGCTCTTGCGCGCCTGCAGTTCGCTCCACACGACGTGCGGCGTCGTGTCCTGGTACGCGAGCGAGCAGTGCACGTACGGGCGGTACTGCGTCGAGGTCGAGTCGGTCTTCACGATCTGCGAGTCGAGGTAGTTCGTGAGATTGCGGATCGTGATCGTGCCCGGGTTGAACGAGCCGTTCGACGATTCGATCAGGTAGACGTTGCCGCCGAAATCGCCGACCGCGATGCCGACGCGGCCGTTCGCCGACGCGGCGATGCACGGGAACGCGGGACGCGAGTCGCGGAACAGCGACGACGGCGCCGGGTAGCGCCAGTCCTGCCCCTGCCACACGAAGCACGAGTACGGCGTGCCGATCGTCGGGAACCAGCTCGTCGCGATCTGGACGGTCTCGTCGTAGCCGCCCGCGACCGGGATTCCTCCGAGCAGCGAGTAGGTGTTCGACGGCGTCACCGCGACCTGCGGGAACAGCACGCTCGCGCCGCCCGAGAACGGCGGCAGGTACGCGGTCCAGTTGTTCGTGTTGACGGCGTCCTGCAGGTAGAACGTGCCGCGCAGGTCGCAGCTCTCTTCGTTGATGTGCTGCGCGACGACGGCGCGGCCGGCGGAGTTGAGCGCGATCGCACCGAAGCCGCCGAACTCTTCCGGCGCGGTGCAGCAGTGCAGCGCGGCGAGATCGGGATCGGTCACCTTGCCGATGTGGTGCCACACGCCGACTTCGTCGCGATAGGCGTAGCCCTGGCCGCGCTGCGGGTAGGGCTGCGGCGCGTTCAGGTTGGGCGGGCACACGCCGGACAGTTCGCAGAAGTCGTCCTGCCACGTGATGTGCACGCGGCCGTCGGGACCGACTTCGACGTGATGCCCCATCGAGCCCATGTCCTGCAGGTCGTAGTAGGTCGAGTCGATCTGCACCGCGCCGGCCGGCAGGCCGACGTTGAGCACGGTCGTCGCGTTCGCGCCGTTCGCCGAAGCGTTCAGGAGCGCGGCCGCGGGCTGCGAGCCGTTGACGTCGTTGAAGCGGCGGCCGTCGACGGTGGCGCGAGTACGGGCTTCGGAGACTCCCGCGAGGGAAAGCGTCAGGGCAAAAAAGAGCCCCAGAGAGGTCGTTCGCATGGTCGTCAGCGCTCCGTATTCGGAGTCAGCCAGGGCAGCGCCACGTCACGGCGGACGGACAACGTGAACGAGCGGCCCGGCTCGGGAATGAAGCTCAGCGGTTCGAAATACCGCGTATTGGTCAGGTTGCGCACGGCGAGCGTCCAGCGGGCACGCAGTGCGGTCATGCCGGCTTCCGCGGAAGCCGTCCAAAACGCCGGACGCGCGAGCACGTCTTCACCACGGCTCGTGCGGGAGGCGTTCGTCCAACGCACCCGGAACGCGACCGTGCCCAGGGGCACGAAGCGCGGGGCGGGAACGCGAACGTCGAACGTGGCGCGCGCGGCGCCGAGATCGGAGATGGGCTCGCCCGTGTTGCGGTCGGTGCCGCGCGGGAACGCGACGGCGAGCGACGGCTGCACGCGGCCGAAGCGCAGGTCGGCCTGGGCTTCGACGCCCTCGAGGCGGGCGCGGTCGATGTTCTGGTTCTCGAAGCGCGGCACACCGAAGACGAGCGTCACGTAGCGGATCGCGATCAGGTCCTCGACGTCCGAGCGGTACGCGGACAGCCGCGTGCTCGTGACATTGCCGCCGAACAGCTCGCCGGTCTTCACGCCGACTTCGGTCGAGATCGACGTCTCGGGGCGGAGCTTCTCGTTGCCGAACACCATGAGGCCGCCGTGCACGAGCATGTTCACGTAGCGCTCTTCGAGGTTCGGCGCGCGGAAGTTGCTCGCGACGTGCACGTAGGGCGTGACTTCGCCGATCGCGCGCGACAGGCCGGCTTCGCCGCTCACCTTCTTGTCGGTCACGTTCGACGGCGTGCGCCAGCTGCCTTCGCCGGGCGACGTGACGGAGTGCATGTGGTCCCAGCGCGCGCCGCCGACCGGAATCATCGGCTCGGCGACGAAATTGCTGACGCCCTGTGAGCTGGTGCTGACGTAGTCGTGCGGGCAGTAAGCCGACCAGCTTCCCTTGCCGGATGCGCTCCACTCGGCGGTGTAAGCGGTATAGCTGGGCTGCTCGCTGGCATTGTAGATGCGCAGAAAGCCGGCGATGGGCGAGGCGAAACGGATGATCAGCGGCTGGCTGGCGGTGAACTGGGTAACCTGCGTCGAGCCGATCGTCGCGATGAGTCTTCCCGCCGGTGCCGTCAGACTGGTGACCGTCTGGCTGCCCACCTTCATACTGACG
>CALKUS010000056.1 GCA_937996755.1 uncultured Pseudomonadota bacterium | reverse complement strand
CGCGCGGCGCGATCCACACCCACAGGCACCAGAGCGCGGTCGCCGCGTCGGGTGCCGCGCCGAGCGCGCGGAAGAAGCGCTGGCCGGCGGTTGCCGCGCTCATCGCCGCATCGTGGTCAGAGCAGCGAGCCGGTGACTGCCGTGCGCAACGTCACGACGGAATCCGCCACGAGCTCGCGTCCGCTTTCCGGCGGCAGGGTGCCGTCGACTGGCTTCACCCAGCGCTCGCGCGGGAGCGAGCGCAAACCGCGCCCCGCGCTGATCCGGAAATACACTGGCACCTCGACCACACCAGCGACGGGCTCGCCGCCGACACGCTCCGGCACGAGGGTCCACTGCGATGCCGTCGCCGCTGCCGTCGGGCCATAGACGGGATCGCCTCGCGTGGCGAGCACGTCGGCTTTCGTCACGCGTCCCGCCGCGTCGTACGTGAGGCGCAGCCAGACGTCGCCGTCGTGCCGCTTGCGGATCGCGCTCTCGGGAAAATCGAATGGCACGTTCTTGTTCGCGTAACCCGGGCCGGTGTACGCATCGCGGATCCGGATCGCGAGGTGCTCGCGGTCCAGCTCCTCGAACGCGAAGTCCAGCCACAGCGTCGTGCTGCTCGCGACCGCCTGGCCGTCACGGCGCGCCGGCGTGAATTCGAACTGCCTGACGCGCTCGATGAGACGCTGAACGGTCGCCTCGGGCAGCTTGTCCCGGACTTCGGCGCTCGACACGCGTCCCTTCGCGTCGACGTCGACCGCGATCGACACCGACCTCGGTTCGGGCACGTTGCGCGCAGAGAGCGGGAGGGCAACGAGCAGCAGCAGGGCGGCGATCAAGCGAATCACGTTGCAACTCCCATGCGGACGACCACCTTGCCCTTCGCGCGGCCCTGCTCGAGGTACTGGAACGCTTCCGCAATGCGCTCGAACTCGAACACCTTGTCGACCGTGATCGGCAGCCTGCCCGCATCGACCAGCGTGACGAGCTCGGCGAGCTGCGCGCCGTCGGGCCGCATCAGCAGGAAGCGGTAGTCGACGCCGTTCACGAGGCCCTTGATGCTCGGCACCGCGCCGACCAGCAGGAACAGCGGCGCGAGCCACGGCTTCTTCACGTCGACGAGCGCCGTGCGCACCTCGGGCACGCTCGCGATCGACACCACGCGGCCGCCGCGCTTCACGCAGCCGAACATCTGGCCGAGCGTGGCGCCGCCGACGAGGTCCAGTGCGCCGTCGAACTCGCGCGCATGCTTCGCCAGCGTTTCCTTCGTGTAGTCGATCACGACGTCGGCGCCGAGCGCGCGCACGAGCGCTTCGCCGCGCGACGACGCCGTGGTGGTGACGTGCGCGCCGAGCTGCTTCGCGATCGGGATCGCGAGCGTGCCGACGCCGCCCGCGCCGCCCGTGATCAGCAGGCGCGTGCCGGGGCCGCACTGCAGCTGTTCGCGCAGCGCCTGCAGCGCGGTGAGGCCGGCGAGCGGCAGGCCCGCGGCATGGACGGCGTCGACGGTCTTCGGCGCCGTGGCGAGCAGCATCTCGGCGACGCACGCATGTTCCGCAAACGCGCCGAGCTTGTCCTTCGCGAGCCGCGCGACCACGCGGTCGCCCGGCTTGAAGCGCGATGCGCCGGTGCCGTTCGCCTCGACGACGCCGGCGATCTCGCAGCCCATGACCACGGGCATGCGGAAGTCCTGGACCACGCGCAGCTTGCCTTCGCGGATCTTGTAATCGACCGGGTTCAGGCCCGCGGCATCGACGCGAACCAGCACTTCGCCGGCGCCCGGCGACGGTTTGTCCACGTCGCGCAGTTGCGTACGCGATGCGTTGCCGTAGCCTTCGAGCAGGAATGCGCGCATGGGATGCTCCTCTTTCGTCGCGCGGACGATAGCGCAGACGGATGCATGCCGCGTCCTCCCCGATGCCCGATACTCCGTGCGCCGCCCCTCGCGAGGAACCGACCGTGCACCGAATACCCGCCCTGCTGCTGGCGCTCGCGTCCGCGGGCGCTTCTGCCGACGATGCGTGTTCCGGCTTCTTCTGGGACATGAAGGACGAGCTCGCCGCGATGGCGACGACCGCGAGCGGGCTCGCGGCGAATACGAACATCCAGCAGGCCGGCGCGCCGCTGCAACTCGGCAAGCACTACGTCGTGACGTTGGCACCCGAGACGCAGGTCGCGTTCATCGTGCCACCCGGGCGTCCGGCGAAGGACACGGCGCCGCAGGGCGGCATCCTCTACTTCGACGTGCGGAAGTCGGGGCGCTACCGCTTCTCGCTCGACACCGGCCACTGGCTCGACGTGATCGATTCCGGCGAGAAGATTCTCGACGGCTCGACGGCGAAGGTGCTCGAATCCGTCGGCCACGACAGCGCCGAAGGCTGCGCGGCGATCCACAAGGTGGTGGCGTTCGACCTGGAGGTCGGCACGACGTATCGCGTGCACCTGAGCGGCCGCGCCGCGCCGCGCGTGAACCTCGTGGTCACGCGCGGCGATCCGACCGATTCGGAGATGAACTGATCGTCGATCAGTTCGGCGGCACGTGCTTCACCACGAGCGAGAACGAGCCCGCGGTGTAGCCGTACACCATCACGAATGCCTTGTGCTTGTCGGCCGGCACGGGCGTGTCGAGCGCGCACGACTCCTCGGCACCGACGAGGTACGGGCGGCAGTCGAAGCGGCCGTTCGTGCGCAGCGGCGTGCGGCCGAAGCGGACGTAGAGATCGGGGTCGCCGGGCGTCGCGCCCGCGCCGTGCATCTCGACCTCGAAACGGCTGCCGGGCACGACGTCGAACGGCCCGAAATCCTTGCGCTCCTGCAGCGCGACCGTCTGGTTCGCGAAGTTCACCGTCGTCGCCGTGCCGGCCGGCGGCGGGACGATCGCGGGGCAACCCGCCGGCAAGGGCACGGTGAATCCCGTCGCCGCGCCGTAGATGCATGCCGCACCGAGCTTGTCCTTGTCGGTGAGCGTGAGCGACCAGTCGCCGCCGCCGTTGCACTGCGGATAGTGCATGACCGAGAAGCGGTCGTAGTCGGACAGCGGACGCCAGTTCGCGTCCTCGAAGCACTTGCCCGATTCCGGGCGCGTGTGCTCATGGCGCCAGCCCAGCGTGTGGCCGAGCTCGTGGCGCAGGATGCCGACGAGCGTGAGCTTCTCGCCGGGATCGAGGTCGAACGAGGTTTCGTCGATCAGCACGTTGCGATCCTTCCTCGGCTCGTTCGGGAAGAACGCGCGCGCGAGGTATTCGCCGCCCACGTCGATCGGCCGCACGTCGAACACCACGTTGTTGTTCGTCGCGGTGCAGCTGCCGTCCTGCGCGGCGACGTGCTTGAAGTCGACGTTCGCCGACTGCTCCCACGCGCCGGTGGCCGCTTCCATGTCGGCGATGACGGCGGCCTGGCGCGGACCGAACGTGCTGCTCACGCAGTACGTGATGTTGCGTTTCACCGTTTCGTTCCAGACCGAGTCGCGTCCGCTGTTGGAGTCGACGATCAGCTGGTCCTGCTGCACGATGAGCTTGCCGCCGACGGCCTGTCCACCGCTCCGCTTCAGCTGCTTGAAGAATTCCTCGAGCTGCTTGACGTTCGAAATCGCGATGTCGCCGCTGACGATGTACTTGCCGTCCTCGCCGGGCTCCTTGTAGACGGTTGCGAGAAAGTCCTCGAACGTGTTGTCTTCCCACTGCGAGGCAGCGGTCTTCGCGGCTTCGTCGAGGCGCTTGTAGGCCTCCTTCACTTCCTCCTCGGTCGCGGCCGCGGGCTCGCTCGTCGCGGGCTGCATCGGCGACGGTCGGTCGGCGATCGGCGTCGCGCTCGTCGTCGGTGCCGGCGATGCGGTCGCCACGGGCTGCGGGCTCGACGCGGGCGCGGGCTCGCGCTGGCAGGCGGCGAGCACGATGGCGGCCGCGGCGGCGATGATGGCGAACTTCCCTGGTTGCAGCTTCATTTCCGTTCCTCCCCGTCTGGGCAGCGTTCCTCGACCACGTTGAGCAACTCGACGTCGCGCGCCGCGGCGCGCACTTCCGCGCCGAGCGCGTCGGCGGCGGCGGCGTCACGGAACTCGACGCACAGCCGCGTCTCCCCTTCGATGCCGATGCGCGTCGACGCCATGTCGGTCACGCGTCCGTTCTGGCGCGCCGCGTCGAGCAGCGCGCGGATGTCCTTCAGCGTCGCGCGCGCCTCGTCGGGCACGCCCTTGCCGCGCGACAGCGCGTAGACCGCGAGCGTCGGCGGCGCCACGTCCGCGGCGACCGGCGCCTGCTGCACCGCGACGACCGGGCGTCTCGCGGGCGGCGGATTCGCCGTGGGCGTCGGCGTGGCTGCGGCCGGCCTCGGCGTAGCCGCCACCGGCGGCGGCGCGCGCTCGCACGCGGCAGCGAACGCGAGGGCGGCGAGCAGCGCGGCGTCGCGGATCACGGCGACCTGCGTCCGGTCGCGCAGCATCACTGCGTGCGCGCGAGGCGCGCCGCCAGCGTCGACGAAGCGCCGGCGCGCGCCGCGCCCGATCCGCGCGCGATCGCCGCGGGATCCGACGGTGGCGCGAGCGCCGCGCGGAACGCGTCGGCATCGCGCGCCGCGAGGTCGAGCAGCTCGCCGCCGTAACGCGCGAGCTCCGCATC
>CALKUS010000055.1 GCA_937996755.1 uncultured Pseudomonadota bacterium | reverse complement strand
CGAGCGCCAGCCCCAGGTACAAGGTTCGCATGATCATCTCCCCGGTTCGTGGCGCACGGCTCCCGCCGTGCCGGTGCCGCCATCGGCCGCAGGCGGCACGAGGCGGATGACGCGTTGCGGAACATGGAATCCCTGCGTGGTCAGCGCATGGCCGACGGCAGCGAGCAGCTCGCCCGTCGCGACGGGCACTTCGGCGCTCTTCACCCACGGCCGCGCGACGATCTCGTAGCCGCCCTCGGCGAGGCGCTGCAGCAGCACGACGGGCGCCGGATCGGCGAGCACGCGCGCGTGCGATTTCACGATGCCGTCGATCAACTGCACGGCGCGCTGCGGATCGTCCTCGAAGCCGACCTGGAACACGAGCTCGATGCGCCGCGTCGGGCGCGCCGTGAAGTTGACGATCGGCGCGGTCATGATCGCGCCGTTCGGCACGCTCACCACGCTGTTGTCGGGCATCGCCAGCACCGTGTGCATCAGGTCGATGCGCTCGACGGCGCCCTGCCGGCCGCCCACTTCGACCACGTCGCCCGCGCGGAACGGCCGCGACACGACCAGCAGCACGCCGGCCGCGAGGTTGCCGAGCGAATCCTTCAGCGCGAGACCGACCGCAAGCCCGGCGGCGCCGAGCGCGGCGAGCAGCGACGCCGTGGGGATGCCCGCGCGATCCAGCGCGCCGATCACGACGATCGCGCACAGCAGCACGAACACGGTATTGCCGATGAAGCTCGCGAGCGCCACGTCGCCGGCACGCTTCTGCACGGCCTTGCGCACGAGCGTCGCGACCCAGCGCGCGAGCCAGATGCCGATCAGCAGGATGAGCAGCGCCGTGCCGAACAGCAGCGCCAGCTGCATGACCCGACCGCTCATGTTCGGGCCGAAGTATTCGGCGAGGGAGCTCATGAGCCTCGCTCAGGCACGGCCACGCGACCAGCGACCCTCGACGTGGAAGCGCAGCAACGTGAGGGCCTCGCCCCACGCGCAAGCGCAATCCAGGAGCGCGTCGACATCGTCGCCGTCGTCATCGGGATAGCCTTCGTCGACCAGTTGCACGACCGTACCTTCGGCGTGCGCCTTCAGTGTGAACGTGAACTGCGTGGGATTTTCGGAGCCGACCGGCGTCCATTCGAACACGATCCGCTCGGGCGCGCTCACTTCCACCACGCGGCCGACGTCCGACTTGCTGGTGCGATTCGGCCCGAAGTCGCGCCACACCGGGTGGAACACGCCGCCCGGTACCGGATCGAGCTCGCATTCGCTCGTGTACCAGCCGTTCCAGCCGTCGGCCGTCGCGACGGCGCGGAACACGTCCTCGCGCGGCGCATGGATGAGCGTGGCGTAGCGGATGTCGCGCATGGCGCGATTCTAGTCCTCGCGCTGGCCGCCGGTGGTGAACCGCGGCGAAACGCGCAAGCCGGGTCGCCTGGCGGGAGCTGCCGTTCGCGCGCTAGAGATCGCCCAGTCCCTCCGCCACGCCGCCCGCGCCCACCTGCAGCAGCTTCAAGGTGTTCGTGCCGCCGAGCTCACCGGTGTGGTCGCCGGTCGTGAGGATCACGCGGTCGCCGACCGTGAGCTTTTCCTGGTCGAACAGCAGCTGGACGGCCTGGCGCGCCGCGAGCAGCGGGTCGGCTTCGGCCGCGGGGTTGAACTCGATCGGGAACACGTCGCGCAGCAGCGCCATGCGCTGGCGCGCGAACTTGTGGCGCGACAGGCCGTAGATCGGCACGGTGCTGCGATAGCGCGACAGCCACTGCGCGGTGCCGCCCGATTCGGTCAGCGCGACGATCGCGCGCACGCCGACGCGGCTCGCGAGGAACATGCTGGCCAACGCGATCGCCTGGTCGGTGCGCTCGAGCTTCGTGCGGCCGAGGAAATCCTCGGTCGACTCGAACTGGCGCTCGGCGCCGAGGCAGACGCGCGCCATCGCGGCGACCGCCTTGTCCGGGTGCTTGCCCGCCGCGGTCTCCTCGGAAAGCATCACGGCGTCGGTGCCGTCGATCACTGCGTTCGCGACGTCGAGCACTTCGGCGCGCGTCGGGATCGGCGAGCTCACCATGGACTGCAGCATCTGCGTCGCGGTGATCACGGCGCGGTTGCGCGCCAGCGCCTCGCGGATGATCTTCTTCTGCAGGCCGGGCAGCTCGGCGTCGCCGATCTCCACCCCGAGGTCGCCGCGCGCGACCATCACGGCATCGGACGCGTCGATGATCTCGCCGAGCGCGGCGATCGCCTCGGCGCGCTCGATCTTCGCGATCACGCCGGCGCCGGAGCCGTGCTTGCGCAACAGCGCGCGCGTCTCGTTCATGTCCTCCGCGCTGCGCGCGAACGACACCGCGAGGTAGTCCACGCCGATCTCGGCCGCGAGCTCGACGTCGGCGCGGTCGCGGTCGGTGAGCGCGCCCACCGACAGCCCGCCGCCGAGCTTGTTCAGGCCCTTGCGGTCGGACAGCGTGCCGCCGATCAGCACCGTGCAGCGGATCTCGAGGCCGACGATGTCGTCGACGCGCATCGCGACGAGGCCGTCGTCGAGCAGCAGCGTGTCGCCGCGCTTCACGTCGTTGTAGAGGTTGAGGTAGGCGACGCCGATGCGGTCCTTCGTGCCCGCCTTCGCGTCGTGGCTGCAGTCGAGCACGAACTTGTGGCCGGGCTCGAGCTCGACCTTGCCGTGCTCGAACTGGTTGATGCGGATCTTCGGCCCACGCAGGTCGGCGAGGATGCCCACCTCGCGCCCGAGCCGGTGCGCGGCTTCGCGCACGGCGGCGGCGCGCCGCCGCTGGTCGTCGGCGCCGCCGTGGGAGAAGTTCAGCCGCGCGACGTTGACGCCCTCGCGCAGGATGGCTTCGAGCATGCCGGGACGGTCGGTCGCGGGACCGAGCGTGGCGATGATGCGGGTACGTCGCGGAGCCTGGCTCATGGCGCTTCGTGCGTCTGGTCGAAGCGCCGCAAAGTAGCACGCGGCGCAGCGGTCAGCGCGACGGCGCCCGCGAGCCGGAGAACATCGCCGCGACCCACCCGGCGAAAGCCGCCAGGCCGATGCCCGGGATCACCATGACGAGCCACTGGCCCCAGTAGCTGCCGCTCGAGAGGTACTCGAAGCTGCCGCCGCGCGCGATGTTCAACACCGTGCCCAGCGCGAAACCGACGACGATCGCGACGACGTCGGCGAGCGCGCCGTGCGCCGCACCGCGCCGCTTCGCGATCCAGCCCGCGACGCCGCCGCACACGAGGTCGTTGACGATCCCGACGGCATAGCCGATCCACTTGATCGAGTCGTAGCTCGACGGGTTCGCCGCGATCATCGCGCCGAGCGCGGTGCTCCACGCGAACCCGATCATGACGCCCACCACCGCGCCGATGCCGATCGCCTGCCAGTTCATGCGCTGCTCCCCGTCCGTCCCGTCGCGATGTTGCCACGCCGCGCGCGAGCGCGCAGCGCGGTCGCGATCAGTGCGGAATCGCCTGCTGCCGGGCAGCCGCCGCGGCGAGGAAGTCGGGGCGCGCCATGACCGCCCGTTCGCGGTTGCGGTAGCGCGCGAGACGCTCCGCCATGCCGGCCATCGTCTCCTCGGTCACGCCGACGACGCTGGCTGCGTCGATCGCGCGCTGTTGCGTGGCGACCGCTTCGTCGAATTCGCCCGCGGCCGCGTGGCATGCCGCCTTCGTGTCGACGACGTCCCACTCGAGCACCTGGCGTTCCGACAGCGCCACGAGCACTTCGAGGCCGCGCCGCCCGTCCACGAACGAAGCGTCCGGCACGGTGCAGAGGTGCCAGGCGTAGTCGTTGAACGCGGGCAGGTAGCCGCCGGCGACCGCGCGTTCCCAGCTCGCCTTCGCAGCCGCGGCATCGACGGGACCGCCGTGGCCCCAGAGCCGGAACTGCGCGAGCGCATCCAGCGCCGCGCCATGGCCGCCATCGCCGGCCTTCTCGAGCGCTGCGATGCCTTCCGCCACCCGGTCGGCACCGAGCTCGCCCTGCGCGAGCCAGATGCCGAGCGCCCATTGCGCCTCGGCATCGCCGGCCGCGATGGCCTCCCGCAGCAGCTTCTCCGCGGCTGCCGGATCGCGTTCCACGCCGCGCCCGAGTACCAGCAGGTCGGCGTACAGGCGACGTGCTTCCGCATCGCCGCGCTCGACGAGCGCCTTCAGCAGCTCGGCGGCGGCCTTCAGGTCGTCTTCCTGGTCGGGTTTCGGCACGATCAGCAGCTTCGCGAGGCGCAGCGCCGCGACCGTGTCGTCCTGCGTCGTCGCGTTCGCGTACCAGATGCGCGCGCTCTGCTCGTCGCGCGGCGGGGAGCCTTCCGCGTACCAGTCGCCCACCTTGCGCATCGATTCGACGTCGCCGCCGCGCGCGGCTTCCAGCCGCCAGCGCCGCGCCTCTTCCTCGTTCCCGGCCGGGCCGCGCTCGAGCATCGCGGCCATCGGCGCGTACGCGGGCTGGTAGCCCGCCTCGGCGGCCGCACGGAGCATCTGCGCGAAACGCGCGCCGCCGCCTTTCGTGCCCGTCGCGTTCATCGCGAGCAGGTATGCGGACGGCGCAGACTTGCGCTTCCCGTAGTCGGCTTCGAGCAGCTCGAGTGCGTCCTTCGCCACGCGGTCGTGCTTCACGGTGGTTGCGGCATACGCCACGACCGCCGTGCTGTTGCCGGCGCGCGCCGCTTCGAGCACGGCCTTGCGCGCCCAGCGCGGCACGTCGCCCGCGCCCTTCTTCTGCGCCCACGACAGCACGAACATCGCTTCCGCGTCGCCGGGCGGCAGGCGCTGGCCCGCGGCGTCGAGCAGGGCGCGCGCCGACTTCTCGTCGGCCTTCATGCCCAGGCCCGCGCCGTTCGCGACGGCGAGCAGGATCATCGCCTCCGGCATGCGGATCTCGGCGAGCGGCAGCAACAGGTCGACGGCGTCGCTCGCGCACGGGACGCCGCGACCGAGGCAGGTGTTCGCGTAGGCAAGCGTCGCGAAGAGGTTGCCGTCGCGCGCGAGCTCGCGCAGCTGCGCCGTCGTCGTTGCGCGATCGTCCTGGGCGAGCGCGTCCCACGCCGCGCCGGCTTCGGTCGCGTCGTCGTCGCCGTCGGCGTCGTGAATCCAGCTGCGCACCACTTCGCGACGCACGGCCGGCGCGTCCCAGCCGGGTTCGTGCGTGAGCCGCATGATGGTGTCGAGGTAGTCGAAGCGGTAGCGGCGGAGCATGGACGTGTCGGACTCGCGCAACGCCACGCGGTACACCATCCAGCGCGGCAGCGAATACAGGTCGACGTAGCGGTACAGCAGCTTCTCGCCGCTCGCGAGCACGAAAGCGTCGATGTCGATCGCCGCCACGACGCGGATCGGCGGGCTCCATTCGTTCGTGCCGCTCGCGAGCAGCGCGTGGCGCGAGAGCGCCGCGAACGCGGCCAGCGCAGCCTCGGCCCACGCGTCGTCGCCCAGCGCCTGCGCGCACTGCTGCGCGAAGTACCAGGCGCCCAGCGAGACCGGCGCCACCTTCGTCGCGCGCTCGACCATGCTGCGCCGGTCGCGGCAGCGTCCGGCGTCGACTTCTCCGTCCTCGTCGAGCACGTCGGTCAGCGACGTGAGCGCCTCCACGGACGACGAGTTGCCGCGCTCGAGGAATTCCTCCCAGAGCGACGCGACGTTCGCAGCGCCGGGTGCGGCGAACTCCGGCGCGGGCGGCGCGGGCTCGGCGGCCGGTTCGGCGGCGCGCGCGATGCCCGCAGCGAGCAATGCCGCCGCGAGCAGGACGAAGCGCGCGCTCACCGCCGGCCCTCGTCGCCGCCGCGGCGCTGCTCGCGCTCGTCCATGATGCCCTTCATGAGCTGCTGCATGCGGTCGTCGCGCGACTTCTGCTTCGACTTGCCGGGCAGCTCGAGGATCAGCCGGAAGCCGGTCGCGTCGACGATGCGGCGCCGCGCCGACAGGTGCTCGCGCACGTCGGCCAGCGCGACTTCCGGCAGCGCGCGCTCGAACCGCTCGCCCACCACGATCGCGTCCTTGCCCGGTGTCGCGGTACGCTCGAACGAAATGCCCTTGCCGTCGACGCGCAGCGGGCTCACGGCGTCGGAGACGCGCCAGCCGGGCGGCAACGCGATCTCGATCGAGTGCTCGATGCGCACGGGGTCGCCGAGCGCGAGCGGCGACTTGCGCTCCGTCGCGCGCGGCAGCTGCGCGACTTCGCCGATGCTGTCGGCCACGACGTCGATCGCGCGCTCGCCCGCCGTCTCGTCGGCCCACGGCTTCAGCATGCGGTAGCGCTCGACGATCTCGATGCGGTTCGCGGCTTCGTCGTCGCGCGCGGCGAGCGGCGCCACGACCTCGAGCTCGCCGAACGAGCGGCGGTAGTACTCGGCGAATCGTCGCGACACCGCTTCCTCGCCCTGGCTCGACAGCTGCCGGCGCATGTCGTCCGCGAGCGCGCCAGTGACGGCGGACGTGATCGTGAGCTCGGCGGTCTTGCCGTCCGCGCTCGGCTCCCAGCGCTCGCGCACCTGCTTGCCGTCGTTGCGCGGCTGGCGCACGACGTCCACGAGGCCGGTCACGCCCGTGGTCACGGGCAGTGCGGCGCCGAAGTCGGACACGGCGATCGCGTCGAGCGCACCGCGCTGCAGCGTCATCGTCGGGTCGAGCCACCACGTGCGGTCGCCGTCGCGCGCGCGCACGATCACGTGGTCGAACGCCGCGCCGCTCGGCAGCTGGTCGCGCACGCCGCGGCCGGTGCCCGCTGAAACGAGCGCGGGCTCGGCCTGCACGCCTAGCTCGTGCAGAACGGCGGACAGCAGTCGTGCCTTGTCCTTGCAGTCGCCGTAGCGGCGGCGCCAGGTTTCCGCCGGCTCGGCCGGGCGATGCGTGCTCTCGCCGAGCTCGGTGCCGAAGTAGCGCACCTCTTCCTGCACGGCGCGCAACGCCGCCAGCATGCGCGCGTCGCGCGTGGGCAGCGCACGCCATTCCGCGATGCGGCCTTCGAGCTCGTCGGGCAGCGGCGCGGGCGCGGGATAGAGCGTGAGCGCCCAGCGCGCGACGTCGGCCCACGCGCGCTCCTCGCCCACCTGCAGCGTGGGCCACGGCGAATACCACGACGGATAATCGGCGTCGTCGTGGATGGCGGCGACGCCGTGCGCGCTCGCGCGAACCTCGACGCCGCCCTTCGCGCTCGCGACCTTCGCCTCGGGCGCGCCGCGATCGCTGCGCGTGGAAACCTTCGCGCCGGCGGGATAGAGGACGCGCACGTCGCGGTCGAGGATCGGGGATACCCACGCGAAACGGAACGCATCCGTGTCCATGCGCGCGAGCACGGGATTGCTGCCCTCGAGCGAATAGCTCACGCGCACGACGTCGCCCGCGCGCACGTCCTCGATCACGACGAGCGCGGCGACTTCGCCGGTCGCCATGTCCGACTCGAACTCGGACTCGCGTCGCGCCAGCGTGATGCTCGCCGGCTTCAGGCGGTCGAACCACTGGCCGTTGCGACGCAGCGCCACGCGGTGCAGCGCGAGCTTCTGGTATTCCGGGACGAACTCGATCTCGTACTTCGCGGCTTCGCCGACCAGCTCGGACGACATCGCTTCGTAGGCCTGGTCGTACCACGCGGCGCGCGTGCTGCCGCGGCGATCGACCTGCGCGTCGATCAGCCAGTTGCGCCAGCTGCGCTCGTCGCTGCCCGCCGCCTGCGCGTCCCACTGCGCCGCCACCGCGCGTTCGTCGACCCACGTGGGCACCGGCGCGATGCTGAACTCGAATTCGCCGCGCTTCTCGACGCGCACGGCGTCGTCGGCATGCGCCGCGAAAGCAAGGACCAGCAAGGGAAGGAAGCGGATGGCCGCGAGGGCCGTGTTGCGGATGTCCATGTACGCGTCGCGACGGCGGCGGGCCGCGCCCCGCGACCCTCGGGAGGCCACGGTAGCACGGTCGCGCCCGTGGGCCGCGGACGCGCCGGCTTCAGCCCGCGCCGCGCGCTTCGAGCGCCGCGACGGCCGGCAGGGTCTTGCCTTCGAGGAACTCGAGGAA
>CALKUS010000054.1 GCA_937996755.1 uncultured Pseudomonadota bacterium | reverse complement strand
CGAGCTCGCGCGCGTGCTCGCGCTCGGCGCCGCGCTGCTGCTGGTCGATCCCGGAGAGGAGCTGCGGCGACTGCTCGCGCGCATCGGTTTCGCGCGCCCGGGCGCGACGGGCGGCGCGGGTTTCGTCGACGGCGAGGTCGATCGGCTCGCGGCCGCCGCGGGCTTCGCGCCGATCGCGGCGGGCGGCAACGTCGCGTTCACGCACGCGTTGCCGCTGACCGTGCCGCTCGCGCGCAGCGCGGTCGCGCGTGGCCTGCTGCGTCGCGCCGCCACGCGCGACCGCGTCGCCCGCCGCACGTCGCGCTGGGCACTGCATCGCTGGTCGCTCTGGCGCCGCGCGGGAGCGCCCGCGTGATCGATGCCGCGCTGCTGGTGGCCGCGACGCTGCTCGTCGCGCTGCATTTCGTCGCCGAGCCGTGGCGCTGGTTGCGCGTCTACGGCGCCGGCCGGGATCGCGCCGGCGACCTGTTCGCGACGTTCTTCGCGAGCGCGCTCGCGAGCTACCTGCTGCCGTTCAAGCTCGGCATCCCGTTGCGGCTCGCGCTGCTCGCGCGCACGTTGCGCGAGGACACCGGCGTGTTGTTGCGCTGGATCGGCTGGGACGGCGCGGCCGCGCTCGCCGCGTGGCTCGCGCTGTCGGGCGCAGGCGTCGCGCTGCTGCTGCGCCGCGGCCTCGCGTGGCCGCAGGCGGCGCAACCGGGGCGCATGGCGCTCGTCGTCGCGCTCGCGTTGCTCGCGGGCGCCGTCGTGTTCGCGCTCTGGCACCGGTCGCGGCGTCGCGCGGACGCGGCGCCGTCGCGTCCGATGCTTCCTTCCCGCGGCGTCGCGGTCGCCGCGTTCGGCTGGTGCGCGGCGGACGTCGCGACGTACGCGCTGCGGCACGCCGCGCTGTTCGCCGTGGTGGCGCCGCAGTGCGATGCGCTCGCCTGCGCGGCCGTCGGCGTCGTGGCGACGTTCGCGGGCATCGCGTCGGGCCTGCCGCTCGGCCTGGTCGGCTACGATGCGGCACTGGTCGCGCTGACCGTGCTGGTCGGCGGGACGGCGGAGCAGGGAGCCGGCGTGGCGGTGATCAATCGCGGCATGAACCTCGGCGTGGCGTTCGCGCTCGGGATCCCGGCCGGCATGCGGCTCGGGCTCGGCGCGAGCCCGCTCGCGGTCGTGCGGCGCCTGCGCGGTCGCGACGGCGATGCGTGACTGGCGGCCGTTCTACGCCGAGGAAGCCGGCGTCTACGACGCGCGCCGCTACCGGTCGCGGCACGGCCGCCACTTCCAGCGCCTGCACCACGTGGCGCTCGCGCGCGCGCTCGGTGCGGCGGCGACGCGCGATCGCGTGCTCGACGTCGCGACGGGCACCGGCCATGCGCTGCCCGTGCTCACGACCCTGTTCGGCTCGGTCTTCGCGCTCGACCTGACGGCAGAGATGCTGCGCGTCGCCGCGACGAACAACCCGGGGCCGACGCTGTGCGTCGGCAGTGCGTTCGCGTTGCCGTTCGCCGACGCGACGTTCGATGCCGTCACGAGCACGCGCTTCCTGCATCTGTTCGACGACACGGCGCGCGTGCGCATCCTGCGCGAGCTCGCCCGCGTCGCGCGACCGCGTGCGCCCGTGGTCGTCGATTACTACAACGCCAGTGCGCGCCGCTTGCTCGCGCCCGCCGTCTGGGTCTATCGCCGGCTGGCGCGCAAGCGCCCCGAACACGATGCGTTCCTCACGTTGGACGCCGCGCGCGCCGAGTGTGCGGAAGCGGGCCTCGTGGTCGAGGACGTGCGCGGTGTCGGCAGCCTGCTGCTCGGGCCGGTCGCGCGCGCATCCGATCGTGTGGTCGACGCGTTCGCGCGGCCGTTCGATCGCGCGGCACGCGTGCTGTGCGAGCAATTCGTGGTGCAGGCGCGCCGCGCGTGAGCCGCATCGTGTTCGTGGCGCCCGGCGCCCAGCCGCCGTGGACGGAAGGTCGCAAGCTCTTCGTGCGCGACCTCGAGCGCGAGGCGCGGCGTCGCGGCATCGAAGCAACGTTGCTCGCGGCCGCGGACGCACCGCGCTGGCGCCAGCCGTTCGCCGCGGTGCGCGCGCTCGAGCGCACGCTGGCGGAGGCGCGACCCCACCACGTCGCGATCTTCCCGTATGGTGCGTTCGACCGGCTGCGCGGGCTCGTGAACCGCCTGTTCGTACGGCGCGCGGCGCGCGCGTGCGGCGTCGCCGGCGCGCCGTACTCGATCGTCCTGTACAGCTGCCCGTTCGGCACGATGGCGGGCGTGGGACGGCGCGGCGAGCGCGTGTGCGCGGTCGGCCACGACACGCCGGAAGGCGAGCTGCTCTGCCTCGGGCTCGATCGCGAGGCGCCGCCGTGGACCCCGCCGTCGGGCCGCGGCCTGCTGTTCGTCTCCGGCTACCAGGACCCCGCGCCCGCGAGCGTCGAAGCGGTGCTCGCCGAACGCGGGCTGCGCACGTTGCTGGACGCGCTGCGCGCGCTGCCGGGCCTGCGCCTCACGGTGGCCATCCCGTTCCTCCGCGATCCGCGCGCGCGTGCCCGCGTGCACGGCGAATGCGTCGCGCGCGGCGTGGCGGATCGCGTGGATCTCCAGGGCGAGGTCGACGTCGATGCGGCGATGCGTGCGCACGCGCTGCTCGCGTTTCCGTACGAACGCGTGCACGACGCATTCGTCCCGACGACGCTGCTCGAGGCGTTCTCGCGCGGCATGCCGGTGGTCGCGAGCGAGCGGCCGATGTACGCCGGGCTGTTGCGGTCGCTGGGCACGGCGCCCACCACCTGTCGCGCGGGCGATGCGGTCGACCTGGCGCGCGCGATCTCGGTGGTGTTCGCCGACTACGACGCGAGCGTGGCCCGCGCCGCCGGCGCACGTGCGGCGATCGCCGCGCGCTGGACGATCGCGCGCGCCTTCGACGCGCTGTTCACGGGCACCTGAATCCGCTCGCTCACGCGCCCCACTGCGCGCGTACGCTCGCGACCACGCGCTCGACTTCGGCGTCCGTGAGGCGCGCCGACAGCGGGATGCTCACGGTCGCGCGGCCGATGTCGCGCGCGCGCGGGTACTGGTCCGGATGCCAGCCGAACTTCGTGCGGTACACCGTGTGCTCGGGCACGCTCATGTAGTGCACGCCCACGCCGACGCGCGCCGCCGTCATGCGGTCGAGGAACGCGTCGCGCGACACGCCGCCGCGCGCTTCGCGCACCAGCAGCGTGAACAGGTGCAGGCCGTGGCGCGTGTCGGGATCGAACGGCGCCGGCAGGTCGACCGGCAGGTCGGCGAAACGCTCCAGGTAGTGCGCCCAGATCGCCGCGCGTCGCTGCCAGTTCGACTCGACGCGCTCGAGCTGGTGCAGGCCGATCGCCGCCTGCAGGTCCATCATGTTGTACTTGAAGCCGGTCGCGACCACGTCGTAATGCCGGTAGCCGCTGTCGCTGAAGCGCTTCCACGCGTCCTTGCTCATGCCGTGCAGCGACAGCACCTTCACGCGTTCCACGTCGGCCTGCTCGCGCGCGAGCACCATGCCGCCTTCGCCGGTCGCGACGTTCTTCGTGACGTAGAAGCTGAAGCAGCCGAAGTCGCCGATCGTGCCGGCCTTCGCGCCGCGGAACTCCGTCTCGACCGCGTGCGCGCAGTCCTCGATCACGCGCAGGCCGTGCTTCGCGGCGATCGCGCCGAGCGCGTCCATGTCGCACGCGCGGCCCGCGAAATGCACCGGCAGGATCGCGCGCGTGCGCGGCGTGATCGCGGCGGCGACGGCATCGGGATCGATCGTCATGCGCAGCGGGTCGACGTCCGCCAGCACCGGCTTCAGGCCCGCGTGGATGATCGCGTTGACGCTCGCGCAGAACGTGAGTGGCGTCGTGACCACTTCGTCGCCCGGCTCGAGCCCGGCCGCGAGCATGCTCACGTGCAACGCCGCGGTGCACGAGTTCACGGCGGCGGCGCGTTGCGGCGCGACGCCCTTGTAGCGCGCGAACGCCGCTTCGAACGCGGCGACCTTCGGGCCGGTGCCCCACCAGCCCGAGCGCATCGTCGCCAGCACCTCGGCGACTTCGTCGTCGCCGATCTGCGGCGCACCGAACACGATGAAATCCTGCATTGGGAATTCCGGGGCGTCAGGGCGTGTTGGCCGGGTCCTTCCGGCGCGCGAGCACGGCCGCGGCGACCGATTCGCCGCGGAACGAGAATCGCGACACGAACATCGGCTCGACCCACGGCTGCACGTACGACGACGGGTACAGGTAGTCCTGGCCGTATTGCAGCGACGTCGAGTAGCTCAGCATGATGTAGCGGCAACCCGACAACCGTACGCGCGCGTCGGCGACGGACTCGAGGTCGTACGGCACCTGCCGCACTTCGACGCCGGCCTGCAGGCGCAGCAGCAGCGGGAACGCGGAGTAGACGCAGTCGCCGGGCCCGACGTAGTCGCGCACGCTGCGCGTGGCGGCGGCGAGGCGCGCATGCAGCTCGAGCAGGGCGTGCGCCCATTCGTCGTCGGCGACCAGCCAGTACGAAGGCGCCGTCCGGTACGGCGCGAGCGCCGCGGGCACCGGTGCGAGCTCGCGGCGCACGATGCGCGCGAGCGCCGGCACGGACAGCGCCAGCAGCGGCAGCGCGATGACCGCGGCCCGCCAGCCGCCGACGCGTCGCGCGAACGACGGCGCGATCGCGAGCGCGTCGGCCGCGAGCGCCAGCAGCAGCGGCAGCGCCGCGACGAGCAGTCGCGGCAGCTCGGCAGGGAAGGGCCAGACGACGCAGGTCGCCAGGCTCGCGAGCGCAGCCGTTCCGGCGAAGTCGTTGCGCCGCAGCGCCAGCCACGCGCCCGGCAACATGGCGAGCAGCAGCAGTGCCGCCGCGACGATGCCGAGCACGCCGCCGGCGAGGTCGAAGCAGCGCGCGAGCGCGAGGAACGTCGCGCTTGCCTGGTCGGCCACGAACGCAAGCGCGCCGTTGCCGCGCACGCCCATCGGGTCCTGGACCATCTGTTCCACGTAGGAGTCGCCGCGCGCGTGCACGAGCGACCAGAGCATCAGCGCGACCCCCGGTGCCGCGACGGCGAGCGACGGCGCGATGCCGCGGCGCCCTTCGCTGCGCACGCGACAGAGCGCGTACGCGGCGACCACCGCCATGCCCGCCATGCGCACGAGCGGCAGCAGCGCGAGCAGCAGCATTCCCGCGAGCTGCGCGCGCCGTTGGCGCTCGCCACCGGCGAGCATGAGCATCGCGCCGGCGAGCAGCACGAGGTAGAGCGGCTCGCTGACGATCTCCAGGCGCTGCACGAAGAACCAGGGGCAGAGCAGCAGCGGTGCGGCCAGCAGCGACGCGGAAGCCCGCCCATGGCGTCGCGCGAACCACGCCGCCGCGAGCGCCACGGCGAGCACGGAGAGCAGCGTCGTCAGCCAGACGGCACGGGTCACGTCCTCGCTGCCCGCGCCCGTGGCCGCCAGCACCAGCGGGAAGCCCGGCGGGAACCGCGACTGGCTCGCGTACTGGTCGATCCAGGCGAGCGGCAGCGTCGACGCGCCGCGCCAGTGGTCGGCGAGCAGCAGGTACGCGGCGGAATCGGAGAACCAGGGGCCGGAAACGCCCTGCATGAGGATGGGCGCCAGCCAGGAAGCCGCGAGCACGCCCCAGAGGGTGCCGACCAGCGTCACTTCCCGCGCACGAATGTGCCCTGTCGCGTCACTTTCGCGCACGTGGGTGACGCCTGGTTCGACCAGGCGACAGGCTATCGGCGCGCGGGTGTCGCGCGCAATTCCTCAACGGCACTTCTGCGGGATGTATCGCTCATTCACGCCGTTGGCGGCTGTCGGCTTGCAGCTCCAGGTCAGTGCGCCCATGTTCGCGCCCCAGGTGGGCGTCAGGGCGAGCTGGCTGCCGTTCACCGCGTCGTCGATGTTCCGGTACGTGATCGTGATGACGCCCTCGTCGCCGACCTCGACGGATTCGACGTAGGAGCTCTCCAGCACGTCCGGAAGGCCCGCTTCCGCATTGTCGACGGGGTAGCGGCCGTTGGCGGCGCGGTACTCGGAAACGGACGCCTTGGCGGTCGAGCTCAGGTAGATGCCTTCGCTCACCTTCGCGCGGATGGAGAAATCGCCGTACGCCGGGATCGCGATGGCGAGCAGGATGCCCAGGATCGCGATCACGATCATGAGCTCGATCAGCGTGAAACCGCGGTTGCGTGCCATGGGTGCCCCCCTCGACTAACCCAAGGAGAAGCAATTCGCGTGCCGGCGATCGGTCGAATCGCCGAAGGGTCCCGTCGCTCGATCAACCGGCCGCGCGGGCGTCCAGCCAGGACTGGAAGTCGGCGAGCGCGCGGCTGATCCGTCGATCCCAGCCCGAGTCCTGGCGGCGCAGCTCGACCAATACGCGGCGGCATTCCTCGACCCGGCCGGCGCTCGCGTTCAGCTGGAACACGAGTACGCCCGGGGCGATCTCGCCGGCGTCGCGCCAGGCGCGCGTGGCTTCGGCGAGCGCCGCGTCCATCTCGCCGCGCGAGGCGAGCAGCCGGGCGACGAAATAGCGCGTCTTCCAGGTGTTGATGACCGAGTCGCGCAGCCGGTTGGCGTCGAGCCAGCCGCGGCCGATCGCCACGAGCCGCGCCGCGTCGACGGCCGCGCACTTGCGTTGCTCCACGCGCTCCGCGAGCGCGCTGAACGCGCTCACCTCGGCGTCGCGGATGCGCGCGTCGGCGATCGCCGCGCGGTCGTACAGCGCGGGGGGCGGCGACGCGCCGCCGGCGCAGTAGGGCAGCAGCTCGAGCAGCGCGATGGCCGGGTCGTCCTGCGGGCGCAGCCTGCGCAGCGCGTCGAAATGCGGCGCCGCGTCGGCCACGCGGCCTTCCTCGATCGCGGCGGTGCCGAGCTTCAGCTGCAGGCGCGGCGAGTCCGGATGCGCACGCAGCGCCTGCTCGTAGATCAACCGTGTGTCCGACCACACGCCGGCGCGCGCGAACGTCGCACCGGCGAATACGAGCAGCACCGCCACGACCAGCGGCACGCGCACGCGCGCGAACAGCGGCATCGCGTCGCCGATGCGCGCGGCGAATGCGGCGATCAGCCCGGCGACCCAGAGCAGGATGCCGATCGAAGGCAGGTAGTTGCGATGCTCGAAGTAGAGCTCGAGCGCAAAGATCGTCGACTCGAGCGCGTGGCCCGCGAGGAAGATCGCCGGGCCCGCGAACAGCAGCGGGAAGCCGCGGCGCTTCGCGATCCAGCCGAGTGCGAGCGCCGCGGCCCACGCCGCGATCGCGAACAGCGTCGTCGGCGGGTCGAGCAGCCCGCGCGACAGCGGGAAGCCGTCCTGCACCAGGCCCATGCGCGGCCCGTCGGGCACGAGGATGAAGCGCACGTACTGCCAGAGGATGCGCGGCTCGGTGAGCAGCCGCTCGCCGAACGTGAAGTCGCGCGTGGCGTAGCTGCCCAGCACCATCGTGTCCGCGCGCAGGGCCAACGTCGCGAGCGCAGCGATCGCGGGCAGCGCGAGGAACAGCGTGAACCACGCAAAGACGATGCGGCGCTCGCGGCCGCGCGCGCCGAACCCGAACCAGCACGCTTCGAGCACGAGCGCGTACAGCGGCACCAGCGCGCCGTTTTCCTTCGCGAGCGTCGCGGCGAGCGCCAGCAGCGGCACGATCGCGAACATCGCGGGCAAGGCGCCGGATTCGCCTGCGGCCAGCCGACGGCGCGCGCGCAACCAGGCGATGAGCGCGAGCAGCGTGAATGTGGCCGACAGCTCGGTCATGCGCTGCACGAGGTACAGCACGGTGCTCACGTGCAGCGGCAGCAGGAGCCACGCGCCCGCCAGCAGCGCAGCCACGCGATCGGCGCCGAACCGCGACAGCGAACGGTCGTGGGCGAGCAGCTCGCGCAGGAACGCGAACATGAGCACGCCGTTCACGAGGTGGATTACCACGTTCGTGAGCTTCATGGCGAACAGGTCGTTGCCGGTAGTGGCCGCGTTCGCGAGGAAACTCAGCATCGAGAGCGATCGGCCGAGCCAGCCGGACGGGTTCTCGAACACGACGGCCTGCCACCGCAGGTCGCCCGCGAGGTATCCGTTGAGTACCTGCAGGTTGATCTTGTCGTCGAGCAGCAGGCCGCCGTGGAGCCCGGGCCAGAACGCCGCCAGGGCGACCAGTAGGCAGGCGCCGAACATCAGCAGCGCCGCGCGCGAAGGGTTCTGCGGGTTGGTCATCGTCGATCCGGGCAGCGGGAGGTGCGGTGCGTGCCGGACGAAACGCCGGGCATCGCGGCACGAGCATGGCGGGAACGGCGGCGGGACGCGAGGGGGACGCGACGCGCGTCGCGATCTCCGACGACCGGGTGCGTGCCGCAGCGTGGTGCGAACAAAAAAAAAGCCCCGGGAAACCCGGGGCTTTTTCGCGGATCAGCTTGCGATCAGCGGCACTTCTGCGGCAGGTAACGGTCTTCCACGTCGCCCGTGTTGCACACCCAGGTGACCTGGCCGTCGCCGGCTTCGAAGGTCGGGGTGAACACGACGGTCGAGCCGTTCACGGCGTCGTCGATGTTCTGGTACGTCACGGTGATCACGCCACCGGCGCCCACTTCCACGCTCTCGACGAACGAGGACGTGATCGTGTCGGCGATGCCGGCCGTCGCGTTGTCGGTCGGCCAGTCGGACGAGCTCTGACGCGTCTCGGCAACCGCCATCTTCGCGGCAGCGGCGAGGTTGATGCCTTCCGAGATCTTGGCGCGGATCGTGTAGTCGCTGTAGGCCGGAATCGCGATGGCCAGCAGGATGCCCAGGATCGCGATGACGATCATGAGCTCGATCAGGGTGAAGCCTTGCATCTTCTTCATGGGTATCCCCTATCAGTTAGCTAACTGCGGAATCGAAGCGGTTGAGTACCGGGGAAGCTGGATCCGGCTTCGCCGGCCGATGTACCGCCCCGCCCTGCTAAAGCATCACTCGTGCCACGTTTTGCAACGCCGACGAGAGCGTGAAGTGCATCACGCTTCTTCGGTGCCCCTGTTTCATTTTCCCCGAAAAACGCCCGATTCGGCAGCGCTGCGGGACGACATTCCTCGGTCGCAGCGCGCGCGAGACACGCAGGTGCCCAAATTCCGTAGCGCTTCGCGTCACAAACTGACGTGCCGCGTCAGTCGATCCCGAGTTTCTTGAGCTTGTAGCGCAGCGCGCGGAACGTGATGCCGAGCTTCCGCGCGGCGGCGGTCTTGTTGTAACGCGTCTCCTGCAGCGCGTTCATGATCGCTTCGCGCTCCAGCTTGTCGATGTAGTCCTCGAGCGATGCGGCGGCCGCCGGCGTCGCCGGCGCCGCGCCGGACGACGCAGCGCTGCCCGGCACGCTCTCGCTGCCGCGCGGCTGCGGGTGCAGGCGCAGGTCTTCGGCCTGCACGACATTGCCTTCCGACAGCGCGACCGCGCGTTCCAGCACGTTCTCGAGCTCGCGCACGTTGCCGGGAAAATCGTAGGCCTGCAGTGCGCGCACCGCCGAGGGGCTGAGCGACAGCGCCTCGCCGCCCCAGTCGCGCGTGATGCGCTCGAGGAAGTGCTGCGACAGCTGCGGGATGTCCTCGAGGCGCTCGCGCAACGCGGGCACGCGCACTTCGATCACGTTGATGCGATAGAAGAGGTCCTGGCGGAAGCTGCCCTGCTCGACGAGCTTGAGCAGGTTCTTGTGCGTCGCCGAGAGGATGCGCACGTCGACCGGCACTTCCTGGCGCGCGCCGATCGGCCGCACCGCCTTTTCCTGGATCACGCGCAGCAGCTTCACCTGCATGTGCATCGGCAGGTCGGCCACCTCGTCGAGGAACAGCGTGCCGCCGTTCGCGGCCTGGAACAGGCCTTCCTTGTCGGCCACCGCGCCGGTGAAGCTGCCCTTCGTGTGGCCGAAGAACTCGCTCTCCATCAGCTCGGCCGGGATCGCGCCGCAGTTCACCGGCACGAACGGTCCCGACGAGCGCGGTCCGTGCTCGTGCACGAGCCGCGCGACGAGCTCCTTGCCCGCGCCGGACTCGCCCGAGATGTAGACGGGCGCCTGGCTGCGCGCGACCTTCGCGATGGTCTGCCGTACTTCGCGCATCGCTGCGGAATCGCCGAGCAGCGGCGAGCCCTTGAGCTCGGGCTCGGCGCGGCGTTCCTCGTTGAGCTTGAGCGCGGACTGCACCAGCCGGCGCAGGACCGCGAGGTCCACCGGCTTCGAGACGAAATCGAACGCGCCGGCCTTGAGCGCGCTCACCGCGGTGTCCACGCTGCCGAACGCGGTGATCATCGCGATCGGCACGTTCGGGTGGTTCCTCACCACGTGCTCGACGAGCTCCATGCCGGTGCCGTCCGGCATGCGCATGTCGGTGAGGCAGAACGCGTATTCGGTTTCCGCGAGACGACGGCGGGCCTCGGCCACGTTGCTGGCCGTGTCGACGAGCAGCCCGAGCCGACCGAGGGTCAGTACGAGCAGCTCGCGGATGTCGGGTTCGTCGTCGACGACGAGAGCGGTCTGTCGGGTCATGCCGTTCCGGTGAGTCGGCAGCGCCGCGGCGCGCGCGCCTCGGGCGCGCGCCGCCATCCTAGCCGAATGCGACGCCGACGGGGATGCCTCATCGAGCCGCGGTGCGCGGACGCGCGGTTCCGGCCGTACCGGTGTTCGCGGTCGGCGGCGAAAGGGTGAGGCGGAAGCAGCTGCCGCCACCCGCCACGGGCACGTATTCGAGCGTCGCCTGGTTCGCTTCGCACAGCTGCTTCGCGATGTAGAGCCCGAGCCCGGTGCCGTGCTCGTGCGTGGTGAAGAACGGGTCGAAGATCTGTTCGGCCACCTTGCGCGGGATGCCGGGGCCGCGATCGACGATCTCGATCACCGGCGGGCCGGGCTCGGCCAGCTTGCGCGCGATGACGGCGACCCGGGCCGGCTCGTCCGGCAGGCGGCCGTAGCGACGCGCGTTCTGCACCAGGTTCCACACCACCTGGTGCAGCTGCCCGGGATCGACGACGGCGTGCAGCCTCTGCTGCGCCACCGGCTTCACTTCGTCCTTGTCGAGCGGGTTCGTCGCGCGGTATTCGTCGACGAACGAATTGACCCACGCGGCGAGCTCGATCTGCTCCGGTCGCGAGCGCTCGCGCCGCGACAGCTGCAGGATGTTCTCGACGATCGAGTTCACGCGCGTGCACTGCGCGCGGATGATGTCGACCAGCCGCAGGTCCGGCTCGGTGAGGTCCTCCGATTCCCCGAGCAGCTGCGCCGAATAGCTGATCGCCGCGAGCGGATTGCGCACCTCGTGCGCGACCGACGCCGACAAGCGGCCGAGCGAGCTCAGCGTGAGCTGTTCGGCCTGCCGCGTCATGAGCGAGATGTCGTCGAGGAACACGAGCACGTTGCCTTCGCCGCTCTGGCCGAGCCGGACGAAGCGCGGGATCACCTCGGGCAGCCCCTCGGCCAGCGCGAGCGGCGTGGCGTCGGCCTTGCCGCCCGAGCGCCAGTGGAACAGCCGCCGCGAGATCTCCGGCGCGATGTCGCCGAGCTCGCGGCGCGACGGCGACGGATTGCCGAGCAGGTGCCAGGCGCTCTCGTTGACCTGGTGCACGTGGTTGTCGGAGTCCACCACCATGACGCCGGTGCGCATGCGCCGGATGATGAGGTCGTTGATCTGCGTGAGGTTCGCGAGGTCGACTTCCTGCTGCTCGACGCGCTCGCGCGACGCGGAGACTTCGCGCCGCAGCAGCTGGCAGAGCACGGTGGCCGCGACGTACACCGCCGCGAACATCGCGCCTTCGGTCCAGTGGCGCGCGATGCTGCCTTCCTCGGCGCTGAAGCCGAAGGCCGCGAGCACGGCTGCGCCGCTGATCGCCGCGAAGAGGTAGGCGAGCCGCGGCGGCAACAGCAGCGCGCCGGAGCTGACGTTGACGAGCAGCAACGTGCCGACGCCCGTCGCGATGCCGTTCATCTGGGTGACCGCGACCATCGCGACGAGCAGGTCGACGCTCAACCCGAACAGCACCTGCAGGCTGACGTCGCGGCCGCTGAGCCGTCGGCCGAGCAGCAACAGCAGCAGCGCCGCGCCGAGGTAGGCCAGCGACGCGAGCCGCGCGACCGGCGTCGCGGTGACGCCGAGGAACGACTGCAACCAGCCGCTGAAGCAGAACGCCCCGAATGCGGACGCCTCGAACGCGCGGTACAGGTCGAAGAAGTACAGCTCGCGGCGCGTGACGGCATCCGGCGACGAGAGGCGTTCGTTGCCTCCCGTCGGGCGCAGCATGATCAGGCGCGGTGCCGGCATCTTCGGTCCAGAGCGATCCCCGTCCGGAACTGTAGTCCAACAGGAGCCGCCGCGCGCCGCTCCCCTTCAATTCGCGGGGGCGGTTCGCCACAATACGCGCCCCCCGGACGGGGCGCTTCCCTCCCCCGTCACGGCGCCGGTCCCGGCGCCGCCCACGCGAAGGACCAGTCATGAATTTCCACGAGTACCAGGCCAAGGAACTGTTCGCCGGCTTCGGCATCCCGGTGCCGGCGGGCCGCGTCGCGCGCACGCCCGACGAGGCCGCCGCCGCCGCGAAGGCGCTCGGCGGCGAGCAGTGGGTCGTCAAGGCGCAGATCCACGCCGGTGGCCGCGGCAAGGCCGGCGGCGTGAAGCTCGTGAAGACGCCCGAGGACGCGAAGCAGTTCGCGGCGAAGATCCTCGGCACCGGCATGGTGACGTACCAGTCCGGCGGCCGCGCGATGCCGGTGAACGAGGTGCTCGTGTCCGAAGCGAACGACATCGCCAAGGAGCTGTACCTGTCCTGCCTCGTCGACCGATCGACGCGCGCCGTGACGTTCATCGCCTCCGCACGCGGCGGCGTGGACATTGAGCAGGTGGCGCACGAGACGCCCGACGAGATCCACGTCGTCGAGGTCGACTACGTGCAGGGCCTGCAGCCCTACCAGTGCCGCGAGGTCGGTTTCGCGATGGGCCTGAACGCGAAGCAGGTCGGCCAGCTCACCAGGATCATGTCCGGGCTGTTCCGCATGTTCAACGAGCTCGACATCTCGCTGGTCGAGCTGAACCCGCTCGCGATCGTCGCCAATGGCGACCTGATGGCGCTGGACGGCAAGCTCAACGCCGACGACAACGCGCTGTTCCGCCATCCGAAGCTCGAGGCGATGCGCGACAAGTCGCAGGAAGATCCGGTCGAGGCCGCGGCCGCCGACCACAACCTGAACTACGTGCAGATGGACGGCGACATCGGCTGCATGGTCAACGGCGCCGGCCTCGCGATGGCGACGATGGACGTGATCAAGCTCAACGGCGGCGAGCCGGCGAACTTCCTGGACGTCGGCGGCGGCGCGACGAAGGAGCGCGTGACCGAGGCGTTCAAGCTGATCCTGAGCTCGGACAGGATCCGCGCGATCCTCGTGAACATCTTCGGCGGCATCGTCCGCTGCGACATGATCGCGGAAGGCATCATCGCCGCCGTGAAGGAAGTGGGCGTCAAGATCCCGGTGATCGTCCGACTCGAAGGCACGAACGTGGAGAAGGGCCGCGAGCTGCTCGCGAACTCGGGCCTGAAGATCACGCCGGCCACCGACCTCAACGACGCGGCCAGGAAAGCCGTCGCCGCCGCGAAGTCCTGAACCCCGGCACCGCAACCCTTCCCGTCGTCATCCCGGCGCCAGCCGGGATCCAGCGACTTCGAACAGGCACTGGATCCCGGCTTGCGCCGGGATGACGGTCCAGAGGAATCGAAGATGAGTGTGTTGATCGACAAGAACACGAAGGTCATCTGCCAGGGCTTCACCGGCCAGCAGGGCACGTTCCACTCGGAACAGATGCTCGAGTACGGCACGAAGCTGGTCGGTGGCGTCACGCCGGGCAAGGGCGGCACGCTGCACCTGGGCCTGCCCGTCTTCAACACGGTGCGGGACGCGGTCGACGCGACCGGCGCCGATGCGTCCGTCATCTACGTCCCGCCGCCGTTCGCGGCCGACGCGATCCTCGAGGCCGCGGCCGCCGGCATCCGCGTGATCGTCGCGATCACCGAAGGCGTGCCGGTGCTCGACATGTTGCGCGTGAAGAACGCGCTCAAGAACCATCCAGAGACGGTGCTCGTCGGCCCGAACTGCCCGGGCGTGATCACGCCGGGCCAGTGCAAGATCGGCATCATGCCGG
>CALKUS010000053.1 GCA_937996755.1 uncultured Pseudomonadota bacterium | reverse complement strand
CGCGCCGCGGCGGCGCGCGGCACCGCGGGCGCGCCCGCCGCCACGGCGGCGAGCGATGCTTCGAGGGCACCGTGCGCGAGGCCTGCCGCGATGCGCACGGCCTCCTCGCGGCCGGCGCCGCTGTCGTAGGCGAGGCCGAGCCGCTGCAGCGCGTCGGACACCCCGATCAGCCCGATGCGCAGCACCGGCGCCCGCGCCGGCGTGCCGGCCGCCTGCGCGCGCGCGCGATCGAGCAGGCGCACGGCGAGGCCGGCCGCGTGCTCGACGCCGGCCAGGTCGAGCCGCGCGCGTTGTCCGAACGGGTCGCGCACGAACGCGGCGGCATTCAGCACCACGACGGCGCACGCCGCGGGATCGATCGGCCGGCCGGTGCCGAGCGCGACCAGCAGCCGCGGATCGGGCAACAGGCGCAGCCAGGTCAGCGCGTCCTGCAGATCGCGCGCGAACGTGTCGTGCCCGGCGGCTTCGCGCGCGAGCGCGGCGACCACGCGTTCCCAGGTCGCCGCGACCGTCACGTCGCGAACGCGCCCGTGCTCGCGCCAGCGGAAGCAGGCATCCCAGGCCTCGGCCGCGACGGGGTCGCGGAAGCCGGGCAGGCGGACGCGGGACGGGGAAAGCACGGCGGGCATGCCGCGCACTGTCGCCTCCCGCGCGCGCCTGCCTCTTGACCGGCGTCAACTCGCTGCGCCAGCGGGCCGTGTTACGCGCCGTTACATTCCGTTGCGCACGCGCGGCGAAGCGGTTGCCCGGCGCGCCCAGCATCGCTCCCCGTCAACCCGACGCGTGTGGAGCAACCCGATGAGCAACCTGGCCCAGGTCGTCAACAACGCGCAGCTCGTGCCGTTCCCGCCGCGCACGCCCGCCGGCCTCGATGCCGCGCTGCTCGCGCGCCACCTGCCGCTCGCGCGCCACCGCGTCCGCGCCGGGCAGTTCATCCACCGCGCCGGCCAGCCGCTGAACGCTCTGTTCCTGATGCACGCCGGCACCGCGAAAACGGTGCTCGCCTCGGCCGACGGCCGCGAGCGCGTGACCGGCTTCGCGATGCGCGGCGACCTGCTCGGCGCCGACGCGCTCGGCCGGCAGACGCACACCGGCGACGCGATCGCGCTGGAGGACGGCGAGGTCTGGGAAGTGCCGCTGACCGCGCTGCTCGCGGCCTGCGACCGCGTGCCGCAGCTCGCGCACGGCCTGGCCGCGACGCTCGCGAACGACATCCGCGTCGAGCGCGAGTGGATGCTCGCGACGGCGACGCTCGGCGCCGAACAGCGCGTCGCGCAGTGGCTGCTCGACCTCGGCCAGCGCCAGCTGTCGCGCGGCTATTCGGCGACGCACTTCATGCTGCGCGCCACGCGCGCCGAAATCGGCAGCTTCCTCGGCCTGAAGCTGGAAACCGTGACCCGCGCGATGACCTCGCTGTCGGAACGCGGCTTCATCGCGGTCGAGCGCCGCGACGTGCGCATCGTCGACGTGGCAGGGCTGCGCGCGCTCGTCGCCGAGCCGGCCCGCACGCACTGAAATCGCGAGGCACCAGGACTGGGAGCCGCAGGATCCACCGATCGAGTCCAGGCTCGTCCGCTCCCCGCACGAGCCGGTCGGCTCCCCCGACCCCCCAAGGCACGACCGGCCTGCCGCTCTCAGCCCTGGGGCCTCGCACCGAGCACGCGGCGCAACGCTTCCGCGAGCTCCTCGCGCCGATACGGTTTGCGCAACAGCGGGAACTCCGCGCCGGGCAGCTCGCCGCCGGCGCCGTCCGGCCGTTCATAGCCCGAAGTGAGCAGCACCGGCAGGCCGGGCCGCAGGCCCTGCGCGGCGCGCGCGAGCTCGCCGCCATTCGCGCCGGAGCCGAGCACGACGTCGCTGAACAGGACGTCGATCGCCGCATCGGCGCGCAGCAGCGCGAGCGCATCGTCGGCGTTCGCCGCGGCGACCGTGGCATAGCCCAGCGAGCGCAGGAACGCGAGCGCGATGCCGCGCACTTCGGGCTCGTCCTCGACCACGAGCACGCGCTCGTTGCCGCGCTGCGCGGCACCGCTCGATGCCACCGGCGCAGCGCCGTCCGGCGACGCGGCGCCGGGCAGGAACAGCTCGATGCGCGTGCCGTAGCCGAGCCGGCTGTCGACCGCCAGCCGGCCGCCGGACTGCTTCACGAATCCGTAGACCATCGACAGCCCGAGCCCGCTGCCCTTGCCGTGCTCCTTCGTCGTGAAGAACGGCTCGAACGCGCGCGCCTGCACTTCCGGCGACATGCCGAGCCCGGTGTCGGCGACCGCGAAGACCACGTAGTCGCCGGGCCGCGTGTCCACGTCCTCGGCCGCCTCGAACGTTTCTCGCCGCACGCTGATCTCGAGGCGGCCACCGCGTGGCATCGCGTCGCGCGCGTTCAGCGCGAGATTGACGAGCGCGGTGTCGAGCTGCGCGGGATCGGCATAGACCGCGCCGACGTCCGCGGCGCACTGGATCGACAGGTCGACCTGCTCGCCCAGCGTGCGGCGCAGCATGAGTCCGACGTCGGCCAGCAGCTGCTGCGGCGCGATCGCGCGCGGCGACAGGCGCTGCCGCCGCGCGAACGCGAGCAGCTTGCGGGTGAGCTCGGCGCCGCGGCCGACCGCGCGCAGCGCGCTCGCGATCACCTCGCCTTCCTCGCCACCGGGCGGCAATTGCGCCTCCAGCAGCTGCAGGTTGCCGGAGATCACGGTCAGCAGGTTGTTGAAATCGTGCGCGACGCCGCCGGTGAGCTGGCCCACGGCATCGAGCCGCTGCGCGTGCGCAAGCTGTTCCTGCGAGCGATGGCGCTGCGTCGTGGAAGCGAGCACGTCCGCGGCCTGCTGCAGGAAGTGCCGCGCGTCGCGGTCGAGCTCGCGCGGCGATCGCGACAGCGCGATGACCGCGCCCATCGGCTGCGCCACGTCCAGCAGGCGCGCCGCGCGACCCGACGCGAAACCCGATCCGGGTGGGAGGGCGAGCGGCAACGTGCCGCGCGGCGCGTCCGCCGACAGCTCGGACAACGCGTCCAGCACGCCGTCCAGCTCGGCCGGCGCGATCCCGTGCGCCGCGCGCACGGCGAGCTCGGCGCGCGCGCCGAAGCCGAACACGATCACGACGGCGTCCACGTCGAGCGCCGCCGCGAGCAGCGGCGGCACGCGTTCCAGCGTGTTCTCGAGCGGTGCCTGCAGCGCGAGCTGGCTGGCCTGCGCGAGCGCGGTGTCGTAGTGCGCGCGCGCGAGCGCCTGGCGTGCGCGCTGTGTCTCCGAGATGTCGCGGATCGAGGCGACGAAGTACGACGCGTCGCTCGTGCGGATCGGCGAGAGCGCGATCTCGACCGGGAACTGCGAGCCGTCGCGGCGGCGCCCCACGAGCTCCTGCCCGGCACCCATCGGGCGTACGCGCGGCGTGTCCATGTAGCGTGTGCGATGGTGGCGATGCGCGGCGTGCACCTCGGCCGGCATCAGCATTTCCACCGGCGCGCCGACGAGGTCGCCGATGCCGTCGTAGCCGAACAGCCGCGCGGCCTGCGGGTTGGCGAGCACGATGCTGCCGTCGCGCGCGGCGACGATCATCGCATCGGGCGCGGTGTCGAACAGCGCGCGATAGAGCTCGAGGTCGGGGGTCATCGTCATGCGCGCCGCACCGGCGCTGCGAACACGTAACCCGCGCCGCGCACCGACTTGATCAACACGGGGTTGTCGGGGTCGGCTTCGACCTTGCGGCGCAGCCGCGCCACCTGCACGTCGATCGCGCGATCGTACGGACCGGCCTCGCGCCCGTGCAGCGCGCTCATCAGCTGGTCGCGCGACAACACGCGCTGCGGCGCGCCCGCGAGCACCGCGAGCAGGTCGAATTCGCCGGACGTCAACGCGACGTCGCGGCCGTCGGCCGTGCGGAGCGCGCGCGCGTCGAGGTCGAGCACGAGGTCGGCGAACGCGAGGCGGTTGCCGGCGGCGCGTGCGGGTTCCGGCGCGGCCACGGGCGGCGCGCTGCGGCGCAGGACGCTGCGCACGCGTGCGAGCAGCTCGCGCAGCTCGAACGGCTTGGTCACGTAGTCGTCCGCGCCGAGCTCGAGGCCGACCACGCGATCGACGGTGTCGCCGCGGCCGGTCACGATGACCACCGGCCCGCGCCAGTGCTCGCGCAACCAGTGCATGAGCGCGAGCCCGTCCTCGCCGGGCAGCCCGAGGTCGAGCAGCACGAGGTCGACGCCGCCGGCCGCGATCGCAGCGCGCAGCGCGGCACCGTCCGCCGCGCCACTGACGCGGAAGCGCTGTCCCTCGAAATAGCGCCGGAGCAGCTCGCGCACGTCGTCCTCGTCGTCGACGACGAGCAGGTGCGCAGCTCCGGGCTCCGGACTCGAGACCATGGGCACCCGCAAGCGATCGATCCGCGACGAGTATAGGTCAGCGGAGCGACCCGGCCGACGCCTCGCCCCCCAGGTCCAGCGTGGACGCGAACTCCGGCACGGTCGCGTCCCAGCCCAGCTCGTGGACGATGCGCCGGCGCAATGCCTCCGCGGCCTCCGGCTCGCCGTGCGTCACGGCCACCAGCCGCGGCGGCCGCGACGCCGTGGCGAGCCACGCGAGCAGCTCGTCCGCGTCGGCATGCGCCGACAATGCACCCACCTGGACCACCTCGGCGCGCACGTCGACGTCGCGCCCGTGTATGCGCAAGCTGCGCGCTCCCGACGCGAGCGACGCCCCGCGCGTGCCGCCGGCCTGGTAGCCGGTGAGGACGATCGCGTTGCGCGGTTCGCCGGCATGCGCCGCGAGGTGGTGCAGCACGCGCCCGCCCGTGGCCATGCCGCTCGCGGCCAGCACGATCATCGGCCCGCGCCGGCGCACCAGCGCGCGCGACGTATCCGCATCGCGCACGAGCACGGCGGCGTCGCGCATCTGCGCGCACTGCGCCTCGTCCAGGCGATGCTCGGCGCGATGCCGCAGGTACAGTCCGGTGGCGTCCACCGCCATCGGGCTGTCGAGGTACACGGGCACGTCGGGAATGCGCTGCGCGGCCTTGAGCCGCGCGAGCGTCAGCAGCAGCGCCTGCGCGCGACCGACCGCGAACGTCGGCACCACGGCGATGCCGCCGCGCGCCGCGACGCGCGCGAGCACCGGCGCGAGCTCGTCTTCGGGCGACAGCGTCGGATGCGTGCGGTCGCCGTAGGTGGACTCCACGACGATCACGTCGGCGCCGTCCACCGGCGCGGGCGCCGGCATGATCGGGTCGTTGCGCCGCCCGAGGTCGCCGCTGAACAGCACGGCGCCGCCTTCGTGCGCGAGTCGCACCGACGCGGCACCGAGCAGGTGCCCGGCGCGCTGCAGCGTCGCCGTGAGCCCGGGCAGCGGCGCGAACGGCCGGCCGAAGTCCACGACGCGCAGCTGCGTGAGGCACGCGCGCGCGTCGGCTTCGGTGTAGAGCGGCAGCGCCGGATGGTGGCGCGAGAAGCCGCCCTGGTTGGCGAACTGCGCGTCTTCTTCCTGCAGCCGCGCGGCATCGGGCAGCAGGATGCCGCAGAGGTCGGCCGTGCCCGCAGTCGCGTGGATCGGCCCGCGGAAGCCGAGCGCCACGAGCCGCGGCAGCCAGCCGGAATGGTCGATGTGCGCGTGCGTGAGCACGACGGCATCCAGCGTGCGCGGGTCGAACGGCGGCGCGGCCCAGTTGCGCAGCCGCAGCTGCTTGTAACCCTGGAACATGCCGCAATCCACCAGCATGCGCCGGCCCTCGTGCTCGACGAGGTGGCGGCTGCCGGTGACCGTGGCATTCGCGCCGAGGAACGTCAGGGTGGGAGCCATGGCGCCATCCTCGCGCGTTTTCGCGGTCGGTGCAGCGGCTACGCCGCGTTCACAGCGGCTGCATGTCCTCGACCTGCGACAGGCAGATCGTGACGCGCGTCTCGCCGGCCATCGGCACGAACGCGCCGTCGCGCCAGTTGGTGCAGAACGTGATCTCCGCATCCAGCAGCTCGCCGCTGTCGGTATCGCGCTCCAGCTGCGGATCGCCTTCGACCGTGCCCACCAGCTCGTCGTGCGCGTGCTCGAACGACACCTCTTCCGGCACCGTCAGCAACAGCCGGCCGCGCCAGCCCGGACGGAGCGTCTCGAGCCGTTGCGCCAGCCAGTCGTCGATCAGTTGCTTGCGCGTCATGTCGGTTCTCCACCGTGCCTGCCGGCATCATCGCGCGCGCGGCCGCCGCCGCCTTGACGCCGGTCAATTCGTCGCGCCGGCCGCCGCCTAGTCTGGGCCCACCGCGCGCGTCCGCGCTGGGCGCGCCGCTCGACGTGCTCTGCGTACGCAAGCTCGGCGTGCTGCACTGGCCGAGCGACGCTACCGCCTGCGCATGCGCCTGGGGCGTCGCGCGATGGTCGGCGGCACGATCGCGCTGCTCGCGGCGCTCGCGCTGCGCGAGGTGTTGCTGCCGTTCGCGGATCCGGCGCGCATCGTGGCGGTGCTCGCCGAGGGCCTGCTGATCCTCGGCTGGGTTGCGCTGTGGCGGCCGGTCGAAGCGTTGATCTACGAGCGCCGTGACCTGCGCCAGCGCCACGCGGCGCTCGCGCGGCTCGCCCGCGTGCCGATCGAGCTGCGCATCGTCGACGAATCGCCTCAGCGGCAGGTGTAGCCGCCGTCCACCACCAGCTCCGCGCCGGTGACGAACTTCGCCTCGTCGCTCGCGAGGTAGACCACGGCCCAGGCGATGTCGTCCGGCTCGCCCATGTGGCCGAGCGGGTGCAACGCGCCGACCGCGGCCTTCGCCTGCTCGGTCACGGGCCCGTGCGCGGCGAGGAAGCCGTCCACCATCGGCGTCCAGATGAACCCGGGGTGGATCGAATTCACGCGGATGCGATCGGCCGCGTACAGCAGCGCGTCGGTCTTCGTCATCAGCCGCACCGCGCCCTTCGACGCGTGGTACGGCGGGACGTCCGGCGCGCCCACCAGGCCGTAGATCGACGACAGGTTCACGATGCTGCCGCCGCCCGCGCGGCGCAGGTGCGGGATCGCATGCTTGGTCGCGAAGAACACGCCCTTCACGTTGACCGCCTGCACGCGGTCCCATTCCGCTTCCGTCAATTCGTGCGTCGGCTTGTCGGGGCCGGCGATGCCGGCATTGTTCACGACCACGTCGAGCCGGCCGAATGCATCGACCGTCGCCTGCATCAGCGCGGCCACGTCCGCTTCGCGCGCCACGTCGCAGCGCACCCAGCGCACCGACAGCTCGGCGGCCGCCATCTCGCGCACGACGGCAGAGCCCGCCGCGTCGTCGACGTCGGCAAGCACCACGTCGGCGCCCTCGCCGGCCATGCGCCACGCGCAGGCGAGGCCGATGCCCTTGCCCGCACCCGTCACCACCACCACCTTGCCCTGCAGTCGCTTCATGGTTGCGCTCCGGCGAGTCGCCTTCCCGGACGCTACGCCAGCCCGGCGCGGCCACATTGACCAGGCTCAAACGCACAGCGGGAGGAATGCCGCTTCCGGCACAGCTCGAGGCCATGGCCACCTACGACATCCAGATCGAACGCGACGGGCGCCAGGCGACCGTCCACCTGGCCGGCGATTTCAACGACGTCGGCCAACTGCTCGGCGAGCTGCGCCGGGTCACGCGCCAGCTGCTCGACGGCGGCGCCGACCGCGTGCTCCTGCTGCGCGAGCCCGGGCGGCGCGCGCCGCCGGTCGTGCTGATGCAGGTCCTGCTGTCGCTGCAGGACTTCGGATCAGACCGCTTTCGCTGCGCGGTGGTCTATCCCGACTACGACATCGACCTCGAGTTCTACAACAGCAACGCCGCGCTGCGCGGCATCGAGCACCGGCTGTTCGCGGACCGCGCGGTCGCGGAACGTTACCTGCAGGGCTGACGACCACGGGAGCGGCCGGTCGCACGGGCGCGCCGACTCGCGCCCGCTGCGCCCGGTCGCTCCCCCTGCGGCGGAACCGCGGCGAACTTGATCCAGGACAAGTCGCGCGTCGCGCGCGTACGGCATGCTGCCACCATGGCCGCCGACCGTTACCACCGTTCCCTCGTCGTGCTGCACTGGACGACGCTCGCCCTCGTGGCGCTGGTCTATGCCTGCATGGAGCTGCGCGGGTTCGCGCCGCGCGGCAGCGGCGTGCGCACGCTCATGCGCGCGGCGCACGTGCAGCTGGGCACGCTGGTGTTCCTGCTCACCGCGCTGCGCCTGGCCCTGCGCTGGGCGCATGGCGCGCCGCCGATCGTGCCCGCACCGGGGCTCGCCGTGCGCGCGGCCGCCGCTGCGCTGCATGCCTGCCTGTACGCGCTGCTCCTCGCGCTGCCGCTGCTCGGCTGGCTGATGCTCGGTGCGGAAGGCCGCGGCGTGGCGTTCCTCGGCATCGACTGGCCGCCGCTGATCGCGACGGATCGCGCGCTCGCGCATCGGCTGGAGGAATTGCACGAGCTGCTCGCGAACATCGGCTATGCGCTCATCGGCCTGCACGCGGCCGCCGCGCTCGTCCATCACATCGTCTTCCGCGACGACACGCTTCGCCGCATGGGCATCGCGCGCCGCGGCTGAGCGGCGCGTCGCGACCGCCGGTCCCCCCGGCCGGTCGGATTGACCTCCCTCAATGCAGCGCTGTCCGGTCCGGGCATCTTGCGACAAGGAGGATCCTCCATGCGCTCGTTCCCCGCCGCGACCGTCGCCGATGCACCGTACGCGGCGCCACGCTGGCGCACGCGCGCGCTCGCCGCGACGGCACTCGCCGCGCTGCCCGCGCCGTTCGTGCTCGGCGGCCTCGCGCTGAACGAGTCGCGCCAGCTGCACGCGGCGCAATTGCTCGAGACGCGGCTGATGTTCGCGCGCGCGGTGATGTCGCAGGTGGCGATGGCCGTGTCGTGGGGCCAGGCCGCGATGCGCGCCGTCGCATTGCAACCGGGACCGCGCGTGGCGCTCGAGGGCGGCGCCGCGAGCGAGGCCGCGGCGGTGATCGACGGCCTGATGAGCAGCACGCTGCTGCACGCGGCCGTGGCGATCGTCGCCGCCGACGGCCGCGTCGTCGCCGTCGCGCCGCACGGCAGCGCGCCGATGTTCGCCGGCTGGTGGGCCGGCGCATTCGTCCGGCTGCCCGACGGCACCCCCGCGCTCGCGGTCGCCGCGCCGGTACGCGACGCCGACGGACGCACGCTCGGCGAGGTACGCGGCCTGCTGTCGTTCGCGCGCGTCGCGGAGGCGCTCGCCGCGCGCGGCTTCGGCCGGACCGGCGCGGTGACGCTGCTCGCGCGCGACGGCGACGTGCTGTCCAGCACCGACGCGCATCGGCGCGGCCGGCGTCTCAACGCACCGTGGGTACTCGACGCGCTCGCGTCGGGCCGCGATGCGACGAGCTCGTCGTTCTTCGCGCCCACCACCGGGCGGGCCGAGATCGGCGCGCTCGCCCAGTCGCAAGCGCAGCCGGTCGCCGTGCTCGTGAGCCAGTCGCTCGACGAAGCGACTGCGCCGTCGCGCGGGCTGGTGCGCGCGTGGGCGACCGGGCTGGCGCTCGCGCTGCTCGGTTGTGCCGCGATCGTCGCGCTCGGGCTGCGCGCGCTGCGTCGCCACGACGCTTCGCTGCGCTCGCGCGAGCAGCGCTACCGCATGTTGTTCGAAGGCAGCCTGGGGCTGATCTGCGAGCACGACCTGGACGGACGACTGCGCGCCGTGAACCCGGCCGCCGCGAGCACGCTCGGCTACGAGCCGGCCGAGCTGGAGGGCCGTACGCTCGTCGAGCTCGTGCCGGCGGCGCATCGGCCGCTCGTCGCGCGCTACCTCGCGCGCATCGTCGCGCACGGTGCGGACGAAGGTCTCGTCACGCTGCTGCGGCGCGACGGCTCGGCATGCACCTGGCGCTATCGCAACCGCCTGTTCCGCGAACCGAACCGCGCGGCGTTCGTCGTGGGCCACGCCCAGGACGTGACGAGCGAGCTGCGGCAGCAGCAACGGCTGCGGGCGGAGACGATGACGGACGCACTGACCGGCGTGCACAACCGCCGGTTCCTCGAGCAGTTCGAAGGCGACGAGCGCCCGGGGGAGCGCTGGGGTTGCGTGGTCGTCGACATCGACCACTTCAAGGCGATCAACGACACGCAGGGCCACGCGCGCGGCGACGCGGTGCTCGTCGCGGTCGCGCATTGGCTGCGCGACCAGGCACGGCGCGAGGACGCGGTCGTGCGGACCGGCGGCGACGAGTTCCTGGTGCTGCTCGAGGGCGCCGCCGCGGCGACCGCGCCCGCGCTGGCCGCGCGCATCCGCGACGGCGCGCCGGGCAACCTGCCCTGCAGCCTCAGCGTCGGCGCCGCCGTGCGCCACGCGGCGGAGCCGTTCGCGGCCACGCTCGCGCGCGCGGACGCGGCGCTGTACGCCGAGCGTGCACGCCTGCGCGGAACGGCGGCGGCGCCGCGCTGACGCCGTCAGGCGTCGGTCGAGCGCGGCACGGCGACGCGGAACTCGACGAGGTTCGGCTCCGGGTGGCGCACCTCGATGCGGCCGCTGTGCGCGTGCACGATCTGCTGGACGATGTAGAGGCCGAGCCCGAGGCCGTCGCGCCGGCGCGCGTCGTCGCGCGCGCTGCGGAACGGGTCGAAGATGTGCGGCAGGATCTCGCCGGGGATGCTGCCCGCGTTCGCGACCGACAGGTCGACCACGTCGGGGCGCCGCCCGTCCACCGTGATGCGCACGGGCGCGGCCGACTCGCCGTGCTCCAGCGCATTGCCGACGAGGTTCGACGCGACCTGCGCCATGCGGTCGGCGTCCCACGCGCCGCGCAGGTCGCCGAGCGCGGTGAGCTCGAGCTGCGCGCCCTCGCGGCCGTGCTCTTCCACGACGCGCTCGAGCAGCGCGCCGAGGTCGACCGGCTCGCGGCGCAGCTGCATGCCGCCGCCGAGGCGGACGCGCGCGAGGTCGAGCACGTCGTCGATCATGCGGCTCATGCGCAGGCTGCTGCCGAGGATGCGCGCGGAGAGCTGCGCGACGTGCGGATCGGCATGCCGCTTCAGTATCGAGGCGCCCGTGACGATCGCGCTCAGCGGGCTGCGCAGGTCGTGCCCGAGCACCGCGACGAACATCTCGTTCAGGCGCAGCGTCTCGGTGCGCTCGGCCAGCTCGCGCGCGAGGCGCTGGCGGTGGCGGAACAGCTCGAAGAACACCTGCGCCTTGCTGCGCATCAGGTGCGCGTCGACCGGCTTGTGCAGGAAATCGACGGCGCCGCTGTCGTAGCCCTTGAACACGCGCTGCGGGTCGCGCAGGCCGGCGGTGACGAAGATGATCGGCACGTTGCGCGCGCGCACGCTGCCGCGCATCAGCTCGGCCAGCTCGAAGCCGTCCATCTCGGGCATCTGCACGTCGAGGATGGCGAGCGCGAAGTCGTGCAGCAGCACGAGCTCGAGCGCCTCGCGCCCGGACGTCGCCCGGAACAGCTCGACGCCGTCCTGCGCGAGCAGCGCCGACAGCACCGTGAGGTTGTCGGCGACGTCGTCGACCAGCAGGCACTTCACGGGCCCGTCGGCTAGGGTTGGATCGAGGTTCGCGGATTCGTTCATGGCTTCGACACCGGCAGCCGCGCGAGCAGCGCGGCGATTCGTTCGCGCGAGAGCACCGTCGCGTCGGGCACGAGCGCGCGCGCCGCGCTCGGCATGTAGGGCGTGGCGGCGGTGTCGGGGTCCTCGACCACCGCCATGCCGCCCGCGTCGCGCACCGCGCGCAGGCCTTGCGCACCGTCGCTGCTCGCGCCCGTGAGCACGATGCCGAGCAGCCGCTCGCCGTACCAGTCGGCCGCGGACTCGAACAGCGCGTCGATCGACGGGCGAGAGAACTGGATCGGCTCGTCCGCCGACAGCGCGAGCTGCGGCCCGTCGTCGACGAGCAGGTGGTAGTCGGGCGGCGCAAGGTACACGCAACCGGGCTTGATCGGCATCTTGTCCTCGGCTTCCAGCAGTGGCACGGCGCTGCGCTCGCGGAATAGCTGCGGAAGCAGCGTCGGCCGGTCGCGCGGCACGTGCACGACGATGAAGACCGGTGCCGCGAGCGCCGCGGGCAGCGCGGGCAGCAGCTCGTGCAGCAGCACCTGCACGACGCCGGCCGAGCCGCCGATCACCACCGCGTCCACCGCCAGCGCGCGTTCGCTCATGCGCCGGCACGCTTGCGGAAGATGCGCTCGTCGCGCGCCACGTCCTCGAACGCATGCCCGTGCGCCGAGAAGCGCAACGACTCGCGCGCGCCCACGCCGAGGAAGCCGCGCGGGCAGAGCGCCTCGCGGAACAGGCCGAGCGCGCGGTCCTGCAGCGGGCGGTTGAAGTAGATGAGCACGTTGCGGCACGACACCAGCTGCACTTCGGCGAACACCGTGTCGGTCGCGAGGCTGTGGTCGGAAAACACGATCTGCCGGCGCAGCTCGCGGTCCAGCACGGCGCGGCCGTAGCCGGCGGTGTACCAGTCCGAGAACGACGACTTGCCGCCGCTCCGACGGTGGTTCTCGGTGAACAGCGCGATGCGGTCAAGCTCGTAGATGCCCGCTTCCGCGCGGCGCAACGCATGCGGGTTGATGTCGGTCGCATAGATCTGCGTGCGCGACGCGAGGCCTTCCTCGCGCAGCAGGATCGCGAGCGAATACGCTTCCTCGCCCGTGCTGCAGCCGGCCACCCAGACCTTCAGCGACGGATACGTGCGCAGCAGCGGCACGACGCGCTCGCGCAGCGCGAGGAAGTACGCCGGGTCGCGGAACATCTCGCTGACCTGCACGGTGAGGTAGTCGAGCAGCTGCGGGAACGTGGTCGGGTCGTGCAGCAGCCGCTCCTGCAGCTGCGAGACGGTCTCGCAACCGAAACGCGCGAGCGCCGCGGTCATCCGCCGCCGCAGCGACGCAACGGCATACGAGCGGAAGTCGTAGTGGTAGCGCAGGTAGATCGCATCGAGCAGCAGCTTGAGCTCGATGTCGCGCGTACGCGCCGAGCGGGCTACTTCGGCATCCACACGCGCACCAGCGACACGAGCTTGTCGACGTCGAGCGGCTTGGCGATGTAATCGTTCGCCCCGGCCGCGATGCACTTCTCCTGGTCGTCGCGCATCGCCTTCGCGGTCAGCGCGATGATCGGCAGCTTCGCCCACGACGGGCGCTTGCGGATCTCGCGCATCGCGGTCAGCCCGTCCATCTCGGGCATCATGATGTCCATGAGCACGAGGTCGATCGGGTCGCCGGAGTCGGCCCGCTCGAGCGCCTCGAGCGCCTCGCGCCCGTTGCGGGCGATGGTCAGCCGCAGCCCCTTCGGCTCGAGCACGCGCGACAGCGCGAATATGTTGCGCACGTCGTCCTCGACCACGAGCACGCTGCGGCCTTCGAGCACCTCGTCGCGATCGCGCACGGTGCGCAGCAGGCGCTGGCTCTCGGCCGGCAGGCGCGATTCGACCGAGTGCAGGAACAACGTGACCTCGTCGAGCAGCCGCTCGGGCGAGCGCGCGCCCTTCACGATGATCGAGCGCGAGAAGCGGCGCAACGACTGCTCCTCGTCGCGCGTGAGCGAGCGCCCGGTGTAGACGATGACCGGCGGGAACGCGAGGTCCTGGCCGGCCGACATCCGCTCGAGCAGCTCGTAGCCGCTCATGTCGGGCAGGCTCAGGTCCATCACCATGCAGTCGAACGTCGTCTCGGCGAGGCGGCGCAGCGCGTCGCCCGCGGTGCCGGCGCCGACGATCTCGACGTCCGGGGCGTCGAGCAGGCGGCGGATGCTCTCGCGCTGGCGCTCGTCGTCCTCGACCACGAGGATGCGGCGCGCGCGCGAAGCGAGCTCCTTCTCGACGCGGCGCAGCGCCTCGAGCACCTGCTCGCGCTGCACCGGCTTCAGCGCGAAACCGACGGCGCCGCGCTCGCGCGCCTCCTGCACGTGGTCGCCGACCGACAGCACGTGCACGGGCACGTGCCGTGTGCGCGGGTCGCGCTTCAGTCGCTCGAGCACGCCGAGGCCGGAAAAGTCCGGCAGGTTGACGTCGAGCAGGATCGCGTGCGGCGAGTACTGCGCCGCCGCGGCGAGGCCGTCGTGCGCCGTCGCGGCGACCACCACGCCGAAGCCCGACTCGCGCGCGAGGTCGCGCAGGATCGCGGCGAAGCGCAGGTCGTCCTCGACCACGAGCAGGCGGCGCGCGCTCGCGCCGAGCCGCTCGCGATCGTCCTCGATCGGCGGCAGCGCCGGCGCGGCCGCCGTCGGCGCGACGACCGGCGCCACGGGCCGCGCGGCGGGTGCGGGTGCGGGCGCGGGGAGGGAGGGGGCAGACACCGGCTCGGCGGCCGACTTCGCCGCCTGCCCGATGCGCACCGGCAACACGAGGGTGAATTCGCTGCCGCGGCCGAGCGCGCTGCGGACGGTCAGCGAGCCGCCGAGCAGGCGTGCGAGGTCGCGCGAGATGGAGAGCCCGAGGCCGGTGCCGCCGTAGCGCCGATGCGTGCTGCCGTCGGCCTGCCGGAACGCCTCGAAGATGATCTCCTGCTTGTCCTCGGGGATGCCGATGCCGGTGTCGCGCACGGTGAACGCGATGCACCCGCCGGGATGCGCGCCGACGCGCGTGACGACTTCGCCGGACTCGGTGAACTTGAGCGCGTTCGACAGCAGGTTGCGCAGCACCTGCGCGAGCCGCTGCGGGTCGGTCTCCAGCAGCGCCGGCGCATCGCCGTCGCGCTCGATGCGGAAGTCCAGGCCCTTCTGCCCGGCGACGGCGCGGAAGCCCTTGTCGAGCGAATCGAGCAACGCGTCCAGCGCGACGTCCTGCGGCAGCAGCTCGACCTTGCCGGACTCGATCTTCGCGAGGTCGAGGATGTCGTTGATCAGCGCGAGCAGGTCGTTGCCGGCGCCCACGATGGTGCGCGCGTAATCCACCTGCTCGGCCGTTAGGTTGCCGTGCGCGTTGTCGGACAGCAGCTTCGCGAGGATCAGCGTGGAGTTGAGCGGCGTGCGCAGCTCGTGGCTCATGTTGGCCAGGAACTCGTTCTTGTACTGGCTCGCGCGCTCCAGCTCGGCGGCCTTCTCGATCAGCGTGGACTGCGTGCGCGTGACCTCGTCGCGCTGCGCCTCGAGCATGCTCGCCTGCTCCTCGAGCTGCGTGTTCGTCTGCTGCAGCTCGACCTGCTGCGCCTCGAGCGCGGCCTGCGACGCCTGCAGTGCGCGGCCCTGCTCCTCGAGCTCCTCGTTGCTCACGCGCAGCTCTTCCTGCTGCGCCTGCAGCTCTTCGGCCTGCCGTTGCGTTTCCTCGAGCAGCGCTTCGAGCCGCGTGCGGTCGCGCGCCGAGCGCACGGCCACGCCGAGCGATTCCGCGCTGCGGTCCAGCAGCTCGAGGTCGTGCGCGTCGACCGGGCGCAGGAAGCCCAGCTCGATGACGGCTTCGACGCGGCCGTCGGCAAGCGCCGGCGCGACGAGCACCTCGGCCGGCGCGGCGGACACCGTCGCCGACTCGATGCGCAGGTGGCCCTGCGGAACGTTCGTTAACCGGAGCGCGCGTCGCTCGCGCGCGGCCTGCGCCGCCACCGCACCGACGTGGGCGTCGGGCGCGTCGCCGAGCGCGTAGCCCGCCACGCGGCGGAACCCCTCGGGATCGACCACGTTCACGGCGCCGACGGCGGCACCGAGGTAGCGCGCGAGGAACTCCAGCGCGCGCTCGCCCAGCACCTCTTCGCGCAGGTCGCCGGACATGCGCTCCGACAGCCCGGACTGCCCGGCGCGCACCCATGCGAGCGCCTCGCGCGCGCGGAAGTCGCGCGAGCTGAGCACGGCATTGAGCAGCACGAGCACGGCGAGCACGATGCAACCGGTCCACAGCACGGTCATGGAATCGTCGACCGTGCGCTTCCATTCGGCCTGGTCGGCATCCAGGTCGCGCTGGACGGCGTCGCGCAGCACGCCGAGCTGCGTCTTCACGCGCTCCATCACCATCCGGCCGCGATCGGTCGCCACGAGCGCGAGCGCCCCGTCGCGATCGCCGGCCCGCGCCTGCTTCAGCGTCTGGTCGAGCTCGGCCTGTTTCTCGCGCAGGCCGCTCTCCAGCGCGGTGAGCGGGTCGAGCCTGTCCGGCGTGCCGGCCAACAGCGTTCGCAATGCCGCGAGCTCGACGGGCAGCTGTGCGAGCGCGGCATCGTAATCCCCGAGGTACGAGTCGCGACCCACGAGCAGGAAGCCGCGTTGCCCGGATTCCGCGGTGCGCACGAGCGCGTCGATGCGCTCGAGGCGCTGCACGACCTCGCCCGATTGCACCAGGCGCGTCGCGACGATCGCGCGCGAGCGCATCGCGCCTTCCATCACGAGCGCCATGATGCCGACCGTCACGATCGCGAGCAGGAAGCCCACGGCGACGGGCGGTGGCAGGGGCAGGCGGGTGCGGCGCGCCGTCGGCTCGGGCCGGGAGCGTTCCATGCGTCGATTCCGGTGAGTCGGGCGAAGGACGAGCCCGGCTCACGCAGCTTACCGACGGTAGCGTCCGCGGTTGTTTCGAATCGTTACGCGGCGCCGGAATACCGGGCGTACGGTCAGCGCGGCGCGAGCGCCGCCTGCACCGCCGCCACGAATTCCGGGTCGGCCTCGCCGATCCGGCTGGAGCGCGCGAGCACGCGACCCTCCGCGTCCAGCAGCACGAGCGCGCTGGAGTGGTTGAAGTCGCGGTTCTCGAGCTGGCGATACTGGATGCCGAGCAACGCCGCGAGCTTGCGCACGTCATGCGCCTCGCTGCGCACGAGCGTGAAGTGCGCCGCGTCGAGCTTGCGCTTGTCGGCCACCGAGCGCAGCGCCGCCACGTCGTCGCGCTCCGGGTCGAGCGTGACCAGCAGCGCGTGGAAGCGCGCGCGCGCGGGCGCATCGAGCCCGTGCTCGGTGCGCTTGAGCGCATCGATGATCATCGGGCAGACGTACGGGCAGTTGGCATAGAACATGGTCACCACGCGCGGCGAGCCGGCGAGCGACGGGAAACGCAGCTCGCGGCCATCCTGGTCGTGCAGCACGACATCGAGCTGGTAGACGGAATCGCCCGGCAACGGCGCGGGCGCGGCGCCTGCGGCAGCGGCGAGCAGCAGCGTGGCGAACAGCGCTAGGAACGAGCGGCGAATCATTGCGATTTCTCCCGGCGATCGCGTGCGCAGCGGAAACCGAGGTTGCGTGTGGTGTCCGAGGCGGCGAGCGAGGACAGCATGGCCGTGCGCATGAGCACGGCGTAGTTTTCGCGGTCGGCCACGTTGATCGAGCCGGCGCCGCAGAATTTCAGCAGGTCGGGGTCGCCCTGCTCGCGATTGTCGCCGCTCACCATCATGGCGGCGTAGTCTTCCACCCACTCCCAGACCAGGCCGTGCATGTCGCGTGTCCCCCACGCGTTCGCCGGCTGCGCGCCGACTGCCGGGAGCGCCGTCGCGGACGAGCGGCTGTACCAGGCGAGGATGCGCTCGCGCCACGCGGGATCGTCGCGCGCGTCGCGCCGCGTCTCGTCGGCGGCCGCCACGAGCTCCCATTCGTGCCACGTGGGCAGGCGCGCGTCCTCGGCCTCGCAGTAGGCCTGCGCCGCGAACCACGACACCTGCGTGACCGGCTGGCGCGCCTGGCCGTCGGCCAGCTGGGCGGCCGCGGGCCAGTGCGCGAGGTAGCTGACGTCGGCGAATACGCGCGCGACGCGGTCGCGGCGCCATTGCGGATGCGCCGTGACGAACGCGAGGAACTCCGCGTTCGTCACGGGCTCCGCCCGCAGCATGTACGCGTCGACCCGCGCATCGGCGTCCTTGCCGTCCGGTGGGAGCACGCTGCGGAAACTGGTGGCGGGAATCGCGACGTAGGACGCGACCGCGCCGGCCTCGCCTCCCGGCGACGCCAGCGCGGCCAGCAGCGGCAGGATCGCGATCAATGCGCCGCGCCCTGCGCGGGCGGCGTGCTCGCGCGGTTCGCCGAGACTTCTTCCTTGCTCACGCGGCCGCCCGGGTTGCCCCAGTTGTTCAGCACGAACGTGGCGATGTTCGCGACCTCGTCGTCGGTGAGCTGGCTCATCGGCGGCATCACCGAGTTGTAGTCCTGGCCGTTCACCTTGATGGCGCCCGTCACGCCGTGCAGGATCGCGTCCACCACGCGCTTCGGATCGGCCTTGATGTAGTCCGACTTCGCCAGCGGCGGGAACACGCCCGGCAGGCCTTCGCCGTTGCCCTGGTGGCAGACCGAGCACGTACCCGTGAACAGCTTGCCGCCCGCGGCGACCTGCTGCGCCTGCGTGAGCGTGCCTTCGGCCTTCGCGCGCGCTGCCTCGCCGACTTCCGCCATGTTCGCCTGGCCGACGTCGCCGAGGTACGACTCGTCGACTTCCTTGCCCGAGTAGATCGCCTTGTTCTCCGGGCCTTCGGCCTTGAGCATGGCGATCGCACCCTTGTTGAACGCGCGGAAGATCGAGTGGTCGACGAGGATGTAGGTGCCCGGCACTTCCATCCGGAAGTCCATGATCGCCGAGCCGCCGGCCGGGATCAGCGTGGTCTGCACGTTTTCCTGGAAGCGCGTGCCGCCCTCGAACCAGACCTTGTCGAAGATCTCGCCGATCACGTGGAAGCTCGACACGAGGTTCGGGCCGCCGTCGCCGACGAACAGGCGCACGGTCTCGCCGACGTTCGCCTTCAGCGCGTTGTCGCCGGTCAGCGAGCCTTCCTTGCCGTTGAACAGCACGTAGGTCGGGTTCTCGTCGATCGCCTTCTGCATGTCGAACGGCTGCAGGCCCTTCTCGCGGTACTTGCCGACCGTGTAGAAGTCGCCCTGCATCACGTAGTACTCGTGGTCCACCGTCGGCATGCCTTCCGGCGGCTCGATGAGGATCAGGCCGTACATGCCGTTCGCGACGTGCATGCCGACCGGCGCCGTCGCGCAGTGGTAAACGAACAGGCCCTGGTTCAGCGCCTTGAACGTGAACTGCGACTGGTGGCCCGGCGCCGTGAAGCTCGAGGCCGCGCCGCCGCCGGGACCGGTGACGCCGTGCAGGTCGATGTTGTGCGGCATCTTCGAGTCGGGGTGGTTCATCAGGTGGAACTCCACCGTGTCGCCCTGGCGCACGCGGATGAACGAGCCGGGCACGGTGCCGCCGAAGGTCCAGAACGTGTACGTGACGCCTTCCGCGATCGGCAGCTCGAGCTCGCGCACTTCGAGCTCGACGATCACCTTCGCGGGGTAGTTGCGGTTGGTCGGCGGCGGCACCTGCGGCGGCGACGTCAGCACGGCCTTGATCGGCTCGCCCTGCGGCGGACCGAAGTCGCCTTTCGCCGAGCCGCCGGTGCCGTCCTTCGCGGCCGCGGCTGCCGCTTCGGTGGCGGCCTCCGAGGCCTTGCGTTCCTTGTAGCCGGCGCTCGGATCGCCGCATCCGGCGAGTCCGAGCGCGAGGGCGAGGGCAGTGACGAGCGTTGCGCGAATCTTCATGGCCGGCTCCTGTGCCGACAGGCTGGATGGGGAGAGTCTGCGCAGGCCGCGCCGCAGCGACCCTGACGTGGGTCAAGGATGCGACGAACTCTCAGGGCGCGCGCAGGAACTGCAGCCAGCCGAGCACGTGATGGGCGCGCGCGATGCCGACGATCGCGAGGAACGTGGCGAGCGCAGCCACGTAGGCGCAGGCACGTCCGCGTTGCGTGCGCGCGCGTTTCAGCGCGAACGTGCCCAGGCCGATGTAGACGATGAGCAAAACGACCTTCGCCGTCAACCAGCCCTGCGCGAACGGATAGGCCCTGAGCATGGTCGCGAGCATCAGCGCGGCCGTCAGCAGTACGGTGTCGATCGTGTAGGACGCATAACGGACCGCCGGGTGCATCGCGATCCCGGACCTGCCGGCCAGCACGAGCACGCCGCGCAGCGCGAACAGCAGGCCGGACGCGAGCACGCAGGCCACGTGCAGCCACTTCACCTGCGCGTAGTACGCGATCACGGCGCTTCAGCCGCCGCAGCCGCCGCAGCAGCCCTCGTCCGTGCGCACGATCGCGAGGCCGGCCACCGGATGGCCGGCGCGCTCGAGCGCCGCGCGCAGCCCGGCTTCGTCGAGCTGGGTCGCGACGCGCAGCGTGGCGTGGCGCGCGTCGGCATCGACGAGCGCGGACGCGTCCTCGCGCAGCAGCTCGCGCTCGATCGCATCGACGTGGAACGTGCCGCCGTGGTTGCCGATCCGGTACTGCACACGACTTCTCCTGCGAGGGCGTGCACGCAGCATGCGCGCGCGCGGCGCCCCGCGCCTTGACCCGGGTCAGGCAGAGGCGCGGCCGACGGTACGGGTTCAGCCGGCGCCGGCCGCGTCGTTCGTGCGGAAGCGCCGCCGGTACGCGTGCGGCGCCACGCCGATGCGGCGCTGAAAGGCGCGGCGGAAGACGTCGGCGCTGTCGAACCCGACGGCGCCGGCGATCTCGCCGATCGGGCGCTCGCCGGTGACCAGGCGCTGGCGCGCGGCATCGAGGCGCAGGCGTTCGACGAACGCGCCGGGCGTCATGCCGTAGTCGTCGCGGAAGCGGCGCGCGAAATGCCGCGGCGACAGGCAGGCGCGATCGGCGAGCACGGCGACCGACAGGTCGGCCGCGAGGTGATCGTGCATCCACGCGATCAGCTCGGCGAAACGCGCGCCCGCGTCGGCCTGCGCGCGCAGGGGCTCGGAGTACTGGGCCTGGCCGCCCGCGCGGCACAGGTGCACGACCAGGTAGCGCGCGACGCGCATCGCGGCCGCGTGGCCGAGGTCGTCCTCGATCAGCGCGAGCGCGAGGTCGATGCCGGCCGTCACGCCCGCCGAGGTGTAGTAGCGGCCGGCCTTGACGAACAGCGCGTCGGTGTCGAGGCGGATGGCCGGGTGGGCGCGCGCCACCTCGGCCGCGTGTTGCCAGTGCGTCGTGGCGCGACGGCCGTCGAGCAGGCCGCTCGCGGCGAGCGCGTGGATGCCGGTGCACACCGAGACCACGCGGCGGCAGCGAGGGGCGTGCTGCCGCAGCCACGTCGAGACGCGCGCCAGCGTGCGCGGCCGGCGCAGCCCGGCGCCGCCCGGTACGACGATCGTGTCCAGCGGGCCGGAGTGCGCGAGCGGGGCGTGCGCGAGCAGCCTGAGCCCCGACTCGGTGGCGAACGGGCCGGCGCCGACGCCGAGGATGCGGCAGCGGTAACGCGGCGCGCCGTCGCCATCGCGTGCCGCGGCGAACGCGTCCAACGGGCCGACCAGGTCGAGCGCCATGACGTCGGGGAACGCCACGATCCCGACCGTGCGCACGGGCGGCCGTGCGCGCCGCTGCCGCTCAGTCCGGCGCGTGCTTCCAGCCATCGCTCCGGTACTCCATGTAGTCGGCCGTGGCCTGCGCGGTCGCCGTGCCGTAGCGCTCGGCGACCACGTGCAGCGCGAGGTCGATGCCCGACGTGAGCCCGCCGGCGGTGTACAGGCCGTCGTCCGCCCGCACGAAGCGTCGGTCGGCGACCCAGTCCACGCGTGGGAACTGCGCGGCGAACGCAGCGAGGAAATCGTGATGCGTCGTGGCGCGCTTGCCGTCGAGCAAGCCCGACAACGCGAGCTTGCGCGCGCCCGTGCAGACCGACATCACGGTCGCGCCGCGGGCGCGCTGCGCCGCGAGCCAGCGCAGCAATGCGGGTGAATCGTCGCCCTGCGCGCCGATCACCACGATGTCCGGCGCCGGCGCGGCGTCCAGCGTGAACGCCGGCGTGACCAGCATGCCGCCGGTGCTGCGCACGGCTGCGGCGCCGGTCGACACCGTGTACAGGTCGGGCATCCGCATGTGGCCGTCGCCGCCCGGCAGGTGCGTGTCCTGGAACACTTCCCACGGCCCGGCGAGGTCGATCATGTTGAACCCGTCCGATACCACGAACGCGACGCGCAGCTCCGCCGCGGCGCACGGCGCCACGCCGGCGAGCACGGCGGCCAGCAACAGCGAGGACAGGATCCGGTTCATGCGCAGCTCCCGTTGGAATGCAGGCAGCCTGCGCGCGCCGCGCGCCGTGCACAACGACGACGTTACGACGAAAACGGCCATCGCCGCGCCGCGGCGTTGCGACTCCGGCGCGCCGTCAGGCCGCCCGGCGGTCGCCGGCAACCTCGGCCGCGAGCGTGCGCGCGTCGGCTTCGACGTCGAAGCCGCGCGCGGCACGCCACGCCGGATCGTACAGCGTGCGCGCGTAGCGCTCGCCGCGGTCGCCGAGCAGCGTGACGATCGCGCCGCCGCCGCGTTCCGCGTGCAGCCGGCGCGCGAGCTCGAGGCAGGCGGCGAAGTGCGTGCCCGACGAGCCGCCGTAGCGCGTGCCGAGCAGGCGCTCGAGCGCGAGCATCGCGGCGAGCGAGCGTGCATCGTCGACCTCGACCACGTCATCGGCGAGCTCGAACGAGAAGCCCGGCTCCACGCGCGGCCGGCCGATGCCCTCGATGACCGTCGGCTGCTTCGCGCACGCGTTGCGGTCGCGGCCGCGCCAGCCCTCGGCGAACGCCGCGCCGCGCGGCTCGGCGATCGCCAGCCGCGTCGCGTGGCCGGCCCAGCGCAGGTAGCGGCCGATCGTCGTGGACGTGCCCCCCGTGCCGGCGCCGCACACGATCCAGTCCGGCTCGACGGCGCACGCGTCGAGCTGCGCGAAGATCGATTCGGCGATGTTGTTGTTCGCGCGCCAGTCGGTCGCGCGTTCGGCCAGGCCGAACTGGTCCAGGTGGCACGCACCCGTAGCGGCGTGCGCTCGCGCGACGTCGACGACCGCGCCCGGATCCGCGACCAGCTCGACGTCGCCGCCGAGCCGGCGCACGCGCGCGACCTTGTCGGGCGACGTGCAGGCCGGCATGACGGCCGTGAATGGACATCCGAGCAGGCGCGCGAACCAGGCTTGCGAGATCGCGGTGCTGCCGGACGAGGCATCCACCACGCGCTGGCCCGGTGCGAGCCGGCCGTTGCAGAGCGCGTAGAGGAACAGCGAGCGCGCGAGGCGGTGCTTGAGGCTGCCCGACGGATGCGCGGACTCGTCCTTGAAGTAGAGCGTCACGCCCGGATACGGCGCGAGCGGCAATGCGCGCAGCGGCGTGTCGGCCGCGCGCGCGGCCTCGTCGTGCAGCGCGGCCACCGCGTCGGCGACGAACTCGCGCGTCGCGTTCACGCGGCCACCGGCGCCGCGAGCAGCGCGTCGACCGCCTGCTCCAGCCATTCGAAGTAGCGCTCGACCCAGGAAATCCCGTTCTCCTCGTCGATCAGGTACGGGTTCATCAAGGTGTGGCGCAGCAGCGTGAGCTGGCTCGCGCCGGCGTCCACGTCGAGGCCGAGCGCCGCGAGGATGCGGTCGAACGCCTCCTCGCCGGCCGCTGCGCGATGCAGCACCGTGGCGGAGCCGAGGAACTCCTTCACCTGCAACGGGCGGCGCGCGTCGCAACCGAGCGCGGCGTGCAGCGCGCGCGCGAACGCGTCGGCGCGCGACGGGTCGCGGTTGCCCGCGGGATTGACGGCGAGGCAGACGAGGTTGAGGTCGGGCGGGAACGGCACGAGCACGTGCGCACGGTCGCGCAACCGCGCGGCGCAGCGCGTCGCGGCCGAGGTGAACGCTTCGGTGGCCAGGATCGTGCGCGCCTGGATGCGGCCGAAGTGCTGCGCGTCGAGCGGCAGCACGCGGTGCGCGATGCACGCGGCCGCGGCGTTCGCGCCGGGCTTCGAGCCTTCGATCACGTAGCGGCCGAGCTGGCGATGCCGCGCGTTGAAGTCGCCGTCCGGGCCGCCCGGCGTGAACACGTAGTCGGCATCCTCGGCGAGCAGCGCCATCGCGCGATGGTCGCGCGCGACGAACGCGCCCGCGCCATAGGGCAGATAGCCGAGCTTGTGCGGGTCGATCGTGATCGAGTCGCTGCGCCGGAGCGCGGCAAACGCGGCGTGCACGGCCGGCTTCGGGAAGTCGCGGAACTCCGCGGCGACGGCATCGCGCGAGCGCGTGGTGCCGTCCTCGTCGCGGAACAGCGACGCGACGTAGCCGCCCCATGCCGCGTCGACGTGCACGGCGAATCCGAGGCCGCGCGCGTCCCAGTCGTCGCGTGCGTCGACCACGGCGTCGACCGGGTCGATCGAGCCGTACTCGGTGCTGCCGAGCACGGCCACCACCATGAGCACGGGCTCGTCGCGGCGCGCGCAGCGTGCGAGCGCTTCCTCGAGCGCGCGCGGATCGAGGCGCATCTCCTCCTGCCGCACGAGCTCCAGCCGGTCGCGGCCGAGCCCGAGCAGCTTCATGCCCTTGCTCCACGAATAGTGCGCCGTGACGGGCGCGAGCACGCGCGGCGGCTGCAACGTGGGGTGGCGCGCGAAGAAGCCGACCTGGCCGAGCGCCTCGAGCCGCTCGGCCGCCAGCGCGGCGATCCAGTGCGCGCGCTCCGCGGGCGTCATCGTCGCCAGCAGCTCGCGCCACGCGACGAGCAGCTCGATGCCGCGCGACGGCGCGAGCGCGAATGCGCCGCGGTCGTCGTCGGCGAACTGCAGGCCGGGTACGCCGGTGGCGCGCAACGCGACCGGGAACGCCTTGAGCGCGAGCGCGAGGCGCAGCGCCTGCAGGTTCGCGAGCGTGCCGCCGGAGGTGAGGTGGCCGAACGCGCAGTCGGGGCGCGTGGTGTCGACCGGATAGCCGACCATGCGCGCGAGCTGCAGGCCGGCCTCGATCTCGAGGTCGACGGTCACGGGCGCGGACGCCTCGCTGACGTTGTTCGGGTTGTACGGCAGCGTGAGGATCTGCGCCGCGAGGCCGGGCAGCAGCAGGTCGGACGCCATGTGGCCGATGTAGCGCGGGCTGTGGAACGGCACCGAGCGCTTCAGCGCGGCCGAGAGCTGGTGCAGCTCGCGGCGCATCTTCGCCTCGAGCGCGAGCCATTCCGGCTGCTGCGCGGCGTTCGTCGCGATCGCCGGCGGGTCCTCCGGGTGGAAATTGCGCCGCCAGTAGACGTGGTCGCGCAGGAACTCGACGACCAGCTTCTCGAGCAGCGTGTCGTTCTCGCCGTACGGCCCGAGGAAGCAGGCATCGATCATCGCGCGCGCGTTCATCAGCCGGGTTTCCCGTCGGCGCGCGGCGTCAGGTAGATCCACGCGTTGCGCAACACCCACGGCGTGAACGCAGCCACCCAGGCGAGCGCGGAGAGCGCCAGCCACGCGGGCCCGTCGGGCAGGAGGTCGGACGCGATGCGCAGCAGCGCGACCGCCTGCATCGCGAGGAAGCATGCCCACGCGATGTTGCCCATCTCGAGCACGCGGCCCGAGTGGCCCTGCGTCACGCGCGTGACCATCGCCACGAGCATGCTGCCGAAGTAGCCCACGGTGAGCGCGTGCACGGGCGCGCGGCCGAGCACGAAGTCGCCGGTCGCCGCGAACCAACCTGATTGCAGCGCGTAGAGCGCGAACGCGAGCGGCAGCCAGGCGAACGCCCAGTGCAGCACGAGCAGCAGGCGCACCCGGCGCGCGCGCCACGGCTGCCATTGCCAGGCGAGCCAGCCGGTGAGGAGCGCGATCGCGAGATCGACCGGCCACAGCCATGCGTAGGCGTGCGCGAGCTCGCCGAGCAGGTGCACGAACGCGAGCGCGAGGACCGTGAACAGCACCCACGCCGGCCGCACGAGCGAATAGCCGGGCAGCACGCACTGCGAGAAGAACGGCACCATGCGGTGGCACACCGTGAGGTACACCGGCAGCAGCAGGCCGAACGTGCCGATCTTGATCGCGGCGAACGCGAGGCGCGCGTCGCCGGTGCGCAGGAACAGCGCGTAGAGCGCAAGGCCGATGCCACCGAACGCGAGCGCGCACCAGCACGAGATCGCGTGGTACGTGCGGCCGGCATCGCGCCACACCGTCGCGGCGAGCAGCGCGAGGCCCACGAGCCAGCCGCACAGCGTGAGCGCGATGCCGATCGCGAACGTGCCCGCCGATCCGAACAGGCCGGCGAGCGTGACGAGGTAACCGACGAGCAGCGTGCCGGACGCCGGCAGGTAGTGCCGCGCGGAATACGAGGGCGTGTTCGTCCAGCGCGGCATCACCGTGAGCAGGAAGCCGAACACGAACAGCGACAGCACCTGGTACTGCATCGCGATCGCGTGCGCCCAGCCGGCCGGGCTCGGCGCAGCGGGCATCGCGAACGCGGGCCAGCGTTGCGCGACGAGCGTCGCGGCCCACCAGCCCATCGACAGCAGCACGGCGGCGGCGCCGGCGAGGAACAGCAGGCGGTGCGGCGCCTGCGCGAACAGCCGCGCGAGGTCGCGCGGCAGGGCGGGGGATTCGGTCTGGTCGTTCATGGCGGGGAAGAAAGGCGCCGGCCGGATCGACCCGGCCGGCGCAGGGCGTCGCCTGTCCCGATCAAGGGGCGACGTTGGAGGCTTCGAACGCGGGGCGCGCGACCGGCTTCGGCGCGAGCCACTGGCGCGCGACGGCGTAGCAGATCGCGACGGCGCCGACCGAGAAGATGGTGTCGCCCGGCACGCGCAGCCACACGAGCAGCTCGATGATGGGCTGCCCCATGAACTCGGCCGAGCGCGCGTACCAGTAGCCGTGGCTGAGCGCGGCATGCAGCTGCAGGATGCCCATCGGCAGCAGGCAGAACAGCGCCATCGCCGAGAGGCCGATGTTGAAACACCAGAAGCCGGTGGCGAGCGCGCGTTCCGGCAGCTCGGCCTGCGGGCGCAGCAGCCGCACGCAGAACAGCAGCAGGCCGATGCCGAGCATCCCGTACACGCCGAACAGCGCGGTGTGGCCGTGCAGCGGCGTCAGGTTCAGGCCCTGCATGTAGTAGAGCGACAGCGGCGGGTTGATGAGGAAGCCGAACAGGCCGGCGCCCACCAGGTTCCAGAACGCGACCGCGGTGAAGAACAGCACGGGCCAGCGGAAGCGCTGCATCCACGCGACCGACGTCGAGCGCTTCAGCGTGCCGTAGGCCTCGAAGCCGATCAGCGCGAGCGGCACCACTTCCAGCGCCGAGAACGACGCGCCGACGGCGAGCACGCCGGTCGGCGTGCCGGTCCAGTACAGGTGGTGCAAGGTGCCGAGCACGCCGCCGGTCAGGAACACGACCGTCGCGAACAGGACATTGGTCGTCGCGCTCGCGGCGCGCACCAGGCCGAGCTTCACCAGCAGGAACGCGATCACGCAGGTCGCGAACACCTCGAAGAAGCCTTCCACCCACAGGTGCACCACCCACCAGCGCCAGTACTCGACCATCGCGAGGTGCGTGCGCTCGCCCCACATCAGGCCGGCGCCGTAGAACAGTCCGATCGCGACGGTGGACAGGAACAGCAGCGTGACGATCGAGCGGTTTTCCGTGCCCTTGCGCAGCGCCGGCCACAAGGCGCGGCCGACGAGCGCGAGCCACAGCATCAGGCCCACGAACAGGAAGATCTGCCAGAAGCGGCCGAGGTCGACGTATTCGTAGCCCTGGTGGCCGAACCAGAAGTTCTTCGCGAGGCCGAGCTTCTGCATGATCGCGAACCACTGGCCGGCGAAGGAGCCGACCACGATCACGATGAGGCAGGCGAAGAGGAAGTTCACGCCCAGGCGCTGGAACTTCGGCTCGTGGCCGGAGACCGCGGGCGCGATGAACAGCCCGGTGCCGAGCCACGCGGTCGCGATCCAGAGCACCGCGAGCTGCGTGTGCCAGGTGCGCGTCAGCGAGTACGGCAGCACGTCGGCGAGCATCGCGCCGTAGAACTGCTGGCCTTCCACCTGGTAGTGCGCGGTGATCGCACCCAGGCCGATCTGCACGAGGAACAGCGCGAGCACCAGCCAGAAGTACTTGGCGGTGGCGCGCATCGACGGCGTGAGCGCGAGCCCGAGCAGCGGGTCGCGCGCGGGCGGCACCGGATCGTGCTCGTCGCCGTGCGTCGCGGCGGTGTACCACGCGAGCGCGCCGACGCCGGCGATCAGGAACAGCACCGAGAACACCGTCCACAGGAACGTCGACGGCGTCGGCGAGTTGCCCACCAGCGGCTCGGACGGCCAGTTGCTCGTGTAGGTGATCGTGTCGTTCGGCCGGTTCGTCGTGGCCGACCACGCCGTCCACTGCACGAACTGGGCGAGCTCCGCGCGGTGCTCGCGCGTGTCGACCGTGCCGTTCTTCATCGCGTACTGCTCGCGCAGGTTCGCGAGCGCGGGATCGTCGCCGAACAGCGACTCGTAGTGCGCGGCGACGCGGGCGATGGCCTGCCCACGCTCCGGCGAAAGCGTCACGGTGCCGGTCTTCGCGTCGTACGTGTTGCTGCGCATCTCGCGCACCAGGCGCTCGCGCAGCGTCGCCTGCATCGCGGGCTCCAGCGCGGCGAAGCTCGCGGCGCCCTGCGCCTCGGCCCAGACGTCGAGCAGCGCGGTCGCTTCGCGGTGCAGCCAGTCGGCGCTCCAGTCGGGCGCGACGTAACCGCCGTGGCCCCAGATCGAGCCGAGCTGCTGGCCGCCGATCGACTGCCACACGGTGCGGCCGGCTTCGATGCCGTCGCGCGTGGCGATCGTTTCGCCGGCGGTCGTGACGACCGATTCGGGGACGGGCGGCGCGGCGCGGTAGGTTTCGCGACCGAGCCAGAGGAGGACGGCGAACGAGCCGAGCAACAACAGCCCGAGCACGGTCCAGAGTCGTTTCTGCGGTTTCATGGCGGCACTTGCCTCGTATCGGGTACGACGGGAATCTTCTTCCCGACGTACCCGTGCCGCCCTGACTCAGGTCAAGCCGCGCTCAGTAATGCCAGCCGAGCGAGAGCCAGAGCTTGGTCGAATCGGCCGAGAACGCGTCGGCGCCGTAGCGCGCGGCCGCGATCTCGAGGTCCCAATGCTGCACGAACGTCGCCTTCCAGGAGGCGTTCCATTCGTTGCCGTAGTGCGCGTCGCCGCGGTCGGCGTCGAAGCGGTGGAAGGTCAGCGCGGCGTCGCCCGGGCCGAGCTTGCCGCCGAGGCCGATCCACGCGTCGATCAACCCGTTCGGCGGCGTGGTGAGGAATCGATCGGCGAAGCCGTTGAACGCATGCAGCGTGGCGAACGGCGTCTGCACGGCGCGCACGCCGTTGCCGCCGAGGCGCTCCCAGCCGAGCTTCGCGCGCAGCGCCGGCGTGCCGACGCTCGCTTCGGCGAAGCCGTAGCTTTCGTCGACCGGCGCGCCGTCGCGCCAGTCGGACTGCTGCGCGGCTTCCGCCGTCCACGCGACCGTCCACGGCGCCGTGAGCGCGTGCGTCGCGCTCGCGCGCAGGCCGAACGTCTCCGTCGAGGTGAGCGGCAGGTCCTGGTTGTCGACGAAGTAGCCGTAGCCGACCGCCGTCACCGGCCCGATCGGCAGCGACGCGTTCACCAGGTGCGCGTCGAGGTCGAACTCGCGCAGCAAGGGGTTCGGGTTGTCGTCGCCGAACACGCGATGCACCTTGTCGAGGTACGCGTAGCGGATCGTCGCCTTGCCCGCGGCGAACGACGTCGAGAGCGCATCGAAGGTCTGCTGGTTCTGGCGGAACGCGACGTCGCCGAACCAGCGCGCGTTGTCGAGCACGAACTTCTGACGGCCGAGCACCGCGCTCGTGCGTTCGCCCGCGTGCCAGCCCAGCCAAAGCGCGTTCAATTCCTCGCCATCCGGGTCGGCGATCGTCGGGTACTGCGTCTCGCCGTTCGCGCTGTCGTTGTACTTGCCCGCGCCCTGGATGCCTTCGACGTCGGCATACGCCGAGAAGCCGCGCCACGCCGCGGTCCGGAAGCCGAGGCGTGCGCGCAGCGTGAGCGCGGCGGCGTCCTTCGCGAACAGATCGTCGTCGACGGACTCGAAACGGCCGCGCACGTCGAGCACGGGCGTGCCTTCGCCGAACGCATCGCCGAGGGTGTCGCCGGCGTGCGCCGGCAGGGTGGCGGCGAGCGCCAGCGCGAGCGCGGCGCGGCGCAAGCGATGTGCCTTTCTGGTCATGGTCGGGGCTCCTGGTCCTGTTCGAAATCCGGGAGCCATCGTCGCCGCGCGCCGCGCGGCCCGCCCTGACCGAGGTCAAGTGGCGTCGCGCAGCACCGGGCGGGCCAGCTTGCGCAGCGCGTCGAGGTCGGTGAGCGCGACCTCGCGCCGGTCGACGGCGATCAGTGCGTCGTCGACGAAGCGGCGCAACACGCGGCTGACCGTCTCCGGCGCGAGCCGCAGGTAGTTGGCGATGTCGGTGCGCGACATCGCCAGGTGCAGGCGCGAGGCCGAGAAGCCGCGCGCGGCGTGGCGCTCCGACAGGCGCACGAGGAACGCGGCGAGGCGCTCGTCGGCCGAGTAGTCGCCGGCCAGCAGCGCCGCGTCGCCGATGTCCTTCGACATCAGGCGGAACAGTTGCTGCTGGATCCCCGGCAGGCGCGTCGCGAGCATCGCCATCGCCGGGAACGAGAAGCGGCACAGCGTCAGCGTGTCCAGCGCGACGGCGTCGCAGGGATAATGCGCCGGGTAGATGCCGGAGAGCCCCACGAGCTCGCCCGGCAGGTAGAAGCCGAGCACCTGCTCGCGCCCGTGCTCGTCGACCACCGAGGTCTTCACGGCGCCGGCGCGCACGGCGTAGACGGCGCCGAAGTCGTCGCCGCGGCGGAACACCACGTGCCCCGGCGGGAACGGGCCGACGTGCTCGATCAGGCAGTGCAGCTCGGCCAGCGCGAACTTGTCGTAGCCGTTCGGCAGGCAAACGGGCGCGAACGCGCACGTCCCGCAGAACGTGAGCTCGTCCCCCTCGCCTTCCGCCACCGCGCGCAGCGCTCTCGCCATGCGCGGATTGTCGCTCAGATCACGCGCGAAAAGCGCGGGCGCACGACCGCGCGGCCCAGCCAGGCGTCGAAGCACATGGCCACGGGGCGCAGCAGCAGCCGGCCGCGCGGCGTCACGTCGATGCGCTCGGGCGACAACGTCACCAGGCCGTCGGATGCCAGCGGCGCGAGGCGTTCCAGCGCGTCCGCGAAGCGGCTGGCGAAGACGACGGAATGACGCGCCTCGAACGCGCGGATGTCCAGCGTGCCCATGCACATCAGCGCCTGGATGATCGCGCCGCGCAGGCGGTCGTCTTCGTCCATCACGAGCCCTTTCGCGATCGGCAGGCGGCCGTTGTCGAGCGCCGCGTAGTAGCCGACCAGGTCGCGCGCGTTCTGCGCGTAGGCGTCGCCGATGCGGCCGATCGAGCTCACGCCGAGACCGACGAGGTCGCAGTCGCCGTGCGTGGAATAGCCCTGGAAGTTGCGCTGCAGCGTGCCGTCGTCCTGCGCGCGCGACAGCTCGTCGCCGGGCAGCGCGAAATGGTCCATGCCGATGTAGCGGTAGCCGGCCGCGCCCAGCGCGGCGAGCGCGTCCCCGAACAGCGCGAGCTTGGTCTCGGGGCTCGGCAAATCCTCCGCGCGGATCTGTTTCTGCGCCTTGAAGATGTCGGGCAGGTGCGCGTACGAATACAGCGCGACGCGATCGGGGCGGAACGCGGCCACCTGCGCCACCGTGCGCGCGAACGCGTCGCGCGTCTGCAGCGGCAGGCCGTAGATCAGGTCCACGCTCAGCGAGCGGAACCCGGATGCACGCGCGCCCGCGACGACGTCGAGCGTCCGTTCCAGCGGCTGGATGCGGTTGATCGCCGCCTGCACGCGCGGATCGAGGTCCTGCACCCCGAAGCTGGCGCGGTTGAAGCCGAGACCGGCGAGCCGGTCCATGGCCGCGGCGTCCGCGTAGCGCGGATCGATCTCGATCGAGAACTGGCGCGTGTCGCTGCGCTCGAGCGCGAACGACGTGTCGAGTGCGCCCACCAGCGCGGCCATCTGCCGCGCGTCGAGGAAGTTCGGCGTGCCGCCGCCGAGGTGCAGCTGCACGACGCGACGGTCGCGGTCGAACAGCTCGCCCTGCAGCGCGATCTCGCGGCGCAGCCGGTCGAGGTAGGTGTCGGCGCGCGAGTGGTCGCGCGTGATGATGCGCGTGCAGCCGCAGTAGAAGCACGGGCTTTCGCAGAACGGCACGTGTACGTACAGCGACAGCGGGCGCGGAATCGGTTCCTCGTTGCTGGCCTGCGCGTGCGCCTTGTAGGCGAGCGCGTCGAAGCCCGGGTGGAAGTGCGGCGCCGTCGGGTAGGAGGTGTAGCGCGGGCCCGACTGGTCGTAGCGCGCGACGAGCGCGGGGTCGAACTGCGGCGCGGCGCTCATGCCACGAGCTGCCATTCCGGGACGGCCGCGAAGCCGGCGTCGGCCAGCGTCGCGAGCATCCGGCGCGCATCGAGCCGCGCCACCACGCGCAGGTTGCCCGGCGCGCCGCCCGCGACGACCATCGCGGCGGGATCGCGCGCCGCGAACGCATCGGCGATGCGCGGCGCATCGCGCTCGAAATCGAGGTCGGGGACGTGGAACAGCATGGCGAAGGCCCTCCGCGGGAACGACGCCATGGTCGTCCCGCGCGCCCCGGCCTGCCTTGACCCGCGTCAACCGCGGGCGGCGTCGACCGCGGCTCAGGGGTTCGCCGGGCCGGTCCGGCGAATCTTCCGCAGCACGTCGAGCAGCAGCTCGATGTCGACCGGCTTCACCACGTGGTGGTCGAACCCGGCTTCGCGCGTGCGCGCCCGATCGGCCTCCTGGCCCCAGCCGGTGACGGCGACGAGCGGCACGCGGTGGTCCGGCCAGCGGTCGCGCAGCTCGCGCGCGACGGCGTAGCCGTCCATCCACGGCATGCCGAGGTCGAGCAGCACGACGTCGGGATGCCCGCGCGCGAAGGCCATGAGCGCTTCGCCGCCGCTGCGCGTCACGTCGGCGCGCGCGCCGAGCGAGCCGAGCAGGATGGCGAGCGTGTCGCCGGCATCGTGGTTGTCGTCGACCACGAGCGCGCGCAGCCCGGCCAACGGCGCTTCGTCGGCACCCGGCGCGGGCTGCTCCACCGCGCGCGCGGCATCGACGACCGGCAGCCACAACGTGAAGCGCGCGCCGGCGCCCGGGCCTTCGCTGGCCGCCTCGATCACGCCGCCCTGCATCTGCGCGAGGCGTTGCGCGAGCGCGAGACCGACGCCGAGGCCCTTCGCGTGCAGCAGGCCCGAGCGCTCGCCGCGCGCGAACATCTCGAACAGCTGCGGCGCCTCGTGCGGCTCGAAGCCGACGCCGGTGTCGCTCACCTCGATGCCCACGCGCGCGTCGTCGCGCTTCGCGCGTACGCGCACGACGCCGCCTTCCGGCGTGTACTTCGCCGCGTTGTTCAGCAAGTTCGAGAGGATCTGCGTCAGGCGCACCGGGTCGCCGTCGACGCGCACGTCGGCAGCGTCGATCGCCAGCTCCAGCGTGTGCCGGTGCGTGTCGAGCAGCGGCCGGCTGGTCTCGACCGCGGCGCGCACGATCGGCAGCAGCGCGACCACGCTGCGGCGCAGCTCGATCGAGCCGCGCGTGATGCGCGCCACTTCGAGCAGGTCGTCGACCAGGCGCACGAGGTGGCGCAGCTGGCGCTCCATCGGCGGCAGCAGCTGCTGCACCGCGTGCGCCGCGCCCTTCGCGCGCGACAGCACCTCGAGGCCGTTGCTCAGCGGCGCGAGCGGATTGCGCAGCTCGTGCGCGAGCGTGGCCAGGAACTCGGTCTTGCGGCTGTCGGACTCGCGCAGCGCATTCTCGGCCTCGCGCCGCGCGTGCACGTCGATCACCGAGCCGATGTAGCCCTCGAACCCGCCGTTCGCGTCGAAGCGTGGGCGACCGTTCGCGAGCACCCAGCGCTCGCTGCCGTCGCGGCCGCGCACGCGATAGTCGAACTCGAACGGCACCTGTTTCGCATTCGCGGCCGTGAACGCGTCGCGCGCCGCGGCGCGATCCGCCGGAACCACCGCGTCGAGCCAGCCGAAGCGCAACGCATCCGACACGCGCTGGCCGGTGAACTCCTGCCAGCCCGCGGAGACGAACGTGCACTCGCCCGCGGGGTTCGTCGCGAACAGGATGGCCGGCGCGATGTCGGTGAACTGGCGGAAGCGCTCTTCGCTCTCGCGCACCCGGCGCCAGGCCTGCTCGGCGTCGCGGCGCAGCTGCGCCTCGTGGTCGACCAGCTCGCGACGCAGCTTGGACAGCGCGATCTGCGCGGCGACGCGCGCCTTCAGCTCGCGCGCGCTGAACGGCTTCACGAGGTAGTCGTCGGCGCCCGTCTGCAGCCCCTCGACCTGCGCTTCCTCGCCGGCGCGCGCCGACAGCACGATCACCGGCACGAGATGCAGCGTGGGATCGGCGCGGATCGCCGCGATGAGCCCCGCGCCGTCGAGGCGCGGCATCATCATGTCGGTGAGCACGAGGTCGGGTCGGCGCGCCGTGATGCGTCCGAGCGCGGCTTCGCCGTCGGCCGCTTCGTCGAGCTCGTACTCGTTCGCCAGCAGCTTGCGCAGGTACGCGCGCATGTCGGCGTTGTCGTCGACCAGCAGCACGTTCGGGCGCGTGCCGCCCGTGATCGCGACCGGCGGCGCGGGCTCCGCCGATTCCAGCTCCGCGAGCCAGGGCGTCGCATCGGTCGCGATGTCGCCGTCGTCGGACGCGGGCGCGTCCGACGCGGCGAACGGCAGGCGCACGCTGAACGTGGTGCCGCGCCCGAGCTCGCTCGCGACGGCGATCTCGCCGCCGTGCGCCGTCACCAGCTCGCGGACGAGCGCGAGGCCGATGCCGGTGCCTTCGAAGCTGCGGCCGCCGGCGTCGCGCACGCGGTGGAAGCGCTCGAAGAGCTTCTCCAGCTCCGACGGTGCGATGCCGGACCCGGTGTCGGCGACCTCGAGCAACGCGCCGTCGCCGTCCTCGCGCAGGCGCACGGAGACGCCGCCCGCGATCGTGAACTTGAACGCGTTCGAGAGCAGGTTGAAGACGATCTTCTCCCATTGCTCGCGGTCGACGGCGACCGGCCGCGACAGCGGCGCGCAATCGACGTCGAAGCGCAGGTTGCCGCGCGCCATGAGCGGGCGGAAGGCCTCGGCGAGCCCGCTCGTGAGCCGTGCCAGGTCGACGGCGCGGAAGTGCGGCGTGGCGCGCCCGGCCTCGACGCGCGAGAAGTCGAGCAGCGCGTTCACCAGCTTCAGCAGGCGGCGTGCATTGCGGTGCACGAGCGCAAGCGCTTCGCGTTCGCCCGCCGGTGCCTCCGCGAGCAGCTCCTCGAGCGGCCCGAGCATCAGCGTGAGCGGCGTGCGGAACTCGTGGCTGACGTTGGAGAAGAACGCCGTCTTCGCGCGATCGAGTGCCGCCAGCGCCTCGGCGCGACGACGTTCCTGCGCGAACGCATCGGCATGGGCGATGCTGCCCGACGCCTCGCGCGCGACCAGCTCGACGAACGCGGCGTAGCTGCCGTCGAACAGGCGGTAGGGATTCAGCCCGAGCGCGAGCGTGCCCGCGCGAGCGCCACCGGGATTGCCGAGCGCGACGATCGCGATGCGTGTCGGCGGCACCGGCCAGGCGCCCGTCGGCAACGCGACGCCGGACGGCGCGTCGACGACCACCACGCCCTCGCTGCCGTCGGGCGTCGGCAGCGCCAGCCCGGCCAGTCCCGCGTGCGAATCGAACGTCGCGAGCTGGCCGTCGTCGCCCGCGATGCGGATCGTCGCGAACGGCACGTCGCGCGCGTTCGTCGCGAGCGCCGTGAGCACCATGCGGCAGGCGCTCGCGACGTCGGGCGCCTTGCCCGCGCTGGCGCCGAGCTCGCGCAGCGTGGCGAGCTGGCGTTCGCCGATCACGCGCTGCGTATCGTCGGTATTCGCGCAGATCAGGCCCGCGACGTTGCCTTCGTCGTCGGGGACGGGGCTGTAGGAGTACGTGTAATACGTTTCCTCCGGGTAGCCGTTGCGCTCCATGATGAGGCGCTGCGCCTCGACGTACGTGCCTTCGTTGCCCTGGACGACGTTCGCCGCCATCGGGCCGACCACGTCCCAGATTTCGCGCCACACCTCGGCGAACGGCTTGCCGAGCGCCCACGGGTGCTTGCCGCCGATGATCGACTTGTAGGGGTCGTTGTAGAAATAGGTCAGTTCCGGACCCCAGCCGAGCCAGAACGGCTGGCGCGACGTGAGCAGTATGCGCAGCGCCGTGCGCAGGCTGAGCGGCCACTTCGCGGGCGGGCCGAGCGGCGTCGTGCACCAGTCGTACGCGCGCATCATCGCGCCGAGCTCGCCGCCGCCGGCGAACAACGCGTCGCTGTCGGCGTTTTCAGGCGTCATGGGCGCAAGTGTCGCCGCGGAGGGGGCGACAGTGTTGCACCGGCGGCCGGGCGGGTTGCCGGCCACCTCGGCCACATCGGCAAAGTGTTGTAACGGGTCAGTCGAAGCCGTCGCGGAACAGCGCTTCGGGCAGCGCATAGCCGGCCGCCGTGCCGGCCATGATCGCGGCCGGGGGCGGCGGCACCGGCTCGCTGCCGATCAGCGTGACGGCGCCGCCGGCAAGCACGCGTGCCGTCGCGTTCCACGTCGCGCCCGAGACGTCCACCTCGTCGCCCACCGCGAGCGCCGCGAAGAACGCGTCGCGCGCGAGCGGTTGCTCGTCGTGGTCGAAGAACGTCGCGCCCGTGGTGTCGACCGCGAGGCCCTCCATGGTGAGCGTGCCGCCGGCGATCGCGCGCACCGGGCCGCGCAGCACCACGTCGGCGGCATCGGGCGCACCGCGCGTGCGCACGCGCGTCGCGTACGCCTGGCCGGTGCCGTCGAGCCAGCCGCGCACTTCCACCTGGCGCGGCTGCGCCAGGCCGTTGGCGAGCACGCCGTCGTCGTCGCGCACCTGCGCCGAGCGGCGCACCAAGACGCCGAAGGGCCGCAGCGACTGCCCCGGCGCCACGTCGGCCGGCAGCATCGGCGCCTCGTAGCGGACGGCCGGCCGCACGAACTCGATCGCCTCCGCCGCGAAATGCGTCGCGTCGACGTAGGCACCGTCGACCGCGACGGCGACGCCGGGCGCGAGGTCGTCGGCCGCGCCGAATTCGAACGTCGTGGTCGCGTCCCAGGCCACCTGCAGCGCGCCGATCGCGAACGTGCCCGCCGCACCCGTGCTCGTGACGATGCCCTGCAGGAAACCGACCGCGCCGGGCGTGCCCGCGGGCGCCGGCATCACGCAGCGCGCGTCGAACACGGTGTCGAGCAGCGTGCCCGGCGGAAACGGCGTGACCGCGTTCGCGCGCAGCACGAGGTGCTCGCCGACCGCGGGCAGCGCGCCCGCGCAATCGACGAAGTCGACGCCGGCCGTTGCGATCCACTGCTGGCCGACGCGCACGCGCTGCGCGCCCGCGTCCACCTGCTGCACGTAGCCGCCGAGCAGGTACACGTTGCCGGGGGCCGGGCGGCGCTCGACCAGCGTCGCGTACACCGAGCCGTTCGCGTCGACCAGCCCGGACACCACGAGCTGCTGCCCGACCGGGAACTGCGGCGGCGAATCGAACAGCGCGAGCACGGTGTCGGCCGTGACCGTGAGCGGTTGCCCGAGCACTGCGGGCGGGTCGGCCTGCGTGACGGGCCCGATCAGCGTGTACGCGAACACGAGCGTCGGCGCGCCGCCGGTCGGCGCATCCGCAGCGGGCAGGTCGGTGGCGAACGCCTGCAGGCCGTTGCGATGGCGAGCGAGGTCGCCGAGCAGCGCCGGCTCGCCCGCGATGGTGACGGGTGTGGTGTCCGGCCAGGAATGCGGGCGGCCGTTCACGGTCAACGTGACGTCGCCCGCCGCGGCGAGCGCCGGCAACAACAGCACCGCGAGCCAGGCGAGCGAGCGCACGACCATGTTCCTTCCCCTGTTGGCTGCACTCGTACGCTAGCGGGCGGCGCAGTACAGGACGATTACAAGTGCGGCGGAGCGCCGCGCGCGCGGTAGAGTCGCAAGAGAAGCAACGCGGGAGACGGCAAATGCGGGTGCTGCTTGTCGAAGACGAGCCGCTGATCGGCGAAGCGACGCGCGAGGTGCTGGAGGACGAGGCCTTCGCGGTCGACCTGGCGACCACGGGCTCGCATGCCGACGAGTTGATGGCGGTCAACGACTACGACGTCGCCATCCTCGACTGGTCGCTGCCGCCGCCGACCGGCATCGAGCTGCTGCGCCGCTGGCGCGCGGCCGGGGTCGCCGTGCCGGTGCTCATGCTGACGGCACGCGCCGACGTCACCGACCGCGTGGCCGGCCTGGACGCCGGCGCCGACGACTACCTCGCCAAGCCCTTTGCCTTCGACGAGCTGCTCGCGCGCGTGCGCGCGCTGCTGCGCCGGCGCGAGCAGCGCTTCGTCGGCCAGCTCGCCGCGGGCGACGTCGAGATGGACCGCGCGAAGCGCAGCGTCACGGTGGGCGGCGAGCCGGTGAAGCTGTCACCGCGCGAGTTCGCCGTGCTCGAGTACCTGCTGCGGCGCGTGGACGAAGTCGTCACGCGCACCGACCTTTCCGAGCACGTCTGGGACGAATCGTTCGACGGCCTGAGCAACGTCATCGACGTCACCGTGCACCGCCTGCGCCGCAAGATCGACGGCGAGCGCAACGACCGGCTGCTGCACACCGACAAGGGCGTCGGCTACGTGCTGCGGAGCCGGCGCGAATGACGGCGCCGCGATCGGGACGCGTCGCGATCGTACTCTTGCTGCTGCTGGGCATCGCTGGCGCGGCTGCGCAGCTCGCATCGTCGCGCGCGCGCGACGCGCTGATCTCGGGCGACGTCGCGGACCTCGCGTCCATCGCCGACGCGAAGGTCGCGATCACCGAAACGCATCTCTGGATGGAAGAGCTGGTGAGCGGCGAGGAGCTCACCGACGGCGTCGTGCTGGCCGGCGTGACGCGCGCACGCGCGAACCTCGCGGCGATCCCCATGCGCGACGCCGGCCGCTTCGATCGTGCGATGCGCGAGCGCCTGGAAGGCCTGTCCGCGTACCTGCAGGCGTTCGAACAGGAAACCCGCAACCGCATCGCCGCGCACCGCGCGGGCGAGCAGGTCGGCGTCGGCACCCCGACCGACGATGCCTACGACCGGAGGTTCTACCAGCTCGCCGGCGTCGTGGACCAGGTCCGGCTCGAGTTCGGGCAGCGCGTGGCGGCGGTCGCCGAACACGCACGCTGGTTCTCGCGCGCCATGCTCGTCGCGTGGCTGGTGGCCGTCGCGCTCGGCATCGCCGCGCTCGTGCGCCACGAGCGCAACCGCACGCAGCAGCGCGAGGCGCTGCGCCAGCGCGACGAACAGCTCGCGCATTCGCGCAAGATGGAGGCGCTCGCGCGCTTCTCCACGGGGCTCGCGCACGACGTCAACAACTACCTCACCGCGATCAGCGCGCAGGCCGAGCTCGCGCAGCGCAAGCCGCCCGCGCCGGGCGACGAGGCGGGCATGCTGCGCCTGAAGCGCCGCCTGGCCGACATCGTGACCGCTGCGAACAAGGCCGCCGCGAACATCCGGCGCCTGCTCACGCTCGGCAACAACGAATCCGCGATGCCCGGCGTGCTGCGCGTCGACGACGCGTTGCGCGAAGCCGAGCCGCTGCTGCGCCAACTGGTCGGCGGCGGCGTGCAACTCGCGATCGCGATGCCGCCGCAGGCCACGCTGGCGGCGCACGCCGACCCGCTCGAGCTGGAACGCGTGCTCGTGAACCTCGTGGTGAACGCGGTGGAAGCGGGCGCGCACCTCGTGCGCGTCGACGCGCGCCCCATCGAGCTGCCGCAGGCCGCGCCGCCGGGAATGCGCATCGCGGTCGAGCCTGGTCGCTACGTGCTCATCGGCGTGAGCGACGACGGCGGCGGCATCGCGTCGGACGCGTTGCGCGCGATCTTCGAGCCGCACTTCTCCACGCGCGCCGGCGGACGCAACGCCGGCCTCGGCCTCGCCACCGTCTACACCATCCTGCAGCGCAGCGGCGGCAGCGTCGCGGTCGAGTCGGTGCCGGGATCGGGCACGCGGTTCAGCGTGCTGCTGCGCGCGGCCACACCCGATGCCGCCGCGAAGGACGAGCGCGCCGACGCAGCATGACGGCTGTACCACTCTCGTTCGGGCCGGCTGTACAACCCCGCTGCGAAGCGATTCCACGCCATCGAACCCTCGACGCCAGGAGCGGAGCGGGGTGCGGTCGGAATGCGAGAATGGTGCGGCACTCGCCGCAGCGACGTTGCAGGGAGGATGTCGTAGGAGCGACGAAACATGCGATACGCTCTGACGGCGGGCCTATAGCTCAACGGTTAGAGCACGGAACTCATAATTCCTTGGTTCCAGGTTCGAATCCTGGTGGGCCCACCACTCCTTTCCGGAGCCACGCCATGCGCCACCGCATCGCCCTGCTCTTCGTCCTCGCGCTCGCCGCCTGCAGCGCGACGCCTTCGCGCGTCGCGATGCCCGCGCTGCCGAACCTCGTCCAGCAATCCGACGGCATCGCCACGGCCGGTGCCATCACGGCGTCCGACATCGAACCGCTGCACGCCGCGGGCATCGAGACCGTGGTCGACCTGCGCATCGACGACGAGACGCCGGAGTTCGACGAGCGCGCCGCCGTCGAAGCGGCCGGCATGAAGTACGTCAACGTGCCGGTGCACGGTGCGAACGGGCTGACGCGCGAGACGGTGAACGCGTTCGACGCGGCGGTGCGCAACTCGCCGAAGCCGCTGCTCGTGCACTGCGCGAGCAGCAACCGCGTCGGCGCGATGGCCGCACTGCGCGCGGCGTGGATCGAGGGCGCGTCGATCCCGGACGCGCTCGCGACCGGCCGCGCCTGGGGCCTGCGCTCGCTGGAGCCGGAAGTGGTGCGCGTGCTCGAGGGCGAGCCCGAGCAGTAGTTCAGCCGTCCTCGCGCAGCGCCTCCGTCGGCGCGATGCGCGCGGCGCGGCGTGCGGGCACGAACGCGGCGACGAACGCGACGAGCGCGAGCAGCAGCGGCATCGCGAGGTAGGCGCGCGAATCGAACGCGCGGATCACCTCGAGCTGCGCGGCGACCAGCGCCGAGATCGCGATGCACACCGGCAGCCCCAGCGCGAGCCCGAGCACGATGCGGCGCACGGCGCCGTCCAGCACGAAGCGCAGCACGGCGCGCGGCGTGGCGCCGAGCGCGATGCGCACGCCGATCTCGCGCGTGCGCCGGGCCACCGTGAAGCCGACGACGCCGTACAGGCCGATGCAGCTGATCGCGAGCGCCGCGCAGCCGAGCGCCGTCGCGATCGCGCCGGCCACCGCGAACGGCACGCGTTGCTGCTGCACGACGGCCGCCAGCGTGGTCGGCTCGCACAGCACGGACGCGTTGGCGCGCGTGCACGCGTCGACGATCGCGCGACTGGTCGCCGCGACGTCGCCGGACACGCGCGCCAGGAGCGCGCCGGCATGCTTGCCGCCGATCGCGGTCGGGAAGTACACCATCGCGCGGTCGCGGCCCTCGAGGAAAATGCCGCTCGCGACGTCGTCCGCGACGCCGACCACTTCGTAGCGTCCGACCGGGATCGGCACGAGGTCGGTCGTGACCTCGAACGTGCGGCCGAGCGGATCGCCTGCGCCGAACAGCAGCCGCGCGGTCGCGGCGCTCACGATCGCGACGTTCGCTTCGTTGCGCGCTTCCTCGGGCAGGAACGCGCGGCCGCGCGCCAGCCCGATGCCGAGCGTCGCGAAGAAGCGATCGTCGACGTGGTTGAAGCCGACGCCGACGTCCCCGCCCGCCACGCGCACGGGCGCGGTCCACGCGCGGCCGTACAACGGCGCGCGCGCGACCGCCGTCACGGCCGCCACGCCGGGCACGCGCTCGAGCTCGCGCAGTGCCCGCTCGGTGGGCACGGGGAACGTGGTGTCGACGATGCGCGCGACGTCGTAACCGGGATCGAGGTCGTCGACGCGGCGCTCGTTCGCGACGATGAGCCCGGCCAGCACGAGCAGCACGGCGCTCGCCGCGATCTGCCCCACGAGCAGCACGTCGCGCAGGCGTCCCGTGCGGGCGCGGCCGTCCGTGCCGAGGTTGCGCACGCCGTGCACCGGCGACTGCGCGCCGGCCTCCAGCGCCGGCGCGAGGCCGATCGCGAGCGCCGCGACGAGCGCGAGCAACGCGGCATAGGCGCTGCGGCCCCACTCGAACGCCGGCGGCACGAGGTCGGGCGCGACGGCGCCGACGTCGGCGAACACGAAGCGCTGCAGCGCCGCGACGACGCCCGCGCACACCAGCGTGCCGACCGCCGCGGCGAGCGCGGCGAGCAGCAGCGATTCGACCAGCAGGTGGCGCGCGACGCGCCAGCGCGAGGCACCGACCGACACGCGGATCGCCAGCTCGCGCCGCCGGGCCGCCGCGCGCGCGAGCGCCACGTTCGCGAGGTTCGCGCACGCCACGAGCAGCACGAGCAGGAAGCCCGCGAACACCGGGATGGCCGCGGCTTTCAGCGTGCCCGCCTCGACGCCGTCGAACATCGACGTGCGCGCCGCGACCACCACGCGCGTCGGGCCGCCGTCCTCTGCCGTGCGCCCGGCGAGCGCGGTCGCGAGCGCATCCTGCGCCTGCGCCACCGTCACGCCCTCGCGCAGCACGCCGCCCATCGTCGTCGCCTCGATGTCGCTCGCGATCGCGGCGGCGCCCGCGCGCGGGATCCAGTATTCCGGCGTCACGACGTCCAGGCCGCGGAACCCTTCCGCAGCGATACCGATGACGGTGTAGCTCGTCGGGCCCAGCTTCAGCACGGAACCGAGCACGTCCGGATCGGCGTGGGCCAGGCGCCGCCAGCCGGCGGCGCTCAACACGAGCACGGGCTCGCGCGTGCGCTCGTCCACCACGTCGAACGTGCGGCCGCGCTGCATGCGGGCGCCCAGCAGGTCGAAGTAGCTCGCGCTCACCGCGAGCCCGAACGTCATCTTCGGCGCGTCGCCGAGCAGCGGGACGCGCACGTTGTTCGCGAGCCACGTCCCTTCGAGCGTGCCCGCGCCCGCGGCGGCGAGCGCCTCGGCGTCGGCCATCGGCCAGAGGCCGGCGACCTGGCCGTCGTCGTAGCCGGCGAGCACGTCCACCGTGCGGCCGGGCGCGCGCACGTCGGGCGCGCGCAGCACGTACGCTTCGAAGAACGCGAACAGCGCGGCGTTCGCGGCGATCGCGAGCGCGAGGATCGCGACCGTGGTCAGCGCGAACAGGCGGTTGCGCAGCAGCGAGCGCGCCGCCTGGCGCAGGTCGAGCATGAGCCCGTCGAACGGCGCCAGGCCCTTGGCGGCGCGCACGTCGGACTTGTGCAGCTCGGCCATGCCGAGCTCCAGCCGCGCGCGACGCAACGCTTCGGCGCGCGCGACGCCGTCGCGCTCGAGCTGGTCGGCGCGCGCCGCCACGTGAAACGCGAGCTCGTCGTCCAGCTCGCGCTCGAAGCGGCGGCGCTGGACCAGCGTGCGGAGCAGGTTGCGCAGCCCGCTCACCTCGCCGCTCCCTTGCCGGCACCGAGCACGAGCGCCATCGCGTCGGCGAGCGCATGCCATTCGCTGCGCTGCTGCTCGAGCCGCGCGCGCCCGGTGCGCGTGAGGCGGTAGTACTTCGCGCGCCGGTTGTTGTCCGACGTGCCCCACTCGGCGTCGACCAGGCCCTGGTTCTCCAGCCGCGCGAGCGCGGGATAGAGCGCGCCCTGCTCCACCTCGAGCGCGCCCGCCGAGAGCGTGCGGATGCGCTGCAGCAGGCCGAAGCCGTGCTCGGCGCCGAGCGAAACCGCCTTGAGGACCAGCACGTCGAGCGTGCCCGGGAGGATCGTTGCCATCGGCTTCACCTAAATCACTTAGGTGGAGCCTACCAGCCTTCCCCTAAACGGCTATAGGGAGGAGGTCATGGCCGGCGTGCCCGCGACTCAGCCGCGCCGGACGCCGCAGTACGCGCCGTGCAGCGTGCGGATCACGTCGACGGCCGGCCCCGGCGCGAGCCGGTAATACACGACCTGCGCGTCCTTGCGCGTCTCCACGAGGCCCTCGTCGCGCAGCTTCGCGAGATGCTGCGACAACGCCGACTGGCTCAGCGCCACGTCGCGGTTGATTTCGCCGACCGAGCGCTCGCCGTCGACCAGCAGGCAGAGCACTCGCAGGCGTTGCGGGTGCGCCATGGCCTTCAGCAGGTCGGCCGCGCGACCGGCCTGGGCGGCGAGGTCGGCGGCGACGTCCGCGCCCGGCGGCAATTTCCTGCGTGAAGCTGACATGGATCAGGTTCCGGTGGCCGCGACGGCGATAGCTTGACTCTACTTCAGCAATCACTATATTAGCGAACACTAAATTAGTGAGGCACGCATGACCAGGATCCTGGTAGTCGGCGCCGGCATCGGCGGGATGAGCGCAGCGTACGAGCTCCGGGCCGCGCTCCCGCGCGAGCGCGCCTCGATCACGGTGGTCGGTGAGGGCGACTGGTTCGCCTTCACGCCCTCCAATCCCTGGATCGCCGTGGGTTGGCGCACGCCGGACGAGATCCGCGTCGACGTTGCGCCACACCTCGCCGCGAAGGGCATCGCCTTCGAGGCGGTCGGCGCGGAGCGCATCGTTCCGACGGAAAACCACGTGCAACTGCGCGACGGGCGCCGGCTGGACTACGACTACCTGGTGATCGCGACCGGCCCGCGGCTGGCGTTCGACGAAGTGCCCGGCCTCGGTCCCGACGCGCACACGCACTCGATCTGCACGACGGCGCACGCCGCGCGTGCGCACGCCGCCTACGAGCGCTTCCTCGCCGACCCCGGCCCGATCGTGATCGGCGCCGCGCCCGGCGCCAGCTGTTTCGGGCCCGCGTACGAGTTCGCGATGATCCTCGACACCGACCTGCGCCGGCGCAAGCTGCGCGACCGCGTGCCGATCACCTACGTCACGAGCGAGCCCTACGTCGGCCACATGGGGCTGGGCGGCGTGGGCGATTCGAAGGGCCTGCTGGAATCCGAGTTCCGCAAGCGCCACATCAAGTGGATCGCGAACGCGCGCATTGCGCGCGCCACGCCCGACGCGATCGAGGCACAGGAGCTCGACGACCGCGGCCAGGTCGTGCGCGAACACGCGCTTCCGTGCCGTTACGCGATGGTGATGCCGCCGTTCACCGGCGTCGATGCCGTGCGTGCCGCGCCCGAGCTGTGCAACCCGCGCGGCTTCGTGCTCATCGACGCGCACCAGCGCAGCCCGAAATTCGCCAACGTATTCGCCGCCGGCGTGTGCGTCGCGATTCCACCGGTCGAGGCGACGCCCGTGCCGACGGGCGCGCCGAAGACCGGCTTCATGATCGAGTCGATGGTCTCGGCCGTCGTGGCGAACGTGTGCGCGGCGATCGACGGCCGCCCGGCCGCGGCGCGCGCGACCTGGAACGCGATCTGCCTCGCCGACATGGGCGACACCGGCATGGCGTTCGTCGCGCTGCCGCAGATTCCGCCGCGCAACGTGACGTGGACGCGCGCCGGCAAGTGGGTGCACCTCGCGAAGATCGCCTTCGAGAAGTACTTCCTCGCGAAGATGCGCTCGGGCAACACCGAACCGATCTACGAGCGTTACGTCCTGAAGGCGCTCGGCATCGAGCGACTGAAGCAACCCCCCACTGCAACGAGGAGCGTGTCGTGAACATCGATCGTGGCGTGTTCGCCTTCGCCGGCTGCATGGTCCTGCTGAGCCTGGCGCTCGGCTGGTTCGTTTCGCCCTGGTGGCTGCTGCTGACGGCGTTCGTCGGCGTGAACCTGCTGCAGTCCGCGTTCACCGGCTTCTGCCCGGCGGCGATCGTGATGCGCAAGCTGGGCCTGCGCCCCGGCAACGCGTTCCGATGATCCGTTCGCTCGCCGCCCGCGTGCTGCTCGTCGCGACCGCGGGCGCGGCGCAATACCTGTCGGTGTACTACGCCAAGCCGGGCGGTCTGTGGAAGACCCGTCGGCTGCTTACCGTAGCGGGCGCACATGGCTTTGCGTGCGACATCAACGGTTCGGGTGAGATGGGGATCGGCAATGCGGCCAATCTGCACGTGGCCGCGTCGTCCCCCGAAGTCACACTCGCCGGAACCATTCCGGTCACTTCGACCAGCGGCACCGAACGGACCAAGGTTGCCGGCCGCAAGTACCTCGACGACATCATTCACGCGCCATTCGAGTTCCGCGACGGCCACCTTGTGGTACCGGATGGTCCGGGGCTCGGCGTCGACGTGGATGAGGAGAAGCTACGGCGCTATGCCGTGGAAATCT
>CALKUS010000052.1 GCA_937996755.1 uncultured Pseudomonadota bacterium | reverse complement strand
TGCGATCGCGCTGCTGCTCGGGCTGCAGGGTGTGTTCGGCGTCGTGGCATTCACCGTCGAGCGCCGCCGCGCCGAGATCGCGTTGCGCGTGGCGTTGGGGGCACCGCCGGCGCGCGCCGCAGAACGCGTGCTCCGCGCGGGCGCGAAGCAGCTTGCTGCGGGGCTGCTGATCGGCGCCCTCGGTGCGCTCGCGGCGGGCCGCCTCGTGTCGGCCTTGCTGCACGGTGTGGACGCCAGCGATCCGATCGCGTTCGGCGGCGCGCTCGCGCTGCTCGCGTTCGCGGGCGGCGTCGCGATCTGGTGGCCGGCACGACGCGCGGCGCGCGTCGCGCCGATGGCGGTACTTCGCTCGGATTGACGGAGGGTCGCATCATGAGGACGTTTGCATTCGAACTGCGCCAGGCCTTCCGCGCACTGGTGCGCAGCCCCGGTTACGCGCTCACGGCGATCGCGATGCTGGGCGCGGGCCTCGGGCTGTCGATGTACATGTTCGGCGCGATCGACACGTTCATGCTGCGGCCGCTGCCGTTCGCGAACGCCGACCGCATCGCGCACGTGGAGCTGGCCGACCTCGCGACGGGCGAGGACAGCATCGAGGTGCCGCTGCCGGAATACCTCGCGATGGCACGTTCGCAGCGCAGCTTCGACGCGTTCGGCGCGTTCAGCACCGGCACGCTGAACCTGTCGGGCGACGGACGCCCCGAGCGCTTCGACGGCGGCTTCGTCACGGATGGCCTGTTCGATGCACTCGGCGCGAAGACCGCCATGGGCCGCGAGTTCGTGCCGGCCGACTACGTACCCGGCGCGCCACGCGTGGTGGTGATCGGCCACGAGCTCTGGCAGAACCGCTACGCCGGTGCGGCGGACATCGTCGGCCGCACGATACGCGCCAACGGAAAGCCTGCGACGATCGTCGGCGTGATGCCGGAAGGCTTCGCGTTTCCGTTCCGGCAACAGGTCTGGACCACGTCCGACCTCGATCCGGACGGCCCGGCGAAAGGCTTCACGTACGAGGTGATCGGGCGCATGCGCGACGGCACGGGCTACGCGCAGGCCGCGGCGGACCTCGACGCGATCGTGCGCGCGATGCCGGCGGTGGCGGGCGACCGTGCGCGCGACGGGCTGCGTTCGGTCGTGAAGTCGCTCAACGCCGAGTACATGGGCCGCAACACGCCGGCGGTGCTCACGACCATGATGGTCGCGGTGCTGCTCGTGCTGCTGATCGCGTGCGTGAACGTCGCGAACCTGATGATCGCGCGCACGGTCGAACGTGCACGCGAGCTCGCCATCCACGGCGCGCTCGGCGCCGTTCGCGCGCGCATCCTGCTGCGCCTGCTGCTAGAAGGCCTGCTCGTCGCGATCGCGGCCGGCGCGATCGGCATGCTGCTCGCGCAGGCCGGCGGCAAGGCCACCATGGACACGCTCACGCAGGAAGAGAACGGCTTGCCGTACTGGTTCCAGTACGCGCTCGAGTGGCGCAGCGTCGCGTTCGCGATCGGCGTCGCGCTGTTCGCCGCGCTCGCGGCGACGCTCGTTCCGGCGTTGCGTGCGTCGCGCGACGCGGTCGGTGCCGGCGTCCGTGAAGGCGGGCGCGGCGCGACGAGCCGCGGGTTCGGCCGCTTCAGTCGCGTGCTGATCACGGCGGAGCTCGCGCTCAGCGCCGTGCTGCTCGTGGTCGCCGGGCTCACGGTGCGCAGCATCCTCGCGATGCAGTACGTGGACCCGGGTGCCGACACGCACGGCGTGCTCAGCGCGCGCATCGCGCTGTTCGAGGACGCGTATCCGCAGGACGCGCAGGTGGCCGCGTTTTTCGCCGAGCTGCGCAACGACCTCGCGGCGCAGCCGGGCGTCGCGGCGGCGGCCGTCACGACGAGCGTGCCGCTGTCGTTCTCGGGCGGCACGTACTACCGGCGCGAAGGGCAGGACGTCCCCGATGGCCAGCGCGCGCCCGTCGCGTGGCTGGTCGGGACGACGGCCGAGTACTTCGACGCGTTCCGCATTCCCGTCACGGCCGGTCGCAACTTCGGGCTCGGCGACGATGCGGGTGCGCCTGCAGTCGCCCTGGTGAACCGGCGCTTCGCCGAGCGCGTGTTCGGCAACGAGTCGCCGCTCGGGCAGCGCGTCGACCTGGACCCGGCCGGGCCGCAGCGGAAATGGGTGCAGATCGTCGGTGTCGTGGGCAACGTGATGCAGGGCGAGCCCGAGGACGACCCGGGCGGCGCCATTTACGTGCCGTTCGCGCAACGGCCGCAGCGCTACGCGTCGATCGCGCTGCGCTCGGCCGGCGGCGATCCCTACGCGCTTGCCGATGTATTGCGCGGCGCGGTCGCGAAGCTCGACGCCGACCTGCCGGTGTACTTCGTGCGCACGGCCGACGACTGGATCGCCGCGGCCACCGTGCCCGATCGCCTGATGAGCAAGATGTTCGTGGTGTTCGCCGCATTCGGCACGCTGCTCGCGGCGGCCGGCATCTACGCGCTGCTCGCGTTCGCAGTGGCGCAGCGCACGCGCGAGATCGGCGTGCGTCGCGCGCTCGGCGCGGTCGACGCCGGCATCGTGCGGCTGGTGATGGGGCAGGGCATGCGCCAGCTCGTGGTCGGCCTCGCGCTCGGCCTCGTGCTCGGCATGGCGTTGGCGCTCGTGCTGCGCAATGTGTTGTTCGGGGTCGGCGTGTTCGACCCGGTTACTTTCGCCGTGGTCGCCGTGGTGCTGGCGGCGTCCATGTTCCTGGCTTCGTGGGCACCGACGCGGCGGGCGCTGCGGATCGAGCCCATGGAGGCGTTGCGGTACGAGTGAGGAAGGATCCCATGACGTTCCTGAAGGACCTGAAGTACGGACTGCGGCTGTGGATGGCGCGCCCCGGGCTCGCGCTCGCGGCGATCGTCGCGCTCGGCATCGCGATCGGCGCCACGGTGACGGTGTATTCCGTGGCGAGCGCGCTCGTCGTGTCGCCGGTCCGCGGCATCGAGCGGCCCGACCGCCTGGTCGAGGTCGGGCGCGCGTCCGGCGGCGGCTACGACACGATGTCGTATCCGACGTATCGCGATATCGCGGCGCAGTCGAAGTCGCTCGATGCGCTGTTCGGCTATTCGATCCTGCCGGTCAACGTGCGCACGACTGCCGAGACGCAGCGCGGCCTCGGCTTCCTCGTCACCGAGAACTACTTCGAGGCGCTCGGCGTGCGCGCTGCGCAGGGACGACTGTTCACGGCGAACGACGCGGCCACCGTGCGCGAGGCGCCGATCGTGGTCGCGAGCCGCAAGGCGTTCCAGCGCTGGTTCGGCGGCGATCCGGCCGCGGTCGGGCGCGTCGTGAACATCAACGGCAAGCCCTACACGCTGCTCGGTGTCGCCGACGCCGACTTCCGCGGGCACATCGCGATCCTGCAGCCGGACTTCTACCTGCCGGTGACGCTGCAGCCGATGGCGCAGCCGTCGAACGGCGCGAAGCTGCTGGAGTCGCGCCAGTCGAACTGGATGCTCGCGGGCGGCCGCCTTGCGCCCGGCGCGACGCTGGAGGAAGCGAACACGGAGCTCGCGACGATCACCGCCCGGCTGCGCGCGGAGCATCCGGACGTCTACGATGAGCGCGACACGATCGGAGCCGGCCCGTTGCGTGCGATGCCCGGCGAGATCGCGACGGCGGCTACCTCGTTCTCGGCCGTGATGGGCCTGCTCGTGCTGCTGGTGTTGCTGGTCGCCTGCGTCAACGTGGCCGGCATGCTGATCGCGCGCGGCGAGACCCGCAACGCGGAGATCGCGATGCGCTATGCGCTCGGCGCGAGTCGTTCGCGCGTGGTGATGCAGAACCTCGCGGAGAACGGCGTGCTGGCGATCGCCGCCGGCATCCTCGGCGTCTCGATCGCGTGGGCGCTGACGCGCGCGCTCATGCTGGTCGACCTGCCGGCGCCGTTCCCGCTGCTGATCGACGTGCCGATCGATGCAGGCGTGATGGGCTTCGCGCTGGCGACGAGCGTCGCGAGCGCACTGCTGTTCGGCCTGCTGCCGGCGTTGCGCGTGTCGCGTGCGGCACCGCGATCGATCGCGAGCACGCGCACCCTGGGCCTGACGCGCGAGGGCACGCGCATGCGCTCGCTGCTCGTGGTCGGCCAGGTCGCGATCGGCGTGCTGCTGCTCGTGGCCGCGGGCATCTTCATGCGCGCGCTCGTGCAGTCCAGCAGCATCGCCCCGGGTTTCGAAGTCGACCGCGTGGTCGCCGCCGACCTGGACCTCGAGCCGACCGGTTACGAGGCGAAGAAGGCGCTCGCGACGGCGAACGACGTGCTCGAGCGCGTGCAGGCGATGCCGGGCGTGGAGTCGGCGGCGCTCGTGCGCCTGCTGCCGCTCACGCTCAGCACCATGGGCTTCGGCGGGATCGAGATGGCGGCAGGGGAGGAAGAGCTTTCGCCTGACGCGAACGTCGTTTCGCCCGGCTATTTCAGGACGCTGTCGATCAGCCTGCAGGGCCGCGACTTCGCGCGCACAGATGCGGAGGGCGCCGGCGACGTCGTGGTGGTCAATGCGCGGCTCGCGAAGCGCCTGTTCGGCGTCGCGCCGGCGATCGGCCGCACGTTCCGCTACGGCGACGCGGACGACCGCCGCACGCTGACCGTCGTCGGCATCGCGGCGGACGGCAAGTACAACTCGCTGTGGGAGGAGCCGAAGCTCGCGATGTGGCTGCCGGCCGCGCAGTGGCCGACCGCGCAGCTCAACCTGGTCATCGCGACGCCACGCGATCCGGGCGAGATCGCCGCGCAGTTGCGCGGCGTGCTCGCGGCGGTCGATCGCGACCTGCCCGCGCCGCAGGCGCATGCCATGCGCGACGTGATCGCCATCTCGCTGTTGCCGCAACGCATCGCGAGCTGGGTCGCGGGCTCGCTCGGCGCGATCGCGGCGCTGCTCGCGGCGATCGGGCTCTATGGACTGGTCGCGTACCAGGTGACGGCACGGCGCCGCGAGATCGGCGTGCGGCTCGCGCTCGGCGCATCGCCGCGGCGCATCGGCAAGGAAGTCGCGGGCGGCGCGGCGAAGCTCATCGCGATCGGCCTGGGCATCGGGCTGGTGCTGTCGCTGGCGCTCGCGCAGCTGCTGGCCTCCCAGTTGTTCGGCGCGAGCGCCGGCGACGTGCTCGCATTCGCGGGCGGCATCGCCGTGCTCGTGGTGGCCGCGGTCGTGGCATGCGCGGCACCGGTGCAGCGCGCGACGCGCGTGGCGCCGATCGACGCGCTGCGAGACGAGTAACGAAGCGGAGGGCTGGCCATGTTGAGCGAGCTGCGCTATGCGGTGCGTCAGATGCTGCGCAGGCCCGGCTGGACCCTGCTGGCCGTCGGGGTGCTCGGCCTCGCGATCGGGACGGCGACGGCGGTGTTCGCGCTCGTCGACGGCGTGCTGTTCCGGCCGCTGGCGGCGCACGAGCCCGAGCGGCTCGTGCGCGTGTTCGCGACGGACGAACACAGCGAGTGGGTGAGCAACTCCTCGTACCCGCAGTACACCGACTATCGCGGCGCGAAGAGTTTCGCGTCCGTCGCAGCCTGGTCGGCCTGGAACACCTTGCACGTCTCGATTGAAGGCGCCGCGCCGCGCAGCGTCGACGGAGCCCTCGCCACGGGCAGCTTCTTCACGCTGCTCGGCGTGGCTCCGCAGCACGGGCGACTGTTCGGACCGGCCGACGACGTGACGCTGGGTGGCCATCCGGTCGCCGTCGTGAGCGACGAGTGGTTCCGCGACGCGCTCGGCGGGGACCCTGCCGCCGTGGGCCGTGACGTGTCGATCAACGGACACCGCTTCACGGTGATCGGCGTGCTGCCGCGCGGCTTCCGCGGCCCGGACGCCGCGGCGAACCCCGCGATGTGGCTGCCGATCTCGATGTGGCGGGAGGCGAACCCGCAGTTCGCGGGCGAGGACATGCTCGGCAACCGCCAGTTCTCCTGGCTCGACGTCGTGGCGCGCCTCGCGCCCGGCGTGTCGTTCGAGCAGGCCGTCGCCGAGCTCGATGCGCTGGCGAAGGCGCGTCGCCTCGCGATCAAGGTGGAACACGGCCAGGAGCCGCTGGTGCAGCTGATGTCCGCCAACGCGGCGGCCGTCGATCCGTATCGCACGGAAGGCGCGCACCGGAAGTCGTGGCTGCTGCTCGGCTGCGTATTCGCGGTGCTGCTGATCGCGTGCTTCGACGTGATGGGCCTGCTGCTCGTACGGCGCGAGGAGCGCCGCGCGGAGCTCGCCGTACGGCTCGGCATCGGCGCCGCACCGCTGCGCATCGTGCGGCAGCTGATGCTGGAAGGCCTGCTGCTGGCGGCGGCAGGCGCGACGATCGGCGTCGTGCTCGCGCGAATGCTGATGGACGCCGCCGCGGCGCTCGCGCCGTCGTCGTTCGCGATCCCGCTGGACCTCGCGCAGGGCGTGCTGTCGCCGCGCGTGCTCCTGGCAGTGCTCGCCGTGACGCTTGTATCGTGCGTCGTGGCCGCGCTCGCGCCGGCGCTGGGCGTGCGCCGCATGGACGTCGCGCAGGCGATGCGTGCGCAGGCATCGTCCGTGGTGGGCGCGCGCCTGCGCTCGGCCGCGACGCTGCTCGCGGGCCAGATCGCGGTCTCGTTCGTGCTGCTGTGCCTGTCGACCCTGTTGCTGCGCAGCTTCGTCGCGGAGGCGACGGTGCGCCCGGGCTTCGACCCGGCGAACGTGGTCGTAGGCACCGTCGATCGCGCGCTGCAGGGCTACGACAAGGCGCGCGGCCGCGTCTTCGAAGCGCAGGTACTCGAGGCGCTGCGCGCCGATCCCGCCGTCGAGTCGGCGGCCCAGGCGTTCTCCGTGCCCGTGTGGCCCAGCGGCATGCGGGCGAGCGTGCTCGTGGACGGCAGCGCCATGACCATGGAGGAAGCGCCGCACGCGGAGTACTCGCCGGTGAGCGCCGGCTATTTCGAGGCGATGCACATCCCGCTGGTCGCGGGCCGCGACTTCGATTCGCGAGACGCGGTCGACGCGCCCGCCGTCGGCGTCGTGTCGGAGTCGCTCGCGAAGCAGATGTTCCCGGCGGGCAACGCGATCGGCTCGCGGCTGCGCGCGGCCCAGGATACGTTCGAGATCGTCGGTATCGTGGGCGACGTCGCGCTGCGCAGCCTGCGCGAACCGCACGCTGCCGTGTTCTACCGGCCGACGTCGCAGGCCTACCTGTCGCCGACGACGTTCATTGCGCGACTGAAGCCGGGCATCGCGGGCGATCCCGTCCAGGTGCTGCAACGTGCCGTCGCATCGGTCGACGCCTCGCTGCCGCTGCGCGCGACGCGCACGCTCGAAGCGCAGATCGGCCGCACGCTGGGCGAGGCACGACTCGTCACGACGGCGCTGACGGCGTTCGCGGCGATCGCGGTGCTGCTCAGCCTCGCCGGCATCTACGGGCTGTTCGCGTACTTCGTACGCCGCCGCCAGCGCGAGATCGGGCTGCGCCTGGCGCTCGGCGCGGATTCGCGCCGCATCCTCGCGATGGTGGCGGGGCAGGGCGCCATGGTGGTCGTGGCCGGGATCTCGCTCGGCATCGCGGGCTCGCTCGTCGCGACGCGTACGCTCGGTGCGTTGCTGTTCGGCGTGGGCGAACACGATCCCGCCAGCTTCCTCGCGGCGGCACTGCTGCTCGCCGCCGTCGCCATCCTCGCCGTGATGGTGCCGGCGCGGCAGGCGTCACGAATCGATCCACAACGCTCGTTGCGGTCAGAATAGAATGCATTCACGAGACGAAGGAACGACATGATCCGCCTCAAGGACATCGAGAAGTCGCACCCGCTGCCGCAAGGACGCATCTACGTGCTGCGCCGGATCAACCTGGAGATCAAGCCGGGTGAGTTCGTGTCGATCATGGGGCCGTCGGGTGCGGGCAAGAGCTCGCTGCTCAACATCCTCGGGATGATGGACGGCGCGTACGAGGGCGAGTACTGGTTCGACGACGTCGCCGTGCACAAGCTCGCGCCGAAGCAGCGCCAGGCCGTGCAGCGCGAGAAGATCGGCTTCATCTTCCAGCACTACCATCTGATCGACGACCTCACGGTCGCCGAGAACCTCGACCTCCCGCTCTCGTACCGCGACATCGCGGCCGCAGAACGCAAGGCGCGCGTGGCCGACCTGCTCGACCGCTTCCAGATTGTCGGCAAGAAGGACCTCTTCCCGAACCAGCTGTCGGGCGGCCAGCAGCAACTCGTCGCCGTCGCGCGCGCCGTGATCTCGCGGCCCGCGTTGCTGCTCGCGGACGAGCCGACCGGCGCGCTGCATTCGTCGCAGGGCAAGATGATCATGGACACGCTGAAGCAGCTCAACGACGAAGGCACGACGATCGTGCAGGTCACACATTCGGAGGCGAACGCGGAGTACGGCAACCGTGTCGTGGAGCTTTTCGACGGGTGGATGAAAGAGGCTGCGCGCGCCTGAAGCGTCGTACAGCAATGGATTCCCCCCCTTCGCGGGAATGACGATGGAAGGCGCTGGATCCCGGCGTGCGCCGGGATGACGAACAATTGGAAGACGCGGTTTCCTCAATGTCTGCTTCGAACCAACTTCCCATCCTGATCGCCGACGACCAGCGCGACGTGCTGGAGGCGCTGCGCCTGCTGCTCAAGACCGAGGGCATGTCCAGCGTGAGCGTCGGCAGCCCCGACGCGGCGCTCGAAGCCGTGCGCGGCCGCGAGTTCGCGGCCGTGCTGATGGACCTGAACTACACGCGCGACACGACGTCGGGCGCGGAAGGCATGGAGCTGCTCGAGAAGCTGCGCGCGATCGACGCGAACCTGCCCGTGGTGGTGATGACGGCCTGGGGCACGATCGACCTCGCGGTGCGGGCGATGCGCCTCGGTGCCGGCGACTTCATCGAGAAGCCGTGGGAAAACAACCGCCTGATGAGCATCCTGCGCAACCAGGTGGCGCTGGGCGAGTCGCGGCGCGAGGCGCGCCGGCTCGGACGCGCGGTGGAGATCCTGTCGGGCGGCGACGACGACGAGTTCATCGCGGCGTCGAAGTCGATGCAGCCCGTGCTCGAGATGATCCGCCGCGTGGCGCCGTCCGACGCGAACGTGCTGATCCTGGGCGAGAACGGTACGGGCAAGGGCGTGGTCGCCGACCGCCTGCACCGCGCGTCGTCGCGCGCCGGGCAGCCGTTCGTGAAGGTCAACATGGGCGCGATCGCCGAGTCCGTGTTCGAGAGCGAGATGTTCGGCCACGTGCGCGGCGCGTTCACCGACGCGAAGAACGACCGCGTCGGGCGATTCGAGGTGGCCGACCGCGGGTCGCTGTTCCTCGACGAGATCGGGAACATCCCGGTGTCGCAGCAGCCCAAGCTGCTGCGCGTGCTGGAGGACGGCGAGCTCGAGCGGCTGGGGTCGTCGCGCACGATCAAGGTGAACGTGCGCGTGATCTCCGCGACGAACGCCGACCTGACCTCCGACGTCGCGCGCGGCGCGTTCCGCAAGGACCTGTTGTTCCGCCTCAACACCGTCGAGATCCGCCTGCCGCCGCTGCGCGAGCGACAGGAGGACATCGTGCCGATGGCGCGGCGCTTCCTCGCGAGCGTCGCGCGCCGCTACCGCAAGGACGGCGTGAAGCTCGCGGCCTCGGCCGAGCGCAACCTGCTCGCGTACTCGTGGCCCGGCAACGTGCGCGAGCTGTCGCACGTGATCGAGCGTGCCGTGCTCATGAGCGGCACGGGCGAGATCGCCGACCTCGACTTCAGCCTCGCGCAATCGCCGCCTGCGACTGCGGGCGGGCCTGCGCCCGGCACTGCCGCGGCGATGGAGGAGATGACGCTGGACCAGGCCGAGGAAATGATGGTTCGCCATGCGCTCGAGAAGAGCGCCGGCAACGTGCAGAGGGCCGCCGAGCTGCTCGGCCTGAGCCGTGCGGCGCTTTACCGCCGCCTCGAGAAGTTCGGGATTTCTGATTGATGGCCTCCTGAACTCTCTGCATCGACGATTGGGCGAGCCTTCTCGAAGGAAGTGGGAGCGGCCCATGGCCGCGATGAGAAGGCGTCGCATCAAAGCCCGCGATCCTGATAGCGTGAGGTATCGCGGCCATGGGCCGCTCGTACCTCTTTCG
>CALKUS010000051.1 GCA_937996755.1 uncultured Pseudomonadota bacterium | reverse complement strand
GACGTGAACGACTACGTGAAGGCGGGCGAGGTGATCGTCCGGTTCACCGACGTCGAGCAGCAGTCGGCGCGGCGCCAGGCGGAAGCGACGCTGCGTGCGGCCGAGGCCGCGCAGCACGAGGCGCAGCTGGCGTTCGAGCGCTCGCTCGACATGATGCGGCGGAAGCTCATCGCGCAGGCGGCGCACGACCAGGCGCTCGCGCGCCGCGACGCGGCCGACGCCGCGCTGGCCGCTGCGCGCGCGGCGCTGCGCGGCGCCGGGGAGCAGGCCGACTACACCGTCGTGCGCGCGCCGTACAGCGGCATCCTCACCGAGCGGCACGTGCAGCTCGGCGAGACGGTGCGGCCCGGGCAGCCGCTGCTCACCGGGCTGTCGCTCGCGCAACTGCGCGTCGAGGCGGAAATCCCGCAGGGCGACATCGCGGCCGTGCGCGACCGGCGCCATGCCGCGATCGTGCTCGAGGACGGCCGTCGTATCGAGGCGAGCCGCGTCGTCGTGTTTCCCGAAGGCGACCCGGCCACGCATACGTTCCGCGTCCGGCTCGACCTGCCCGAGGTCGAGACCGGCCTGATGCCCGGCATGACGGTGAAGGCGGCGTTCGACATCGGCGACGCGGAGCGGATCCTCGTTCCCGCGAGCGCACTCGTGCGACGCAGCGAGGTGACCGCCGTGTACGTGGTCGACGATCGGCACGTCGTGCTGCGCCAGGTGCGGCTGGGCCACCGCCAGGGCGAGCGAGTCGAAGTGCTCGCCGGGCTCGAGCCCGGCGAGCGCATCGCGGCGGATCCGCTCGCCGCGCTCGCCTGGCTCGGCGGCAGCGCCGACACCCGCGCGCGATGAGCGGCAACGGCGAACGGCTCGGCATCTCGGGGCGCCTGGCGCGCGCGTTCGGCACGAGCCCGCTCACGCCCGTGTTGGCGCTCGCCGGATTGCTGCTCGGGCTCCTCGCCGCGTGGATCACGCCGCGCGAGGAGGAGCCGCAGATCGACGTCACCATGGCGAACGTGATCGTGCCGTTCGCCGGCGCGCCGGCGGAGGACGTCGAGAACCTCGTCAGCTATCCGCTGGAGCAGATCCTCGCCGAGCTCGAGGGGGTGAAGCACGTCTACTCGCAATCGCGGCCGGGCCTGGCCGTGCTCACCGTGGAATTCGAGGTCGGCGTGCCGCGCCAGGCCGCGCTGGTGCGCCTGTACAACCAGGTCTACTCGCGGCAGGACTGGGCGCCGGCCGGGCTGGGCGTGGGACAGCCCCTCGTGCGGCCGATGGGCATCGACGATGTGCCGGTCATGACGCTCACGCTGTCGAGCGACGGCCGGAACAGCGCCACCGAGCTCGGCGAAGTCGCGCACACGCTCGAAATCGCGCTCAAGCGCGTGCGCGGCACGCGCGACGTCTTCACGGTCGGGGCGCCGGAGCGCACCGTCGTGGTGGAAATCGACGCGACGCGGCTCGCGGCGTTCGGCATGGCGCCCACCGACCTCGCAGCCGCGCTCGCGGCGGCGAACGTCGTGCGCCAGGCCGGCGAACGCGTGTCCGGCGAAGGCCAGCTGCCGGTGACCGCGGGCACCTGGCTCGCCGACGCCGACGAGGTGGCGGACATCGTCGTCGGCCTGCAGGGCGGACGACCGCTCCTGCTGTCGGACGTCGCGGACGTACGCCGTGGCGCCGACCTCCCGCGCGACTACGTGTGGACCGCCGCGCCCGGGACGGCGCCGGGAACGCTCGCGTTCGCGCCCGCCGTCACGATCGCCGTCGCGAAACAACCCGGCACGAATGCGAGCGACATCACGAGCGCGATCCGCGCGCGGCTCGACGACCTGTCGCGCACGCAGGTCCCGGCCGGCATCCGCGTGGACGTGACGCGCGACTACGGACAGACCGCCGCGGACAAGGCTTCGAAACTGCTGCAGAAGCTGGCGTTCGCCACGCTGTCGGTCGTTGCGCTCGTGCTCGTCGCGCTCGGCTGGCGCGAGGCGCTCGTCGTCGGCGCAGCGGTGGTGCTCACGCTCGCGCTAACGCTGTTCGCCAGCCGCGCCATGGGCTTCACGATCAACCGCGTCTCGCTGTTCGCGCTGATCTTCTCCATCGGCATCCTCGTCGACGACGCGATCGTGATCGTCGAGAACATCCACCGCCACCTGGTGCGCGGCGGCCGCACGCTGCTCGCGGCGATCCCTGCCGCGGTCGACGAAGTCGGCGCGCCGACCATCCTCGCGACGTTCACCGTCATCGCGGCGCTGCTGCCGATGGCGTTCGTGTCCGGGCTGATGGGCCCGTACATGCGCCCGATCCCGATCAACGCCTCGGCCGGCATGCTCATCTCGCTCGCCATCGCGCTGACCGTCACGCCGTGGCTCGCGGGCCGGCTGCTCGGCGGGCACCACGCGGGGGCAACACCGGCTCCGGAACGCGCCGGCATCGCCGCGCGGCTGCCGCGGCTGTTCGGCAAGGTGCTGCGGCCGTTCCTCGATCCGGCACGCGGCGGGCGGCGTCGCGCGTGGCTGCTCGCGGGCATGGTGCTGGCCGTGCTCGTCGCGGCACTGCTCGCCGTGTTCCAGCTCGTCGTGCTGAAGATGCTGCCGTTCGACAACAAGTCGGAGTTCCAGGTCGTCGCGGACCTGCCCGAAGGCACGCCGCTGGAGCGCACGAATGCGCTGCTCGTGGACCTGGCGCAGGCACTCGCGTCCGTGCCCGAAGTGCGCGCGATCCAGGGCTACGCGGGCGTCGCCGCGCCCGTCAACTTCAACGGGCTCGTGCGCCAGTACTACCTGCGCCGCGGCGCGAACGTGGGCGACCTGCAGGTCGAGCTCGTCGACCGGCACGATCGCGCGCGCCAGAGCCACACAGTCGCCGTCGCGGTCCGGCCGCTGCTCGATGCGGTCGCGAAGCGCTACGGCGCCGCACTGAAGGTGACGGAAGTGCCGCCCGGGCCGCCCGTGATGGCGCCGCTCGTTGCGGAAATCTACGGCCCCGACGCGGAACGCGCGCGCGCCCTGGCGACCGCGCTCGCCGCACGGTTCGCCGCCACGCCGGGGATCGTCGACGTCGACACGAGCATGGAAGGCGCCGCCCCGCGCGAGCTCGTCGTCGTCGATCGCGAGCGCGCCGCGCGGCTCGGCGTGCGCCAGGCCGACGTCGCGGACGCGCTGGCGCTCGCGGTGTCCGGCCAGGATGCCACCTACCTGCGCGACGGCGCATCGAAGTATCCCGTGCCGATCCGGCTGCGCCTGCCGCCCGGCGACCAGGCGAACATGGCGCAGCTGCTGTCGATCCGCGTGCGCGCGGGCGACGGACGCCTCGTGCCGCTGTCGGAAATCGTGCGCGTGGAGCGCCGGCCGTGGGAGCAGACCCTGCACCACAAGGACCTCGCGCCCGTCGTCTACGTGACGGCCGACGCCGCGGGCGGGACGGACTCGCCGCTGTACGGCATGTTCGACGTCGTCTCGCAGCTGCGTCGGGACGGCCTCGCCGGCGCGCCCGTGGAGCAGTACTTCCTCGCGCCGCCGGCCGACCTGTCGCGCTTCGCCGTGAAATGGGACGGCGAGTGGCAGATCACGTACGAGACCTTCCGCGACATGGGGCTCGCGTACTCCGCCGGGCTGGTGCTGATCTACCTGCTGGTCGTCGCGCAGTTCCGCAGCTACGTCGTGCCGCTCGTGATCATGGCGCCGATCCCGCTGACCGCGATCGGCGTGCTTCCGGGCCACGCGCTGCTCGGCGCGCAGTTCACGGCGACCTCCATGATCGGCATGATCGCGCTCGCCGGCATCATCGTGCGCAACTCCATCCTGCTGGTCGACTTCATCGACCAGGCGCGTGCGCAGGGCATGACGGCGGCGGACGCGGTCGTGGAGGCCTGCGCCGTGCGCGCACAGCCGATCGCGCTCACCGCGATCGCCGCGATGGGCGGCGCCTTCTTCATCCTCGACGATCCGATCTTCAACGGGCTCGCGATCAGCCTCGTCTTCGGCATCCTGGTGTCGACCATCCTGACGCTCGTCGTGATCCCGCTGCTCTACTTCGCGCTGCTGCAGCGGACGGACCGCGTCGCCGACGCGGCGGCCATGGCGGCGGCCTGAGCGCGCGCGCCGGCCGGCGGCGCGTCAACCGCGCCCGGCCGGCAATTTCGTGCGCCGGTTCGACGGCAGCGTCGGCACTTCGTCGAGCGGCCGGATGTAGCCGTTCGCGAGCAGCGTGCGATAGAGCTTCTCGGACAGGTCGGCCTGGATCGTGCCGAGCGCGAGGTTGCGCAGGCGTACGCGGCCGTCGCCCTGCTCACGGCGGCACGGCGTGTGGCGCGCGGCGCCCGTCGGCTCGAACCACAACGTGGTGACGTACTTGGGAGCTCGCATTGCGCCGGCAGCGTCGGCCCGCACCGGGCCGGGACGGGCGAGCTTAGCGGCAATGCCCGCGGCGATGCTGCGAACTGTCCGGAGAATTCACGGGGATCGCGGGTGATCGCGAAGGGAATTGCCGTCCGGCCGCCGGCGTGCAGCGAGTCCAATAGCCAATGCTATTGGGCGAGTGAACGCCAAGGCCGGGCGGCAAGGCCCGAGTGAGCGCCGCGATAGCGGCGGATCGGCGGCGAGCCCAACCATGAGGAAGTGGCGATCGTCCGCCGATTCGGCGCGACCCGTGGATTCGCCGGACACGACGTCACGGATTGCGGGAAAACCAGCGCTGGTCGAACGCCGTTTCCCGGCCGCGCGCGTTCGTCGCGACGAAACGCACGCGGACCGGCGTCCCGGGCGGCGTCGCGGAAAGATCGATGCTGCCGGTGAAGCTGCGGCCCTGCTCCACCTCCGCGACCGGGAACATCGCGACGAGCGCGTCGTCGGGCGCCAGCGTGAGCGGAACCCGACGGCCGTCGTCGAGCAACGCCTCGACGCGCAGCACGGGCGAAGCGTCGAGCGCGCCGCCGGCGAGCGCGACGACGGGGGTGGCGACCGTGGCTTCCGCCGGCGCGCGCAGCGCGCCGAACGCGAGCGGTTGCGTGCGCGCGAACGCGAGCGTTGCCAGCGCCGCGAACAACCCGAGCGCGAGCGTGCCGGCCCGGCCCGCGACGAGCCGCGCGTCGCGTCGCGCGAGCGCCGACCCGATGCCCGCGACGAGCAGCAGCCACGACGCAAGCGCCGCGTTCGCGGCGAGGTGCAGATGGCGCGCGAGCTCGGAATAGCCGTCGCCGAACAGCGACGACGCCCAGGTCGACGCGACGAACGCGCCGAGCGCGAGCAGCAGGACGGCGAGCGGCGGCGCCGCTTCCTTGCGCCGTCGCCACAGCACGACGGTCGCGACGAGCCCCGCCGCGATCGGCACGAGCCACAGCGCGAGCGCGCCGCCGTAGCCGAGCGTCGCCACGAAGCCGGCCACGCCCGGTCCGGCGTCGACGCGCGCGTAGCTGCCGCCCGCGACCTCGCCGACGTACGACGGACGCCAGCCGCCCGCGAGCAGCACGCCGCGCAGGAACGCGCGCGCGGTGACGATCGGCGATCGCACGCTGCCGGCCGCGATGCGCGACAGTGGCAGCGCCAGCGCCTCGGGGCATTCCGCCTCGAGGTCGTGGCCGCGCCGCAGGTACCACGTGACGTGCACGAGGCCGCCGCATTCGCGCCGCAGGCCGAGCCGCTCGGCCATCGCGGCGGGGTCGTCGGAAGCGGGCAGCAGCGCGCCGAACACGGTGTCGACGCGATTCGCCTGCGCGAGCGTCGGCCGGCCGGCCTGGATCGCGATGGCGAGCGCGAGCGCGGCCACCCACGCGACGGCGGCGAGCGCGAGCGCCACGCGCATCGCGCGCTGGCCCTGCACCAGCCACGCCCAGGCCGCGAGCGCCACGACGGGCAGCAGCAGGTGCTGCACGCGCGACGCGCCGAGCGCGAGCGTGCCGAGCACGAGCAGCACGCCCGCGACGCGCGCGTGGCGACGATGCACGGCGACGAGCGCGAGCGCGGCCAGCGACGCGTACGCGCCGAGCAGCGCGCCGGCTTCGGTGTACAGCGTGTTGAACCAGAGCGCGTCGAACGGATCGGACAGCACGAGCGCGAACAGCAGCGCGTGCAGCGCGGCCGGACCGGCCTGCTCGCGCAACCGCCATTGCACGAACGCGGCCGTGCCGGCGTAGAGCACGAACAGCAGCGTGCCGAGCCAGCGCAGGTCGAACGCCGCGTCGGCGACGCCTGCGGCATGCGCGGCGCCGTGCAGCGCTGCTGCGGCGAACGCGAGCGCGACCGTCGTGCTGGGGTAGCAGCCTTCGCGATCGACCGGCCCGCGCACGTGGCGCGCGATCGGCGCGGCCGGGTGCGCCTGCGTGCGCTCCGCCTCGGGCACGTCGGGCCACAGCCCGAGGCAGGCGGAGCTGCGGATCGTGTCGTACTGGTTCGCGTAGCCCGCCATCGGCTCGTGCCAGGCGACGAGCGCGAGGCGCAGCACGCCGATCGCGAACAGCACCCAGATGGCGGCCTGCACGGCCGTCGACGGTCGTGCGCGCAGGCGCTCGCTGCGCAGGTCGGTTGCAGTCACAGCGCCAGCCCCAGGATGAGCGCGAACGAAGCGGCGACGCCCCAGCTCGCGGGATCGCGCAGCGCGAACAGCAGCGGATCGGCGTCGATGCGCCCGCGCGCCGCGAGCGTCCACAGGCGCGCGAGCCAGTAGAGCATCGCCGGGCACAGCAGCCAGATCCAGCCGGGCGTGCGGTACAGCACGCGCACGTCGGGGCTGTTCACGTAGAGCGCGAGCACCAGCACGCCGGTCATCGCGGCGGCCGCGCCGAGCGCGAGCAGCGGCGGCGCGTCGGCTGCGCGCCACGCGCGGCCCGCGAGGTCGCCGCCGTCGTGGCGCACGAGGTCGGCGTAGCGCTTCAGCGCCGCGAGGCTCGCGAACACGAAGCCCGAGAACGCGAGCAGCCACGGGCTCATCGCGACGGCGATCGCGGCGGCACCGGCGACGACGCGCACGGTGTAGAGGCCGGCCAGCGCCACGACGTCGAGCCAGAGCAGGCGCTTGAGCAGCAGGCAGTAGGCGAACGCGGTGGCGGCATACACCGCGAGCGCGACGCCCGTGGGCACCGGCAGCGGCCATGCGCACGCAGCCGCGATCGCGAGCAGCAGCGGCACCAGCCACCACGCGATGCGCGGCTCGAGCTCGCCACTGGCGAACGGGCGCTTGCGCTTCGCGGCGTCGCGGCGGTCGTCGTCGACGTCGCGCGCGTCGTTGAACACGTAGACGGCCGAGGAGGTCGCGCAGAACGCCGCGAACGCGAGCACCGCCGCGAGCAGCGCGCCGCCGTCGCGCCAGCGATGCGACGTGAGCAGCGCCACGAACACGAGCGCGTTCTTCGCCCACTGGTGCGGGCGCAGGAGCCTGAGGATCGCGGGAGCCGGCATGCCCCGATTATGCGCGAGCACCCGCGTCGGCGCCGCTCTGAAACACGGTCGACGCCCGACCGGTGGTCGCCGAGTCAGGGCCGCGCCCCTGACTCGGCGGGCTCGCCCGCGCTCTTGCCAAACGGATTTCGCGCAGCGAAATCCGCTTGAATCATTCCAGATCGAGGAACGACCGGAGCTGCTCGGAACGGGACGGATGGCGCAGCTTGCGCAGGGCCTTCGCCTCGATCTGGCGGATGCGCTCGCGCGTGACGTCGAACTGCTTGCCGACCTCTTCCAGCGTGTGGTCGGTGTTCATGTCGATGCCGAAGCGCATGCGCAGCACCTTCGCTTCGCGCGGCGTCAGGCCGGCGAGCACGTCGCGCACGGTTTCCTGCAGGCCGGTGCCCGTGGCCGCCTCGACGGGCGACTCGATCGACGTGTCCTCGATGAAATCGCCGAGGTGCGAATCCTCGTCGTCGCCGATCGGCGTCTCCATCGAGATCGGCTCCTTCGCGATCTTGAGCACCTTGCGGATCTTGTCCTCGGGCATCTCCATCTTCGTCGCCAGCTCTTCGGGCGTGGGCTCGCGGCCCATTTCCTGCAGCATCTGGCGCGAAATGCGATTGAGCTTGTTGATCGTCTCGATCATGTGCACGGGAATGCGGATCGTGCGCGCCTGGTCGGCGATCGAGCGCGTGATGGCCTGGCGGATCCACCACGTGGCGTAGGTCGAGAACTTGTAGCCGCGGCGGTATTCGAACTTGTCGACCGCCTTCATCAGGCCGATGTTGCCTTCCTGGATCAGGTCGAGGAACTGCAGGCCGCGGTTGGTGT
>CALKUS010000050.1 GCA_937996755.1 uncultured Pseudomonadota bacterium | reverse complement strand
GCGATGCCAGCTTCCGCGTCGAGCAGCAGGTGGGCGAGGAATGGAAGCCCATTGCGGCGGGGATCATGTGGTGATTCGAGAGCAGGGGCTAGGGACTAGGGGCTAGGGCGCGTACACCCAACGTCGACTCAAGCTCGCTGGCTGTGCAGCAACCGAGCTGCGAAGGGCTCGAAGTTTGCGCCCTAGCCCCTAGCTCCTAGCCCCTGCTCTTCCTCTTGGGCTTGAGCATCGTCCCCGTGCAGCGCGGTGCGCCGCAGCGGCAGGCCCAGATGCGCTTCATGCGCGGCGTGTGCGGCTCTTCCAGCGTGATGCCGTAGTCGTAGGTCAGCTCCTCGCCCGCGCGGATGCGGCGCCGCGTGCGGATCATGATCTTCTCGTTCTTCGGCTTGCCGTCGGGCGCTTCGTCGGTGTCGGCGACGCAGTTCGGGCGGCAGCTGTGGTTGATCCAGCGCGCTGCGTTGCCGCCCTGGTTCGCATCGACGACGTAATCGTCGTTCAGCGTGAACAGGAACGTGTGCCCGGTGTCGGACGTGTTCGCGTAGATGCGATCGGCCTGCGCGTTCGTCAGCAGGCGGCCCTTGTACTGGATCAGGTCGGCGCCGGGTTCGAGGTCGACGGCGGCGAAGACGCCGCGGCCATGGATCGGGGAATTGCGGACGATGAAACGGCGCGTCATTGCGTGGGTCGATCGGCGAAAAGGAACGCGATTCTAACGGAAGACGGAAGACGGAAGACCCGAACGAGCGAGATGGCCCTCGCTTGTTCCGTCTCCCGTCTTCCCCGCACCGGTCAGCTCGACGGCGTGCCCTTGTTCTTCCGCACGACCGAGAGGATCACGAGGATCGCGATCGCGCCCACGAGCGCGGCCAGGAAGCCGGCGGGCTCATCGGGCTTGTACCAGCCGAGCGAGCGGCCGAGGAACGTCGCGCCGACGGCGCCGCCGACGCCGACCAGCGTGGTGACGATGAATCCCATCTTGTCGTCGCCCGGCTTCAGGGCGCGCGCCAGCAGGCCGACGACGAATCCGATGACGATGCTCCAGATGATGCTCATCATGACTGCTTCTCCTCAGCCGGCGGGAACCCGGCGCATGGTGGTCGACGATGCACGGTGCGTGCCGTCCTGCAATGCCCGTGCAGCCGCAACGCGACGCGCGCTAGGCTCGCGCGATCGCACCTCCGGAGACCCGTCCATGGCCGCCGCCAGCGTTCCAACGATCCGCCGCCACGGCATCCGTGGCGCTTTCGACCGCTTCGCCGCCGGTGCGACGCGCGCGTCCGGCAGTGCCGCGGCATTCGCGATCTCGTTGCTCGTCGTCGCCGGCTGGGCGGCCAGCGGCCCGCTGTTCGGATTCTCCGAGACCTGGCAGCTCGTGATCAACACGGCGACGACGGTCGTTACGTTCCTGATGGTATTCCTGATCCAGCACGCGCAGAACAAGGACAGCGTGGCGTTGCACCTGAAGCTCAACGAGCTGATCGCCTCGCAGCGCGCCGCGAGCAACCGCCTCGTCGCCGTCGAGGACCTCGACGAACGCGAGCTGGTCGCGTTGCGCGCGTTCTATTGCCGCATCGCGGAGCTCGCCAAGCAGGGCCGGGGTTTGCACGAATCCCATTCGCTGGATGAGGCCGATCAGGTGCACCAATTGAAATCCAAGGCCCAAGGCTGACCAAGGCTGCCTCAACGTGTCGCGGAGAAAGTGGGAGCGGCCCATGGCCGCGAACCGAAGGCGCGACTACGGAGCGCACGTGCGGGCGCTGATGAAATCGCGGCCATGGGCCGCACCCGCCTCCTTCGAGAAACCCTCAGTCAAGTAGCAGCCCTGAGGGTTTTCCAAGCTGGAGGAAGAGCCTCAACGCTCGTACTTGTAGTTCACCCCCGCCCGGTTCTCCACCGAGCCCGTGCTCGCCTCGAAATCCCAGTGGTCGGTGAACTCGTAGCGCATGGTGACGATCTCGCCCGGTGTGAACAGGCCGACCCCGTAGCTCAGGTACAGGCGCGGCGACAGGTACTTGCCGATGGTGAACGCGCTGCCGCCGATGCGGTCGTCCGTGCTCACGCCGATGTCGTCGACGCCGATGCGCTTGCCGATGCCCTTCGCGAGCAGGTCGCCCGTGACGGCACCGAGCGCCTGCGCCGCCATGGTCACGGTCGAGCCCTGTTCGTTGCTCAGGCCGCGCAACGGGCGACCGGTCACGAGGTAGGACAACGCTTCGGACTGCTCCATCGGCGGCGTCGCGAACACCGTGAGCACGGGCGCCTGCGCGCGGCCCTGGATGCGCAGTCCCGGCGTGACGTCGCGCAACGGCCGCGTCGCGACCATGTCGAGGCCCGGGTCCTCGAGCGGACTTTCGGCGAACAGCAGCCGGCCGCGATCGATCGTGAGGTTCTGGCCGTAGGCCTTGTAGGTGCCCGTGACCCGCAGCTCGCCCGTGCCCGTGGTCGGCCGGCTCGGGCGCTCGCGCACGCGCAGCTGGCCTTCCACTTCGCCCTTGAGCCCGTAGCCGCGCACCTTCACCTGCTCGCCGAGCGTGACGACCACATCGGCGGCGAACGGCAACTGGCCCCGCTCCTGCTCGACCGCGCCTGCATCGATCACGACGACGTCGCTCGATGCACGCGTCGCGCTGCCGCCGGGCAGCTTCGTGAGGTCGATGTTCGCGCTGGGCACGGCGAGCTTGCCGCTGAGCAGCATGCGCTCCGGATCGCGCTCCAGCGCGAGGTCGGGCGACGCGACGATCTTCATGCCGGGCACGTCGGCGAGCAGCAGGTTCTCGCCTTTCAGCGTGAGCTTCGCGGCGGCGCCGACGGCCGTGCCGCCCTCGCCTGCGATGCGCAGCACGCCGTCGCCCAGGTGCACCGAGCCGGTGATGCCGTAGCGATCGGGCCCCGTCGCGGCGACGCGCGCTTCGCCGTCGGAGAGCCGGATGCCGAGCGTCGGCAGCTCGGTGGAGAAGGCGGAAAGCGAGAGTGCGCCGTCGAGGCGCGGCTGCGCGAGCGTCCCGGCGAGCGCATACGCGGCCTCGAGCCGGCCCTTCGTGCCGCTGAGCTCGGGCGTGAACAGCTCGAGGAAAGCGACGCTCGGCAACGCGGCTTCGATGCGGCCGGAGAGCGCGTCGCCCTCGCCGGTGACGTCGGCATTCGCGGCGACGCGCCCGCCGCCGTCGAGCGTCGCGCGCAACGTGGCATGCATGCCGTCCGCTGCGCGCCGCGCGTCGACGCGCAGCTCGCTCCACGCCGCGAGCGCAGGCTCGTCGCGACCGGGCCAGCCGAGGCGGCCCGGCGTCGCGCTGAGCACCGCGTCGCCGGTGAGCGCGCCTTCCGCGGTGCGCGCGAACCGGCCGTTGCCTTCGACGAGGCCCGTGACCTCGATCTCCGAATCGGGCGCGGCGTACGCCGCGATGAGCGACAACGGCAACCGCTCGACGCGATAGCTCGCCTCCGCGCCGCCGTCGCGCGCGAGCGCGCTGGCAACGCACACGCGCGCAGCGCCCGCCGCGAGGCAGGCATCGTCGATGCCGAGCGAGCCGTCGGCGAACGCGAGGTCGGTGGGCCGCTCGAGCACGAACGCGTCGCGATCCTTCGGCACGATGGCCAGCTTCGCGAGCGTGCCGCGCCACGCATCGCCGTCGAGCGCACCGCGCAGCTCGAGCGAGAGCGCGGCCGGCTCGCCTTCCGCCGCCACGCGCAGCGCGTGCGCGGACTCGTCGCCGGAAAGCGCGACCACGAGCGACTCGTACGCGAGCTCGCCGCGCTGCACGCCGTGCGCGTCGAGGTCCACCGTGCCCGAGCGCGGCTCGAAGTCGCGCACGTCGAACGTGGCGTGTGCGCGCTCGACGCGCGTTCCTTCCCACGCGAGCGCGCTTGCGTTCGCCTCGCCCCGCACCGCGAGGTGCGGCCACCTGCCCTGCGCGCGCAGGCGCGCGTCCAGCCTGCCCGCGGCGCCCGGGAACAGGTCGTCGAGGCCTGCGATCCTCAGCACGAGCGTGGCGTCCGTCGCGTCGGCGCGTTGCCCCTGGAGCGTCGCGACGCTGCCGCCGGAACGGAGCTCGGCGCGGCCGTCGATCGCCCAGCCGGGCGCGATGTCGACGTCGGCGTCGCCCGCGATCGCTCGCCCGCGCAACGTGCCCGCGAGGTCCTGCAGCAGCAAGTGGCCCCGCGCACCGTCGTCGGTCCATGCGCCTTCGGTGGCGAGCTCGAACCCGAGGCTGCCCGGCCATTCCGCGAGCAGCGTGCCCGGGTCGACGCCGGTCGCGTGCGCCTTGAAGTCCCAGCGCGGATCGTCGCCCAGCGCGAGCGTGCCCGAGCCTTCCAGCGCGCCCGCGGCCTGCTTCAGCGTGATCGAGTCGAAGCGCAACTCGTCCGGCGTACCGTCGATGCGCGCAGTGATCTCGTTCGGCTTGCCCGGCGGCCCGAGCTCCAGCTTCGTCTCCGCGTGCCACGCATCCGTCGATCCGGAGAGCGCGACCTCACCGTGCGACTCGAGCGCCTGGCCCGCGAGGTCGGCCGGCAGCACGACGTCGCGCCATTCCAGCGCGGCCGTGCCGTGCAGCGGCCCGTCGTTGCGCACGAGCGACGCGCGGCCCGAGACCACACCCGCGGCGTCCGGGCTGCCGATGTCGAGCGACGTCACTTCGATCCGCCTGGCATCGAGCACGTAGCGCACGTCGTTGAGCGTGAATCGTCGCGCATCGATCGCGAGCTCGCCGCTGAAGCGTCCGCTGCCTTCGTCGCCCGCGCCGTCGATCGACAATGCAAGCGATTCCCACGTGGTGTCCGGCAGCACGCGCTGCGGCGCGAACGCGGGCACGCGCACGCTCGCCGTCCACGGCCATCTGCCGCGCGGCTCGAGCAGCAGGACGACGCGCGCGGCCGTCGGCACGGTGAGCGCGACGTCCAGGTTCGCGTGCGCGCCGTCGCTCTTCGCGGCGATCGTTCCGGCGTAGTCGCGCTCGCCGGCCCGCCATGCGAAGCGGATTCGCCCATTGCCGCGATTGCCCGGCGCGAGCGCCAGCGCGCCGTCGAGGTCGACCTTGCCCGCCGGCGAGCGCAACGAAAGGCGCTCGACGGCAAGGCCGTTCGCGTCCCAGCGCGCGGCCGTGCGCAGCTCGTCCACCTTCAGCATCGGCTCCTTGTCCTGCGTCACCTCGGCGTCGCGCAGCAGCGCGTCGTCGATCGCGATCGCGAGCGGCGCCGCGAGGTCGAAGGGCTTCGCGTCCGGATCGGGCGGCGTGGTGGTCAACGCGGCGCGCAGGCCGCGCGCGGCGAGCGAGCGCACGTGCACGCGCCGCGCGAACAGCTCGCCCGCGTCGAGCGCGATCGTCGCTTCCGCCACCTGCAGGTCGGCGCCCGCACGGACGTCCTGCCAGCGCAGCCCCGTGAGCGTGAATCCGGAGCGCAGCGAGCCGCTCGCGTCGCGCAGCGACAGGCGCCCGTCGGTGGCCCCCACCGCGCGCGCTAGCGCGAAGCGCAGGCCCGACTCGGTGCCGATGAGCCACGCCGCGAAGCCCCCCGCGAGCACGAGCACGCCGAGCACCGCGAACGCGACGATGCGCAGTCTCCGCTTCACAGGTCGGGCCCGATGCTGAGGTGCAGCTCCACGCCGCTTTCCTCGTCGTCGCCCACGGGCACGCCGAAGTCGAGCCGCACGAGGCCGACGGGCGAGCGCCAGCGCACGCCGACGCCCGCGCCGATGCGCGTGTCGAAGTCGCTGCCCGAGAACGCGTCGCCCGCGTCCACGAACGCGGCGGCGCCCCAATCGCGCACGAAGTAGTGCTCCCACTCGGCGCTCGCGACCGCGAGGTAGGTGCCGCCGACGACGCCGCCGGACTCGTTGCGCGGCCCGATCGCCTGGTAGCCGTAGCCGCGGATGGAGCGGTCGCCGCCCGCGAAGAAGCGCAGCTCCGGCGGCAGCTCGGAGAAGTCGTCCACCTCCATCGCGCCCAGCGTGCCGCGCGCGATGAAGCGGTCGCGCCGGCCGAAGCCGCGGATCCACTTCGCGTCGCCACGCACCTGCGCGAAGCTGGTGTCGGACAGCACGCCTTCCGCACCGATGCGCCCGACCGCCGTGAGCGACCAGCCGCGGCGCGGGAAGTCGACGTTGTCGGCCTCCTTGCGCGAGAACACGATTTCCGGGAACAGCAGCGTGCTCTGGCCGCGCTCGTCGGCCACCTCGAACGTGCCGGTGAGCAGCTGCAGGCCGAGCGTGCGGGTCCACTGGCCGACGTCGCGCTGGTCGGCTGCCGCGAGGCGCAGCGTGCGCGACTGGCTCGTCGTCGTGTCCTCGTCGAGCGCGGTGACGCCGAACGTCCACTGGTGGCGGTCGGTGCCGGGCTTCGGGATCGTGTAGAGCGAAGTGAGCGAGCGACGGCGCTGCGCCAGCTCGGCGTCGACGCGCAGCTTGTGACCGTGCCTGTTCACCCAGCGCCGGTTGATTCCCGCGCGCACGCCGGCGCCGGTGTCGGTGCCCACGAACACGCCGCCGGTGTAGACCGTGCGCTTCGCGGGTGCGATCAGCACGGAGATCGGCACCTTGCCGTCGGCCGTGTGCTCGGTATCCGGCGCGACTTCGGCGATCGCGAAGTAGTCTGCGTCGACCAGCCGCTGCTGCAGCTCGAGCAGCTTCGCCTGGCTGTAGTACTCCTCGTCCTTCCACGGCACGTAGCGCGCGAGGAACGCGTCGTCGAACTGGCTGCCCGCGAACGCCACGTCGCCGAAGCGGTAGCGGTCGCCCACGTCCCATGCGAGCGCGACGTCGGCGACGTGCTGCTTCGCCGTCACTTCCACGCGATGCTTCGTGAGCTCGGCGTCGAGCCAGCCATCGCCGACGAGCGCCGCCTGGATCTGCGCCTTGCCGGTCTCGTATTGCGCGTGGTCGAGCGGCTCGCCGACGCGCGGGTGGAAGCGGCGCTGCGCGCGGCGCACGCTGGGCAGCTCGAGCGCCGATTCGTCGATCACGATGTCGAGCTCGCGCACGCGCACGGGCTCGCCGGGCGTCACGACGAATCGCGCCACGAACCCTTCCGCGGTTTCGTCCAGGGATGGCTCGACCTTCGGCTCGTAATAGCCGAACGGCTCCAGCGCTTCGCGGATCTGCTTCCCGGCGCGTGCGTAGAGGCGGCGGATCTGTGCGTTGCTCGCGTCGCGCTTCTCGTAACGACGCAGCTCGATCGCGCCGCGCACGGCGCCGAGCAGCGGGTCCTCGAGGCCCTCCACGCGCACGACCACCCGCGCCGCACCGGCCGGTGCGGCGATCATGAGGAGCGCGATCAGCGCTGCCGCTCGGCAGCGATCCCTTTGCTTCGTCACCGGGGGCCCGTGTCGCGCGCCGCCGCCGGCGGGATGCCGGTGGCTGCGACGCGCGTCCGCCACGTTAGCGGCGCATGCGCGCGGGCGTCGATAGGGCTGCGGGGCAGCTACACGGATTCACACCGGGTCCGCGTCCCGAAGTCAGGCGGATTCGAAGCCGGAGGCGCGGATCAGCGTGGGCGGACTGCCCGCCGGAAGCTCGGTGAGCGCAGTGCAGTTGAGCGCCACGAGCTGCAGGTCGGTGGCGTAGACACCGCCGGCCGACGTCATGTCGCAGCGGAAACGCGTGCCGCTGTTCTGGCAGCGCCACGAGACCTGCACCGCCGCCACCTTCTGCAGTGCGACGTCTGCGGCGGCGCAGCTCATGTGCGCGCCGTTCGCGATGAAATCGACCTGCAGTCCGGCGCCCGCGGCATGCGCGGGAACGGCGAGCAGCGCAGCGAGCGCTGCTGCGGCGGCGGCGAGCCCTGCGACGACCGGGGAAACACGACGCGGCGCCGCGACGGCAACGCTGCGGGTATGGCGGAGATACGACATGGATGGCACCTGTTCCGATGGTGCGCGACGGATACCCCGGCAGGCCTGCCGGTCACACGACTGCGCGATGCGTTCCCGCGCCTCGGGCGCGGCACTACCTGTTGCGACAGTCGCGTCAAACTTGTTCACGTCGACCCGTCGGGCGCCATTGGGCCCGCCCCGGCGTTAAGGTTCCGTCCGTTGTGCATCAACGCCGCGTTGTCGCGTGTGCACTGCGTCACGAAACGCGCGTCGGATCAGGACGCTTCGAATTCGCCGATGCGCTCCTCGTGCGCGGTGAGCGCTTCGCAGCGCTCGTCGAGCGCGGCGTAGTCCGCCGCATGCTCGCGCGCGAACGCCTCGTGCTCGGCGGCCGTCCGCCAGCGGTCGATCGTGAGCCAGCGCCGCGGGTGGCCGCGCTCGCGCAGCAGTTCGGTGCCCAGGTAGCCGGGCCCACGCATGAACAGCCGGGCCCATTCGCCTTCCGGCCCGTAGGCACGCACGAATTCCGCTTCCCGGCCTGCGGCCGGCTCGAAGCGCCAGGCGATCAGCAGCATGGCGACGCGCTCCCCGCTTCGGTCCATCCGCCGCATTGTGGCGCGTCGCGGGCCGCCGCGCTCGGGTAGGATCGATCCCGTACGCGCCGGAGATGCAATGAAGTTCGAGCACCTGGTCCAGATCAACGACCCCTTGATGCCGCTGCTCGACCCGCTCACGCGCAGCCAGGTCTGGCGCGGGCTGGTGCGCCGCGCGGAAGATCCCGTCCCGTTCATCCTCGGCCTCGACGACTGCCGCATCCTCGCGCGCGGCCCGGACTGGCTGCGGCGCGAGCTGCATTTCGGCCAGGTCGTGCTGGTCGACGAGGTGCGCTTCGAGCCCGAGCAGCGCATCGTCTACCGCAGCGCCGACGACGGCCCGCACGCCGGCTCCTCGCTGGTGGTGACCATCGAGGAACCCGGACCGTACGTGCTGTTCGTGCGCTTCGCCTACGAAACGCTGCAGGCGGTCAAGGCGTTCGACGACGCGCGCTACGACGACGCCCGCCGCAACGCCTACCGCGAAGCCGACATCGACACCGTGCGGAAAATCCGCCAGTTCGCGGCCGCGGGGCAGCTCGGATAGCGGAAAGCGGATAGCGGGGAGCGGCAAGAGCTCGCCAGTCGAAGCCGTTGTCGCTCTTGCCGCTCTCCGCTCCCCGCTCCCCGCTGCCGCATCACCGCAACAGGACCCACACCCCCAGCACCGCAAACAACGCCGCCGCCACGCCGCGGATCGCGCGCAACGGCAACCTGCGCGTCAGGCGCTCGCCCAGGAACACGACCGGCACGTTCGCGACGAGCATGCCGAGCGTGGTGCCGGCGACGACGGCAACGAACACGCCTTCCTGCGCCGCGAGCGCGATCGTCGCCACCTGCGTCTTGTCGCCGATCTCCGCGATGAAGAACGCGACGAGCGTGGTCAGGAACACGCCGAAGCGGCCGACCTGCTGCGCGCCTTCGTCGAGCCGGTCGGGCACGAGTGCCCAGCCGGCCATCGCGATGAACGACAGGCCGACGATCCAGCGCAACCAGTCGGCCGGGACGTGCGTCGTGACCCAGCTGCCGAGCGCTGCGGCGGCGGCGTGGTTGAGCAGCGTCGCCAGCGCGATGCCGGCGACGATCGGCCAGGGCTTGCGGAAGCGCGCTGCGAGGACCAGCGAGAGCAGTTGCGTCTTGTCGCCGATCTCGGCGACGGCGACGAGGCCGGTGGCGAGGAGGAAGGTCTGCACGGTTCAGGGCCTGGCGGGGGCGCGCACGTTAGGGCAAGCGCCCTTACGGGAGCATGACGGCTCGGCGCCGATCGCGCGACTGGCGAAGTCGCGCGATCGCCGGCAGGACGATTTCTCCGCGATGACGGCGACCGATCGCAGGAGCCGGCGCCACTCCGCGACGAGCGTGCGCAGCTCGCACGGCGTGACGGCCGCGCGCTCCCCGCCCGCACCCGACAGCGCGTGCTCGATCCACGCCAGCGGCCGCATGCGCTGGCCGAGCACGTCGCACGCGCGGTCGCCGTCGGCGCCGACGTGGTCGCGCGCGAGCGTCGCCTGCGCATAGCGCACCGTGCGGCCGCAGTCGGACTGCCCGGCGAGCGTGCGCAACCGCCCGCGTGCGCGGCGGATCGCGTCCGCGAGCGCGCGCACTTCCGGCACCGATACGGTCGCGTACGGGCCATAGGCCTCGACGGCGACCGCTTCGAGCTCTTCGGGAGTGCGCATCGCGCGCACGGTCGCGAGGACGCGTCTTGCCGTGCGAGACGCGCTACGCTCTCGTCGCCATGGCGATACGGATCACCACCGAAGGCGACCGACTCGTGCACGCGATCTTCTGCGATGCATGCCAGGCCGTGATCGCCGACGCGACGATGGCGGCGCTCGTGTGCGTGCGCACCGACCTGCCGCGCACGGCCGGCGCGATGCACCTGCACAAGGGTCGCTGCCTCGACGCCGCCGAGCAGGCGCTGCGCGGGCAGGAGCTGTGGGACGGCTGGGTCGAGCTCGCGGCGCACCTCGAGCAGCTCGTCGCGGGGCTCGGCTTCGAGCTCGCCGCGAGCAGTACGGCGCGCGGTCAGTCCTGACGCGCCACGTGCGCCTCGTCGCGACGGTGCTCCCACTCGCGAATCGCGCCGACGAGCGCGTCCGGGTCGGCCGGCTTGATGAGGTGCATGTCGAAGCCCGCGGCCTGCGACTGCGCGCGCAGGCGGTCTTCCGCATGCGCAGTGTGCGCAACGAGCAGCGCGTCGCGCCGCCAGGGCCGGTCGCCGAGGCGGCGTGCGGCCTCGAACCCGTCCATGCGCGGCATGGCGAGGTCCATCAGGATCACGTCCGGACGCCATTCGTCCGCGACGTCGAGCGCCTCGACTCCGTCGTGTGCGAGCGCGACCTGGTAGCCGTTGAGCTCCAGCCACGTGCGCATGAACGCGAGGATGTCGGGGTTGTCGTCGACGACCAGGACGCGAGTCTTTGCCAGCGAGCCCATCGCGCGAGTGTCGGGCACGCGCGCGCGGGCGCCGCGTGAATCCGGGGGCCGGCGGCGTGAATGATTGCAAACTCGGCGCGCCGCCGGCCTTGGGTTAGTCTCGCTGTCGGACCCGCCGCCGGACACCGTCATGGCCATGCCGCCGCCGCCATCCACCCGCCCGAACCCGCGGTTCCAGCGGCTCGTCGCGGGCCTGCTGCTGCTCGCCTCGCTGGCCGCGCTGCTGCTGCCTTCGATGGACGGCTACGCGGAATCGCAGGTGGAGGCCGGCATCAAGCGCGCACTCGTCGCGTTCGCGATGGCGCGTGCCCTGAACGGCGTGATCTCGGTGGCGCAGAGCACCGAGCTCGCGGTCGAGCCGGCCGGCATCGGCGTGGCGCTGAACCCGGGCGAGATCCTCGATCCCGTCAACGACCTGGTCGAACAGTTTTCCACGGTCATGCTGTTCGCGGCCGCGTCGCTCGGCCTGCAACGCATCATGGTCGGGATCAGCGCGTGGCATCCGCTGCAGCTCGCGCTGTGCGCGCTGATGCTCGCATGGCTCGTCGCGAGCTTCCTGGAAGTGCCGCGCGTGCAACGCCTGCTGCGCGGCTTTGCGCTGCTCGCGATGCTGCTGCGCTTCGCGGTGCCCGTTTCGGCCGTCATGAGCGAAGCCGCGTACAACCTGTTCCTCGCGCCGGAGTACGAGGAATCGCGCGCCGCGATCGCGCAGGTGCGCGACGAGCTCGTGCTGCAGACCGAAGCCGCGAAGCCGAAGCTGCCGGCCGACGCGTCGCTCGCCGAGCGCGCACAGGCCTGGTTCTCCGACAAGGCGGAAGTGTTCGACGTCGACAAGCAGCTCGCGCGACTCGAGGCGACGGCGACGTCCGTGACCACGCACGTGATCAACCTGATCGCCGTGTTCACCATCCAGACGATCGTGATGCCGCTGTTGCTGATGTGGCTGGGGTGGCGCGCGCTGCTTGTCGTCGTGCCGCGCGCGCTGGGTCGCTGAGCGCTGCGCGATCAGCGACCCAGCGTCCCGAGCCCGCAGGGCGAGGGACCTCCCGCAAGTTTCGCGAGGTCCCTCGCGCTGCGCGCTCGGGACGCGGGACACCAGCTGCCGCTATGCGGCAGCTGGTGTCCCGCGATTGACGTAATGGTCGCGCAGCACGCGCGCCACGGAAGCCGTCAGTTTCTTGCCGGTCGGGATGTGCAGGAACTCGTTCGGGCCGTGCGCGTTCGACTTCGGGCCGAGCAGGCCCGTGACCATGAACTGCGCCTCGGGGAAGCGTTCCTGCAGCATGCCCATGAACGGGATCGTGCCGCCCTCGCCCATCGCGGCCGACTTCGGGCCGAAGTACTCGCGCGACGCCGTGTCGATGGAATCGGCGAGCCAGTGCTTGAGGCTCGGCGCGGCCCAGCCCATCGACGACTTCTCGACGTCGAATTCGATCTTCGCGCCGTACGGCGGGTCCTTCTCGAGGATCTGCTTCAGCGTGTTCGACGCGACCACCGGATCGAGCGTCGGCGGGATGCGGATCGAGAGCTTCACCGCGGTCTGCGGACGCAGCACGTTGCCCGCGTCCTCGAGCGCCGGCATGCCGTCGATGCCCGTCACGGACACGGCCGGTCGCCACGTGCGATTGAGCACGAGCTCGGTGAGGTCGGAGTCCATCGGCTTCATGCCGGGAAGCCAGGGGAACTTGTCGTAGACGTGCGGGCCGAGCACGTTCGCGACTTCCTTCGCCTGCTCGACGCGCTCGCCGGGGATGTCGACGTACAGCAGCTCGGGCCGCAACTTTCCGCTCACCGGATCCTCGATGCGGTCGAGCAGCTGGCGCAGGATGCGGAAGCTCGACGGCACGATGCCGCTCGCGTCGCCGGAGTGCACGCCTTCCTCGAGCACCTTCACGCGCAGCGTGCCGCCCGCGAGGCCGCGCAGGCTGGTCGTGAGCCAGAGCTGGTCGTAGTTGCCGCAGCCCGAATCGAGGCAGACGACGAGCGATGGCGAGCCGATGCGCGCGGCGAGGTGGCCGATGTAGAACGGCAGGTCGTACGAGCCGGATTCCTCGCAGCCTTCGATCAGCACGACGCAGCGCGAGTGGTCCACGCCGCGATCGTGCAGCGCCATGATCGCGGCGAGCGACGCGTACGTCGCATAGCCGTCGTCCGCGCCGCCCCGTCCGTACAGCTTGTCGCCCGCGACCACCGGCTTCCACGGCGCGAGGTCGGGCGCCCAGCCGACCATCTCGGGCTGCTTGTCCATGTGGCCGTAGAGCAGGACCACGTCGTCGCCCTTGCCGGGAATGTCGATGAACAGCAGCGGCGTGCGGTTCGGGAGCTGGATCCGCTCCACCGTCATGCCGGAGATTTTCTGCGCGCGGACCCACGTCTCCAGCAGGTCCATCGCTTCCTTCATGTAGCCGTGTTCCTGCCACTGCGCGTCGAACATCGGCGACTTGTTCGGGATCTTGATGTACTCGATCAGCTGCGGAACGATCTGCTCGTCCCACATGCCGGAAACGAAGTCGTAGAGCTTGTCGCTGTTCATGGCGCACCGCCGGCTTTGGGTCCGCGGAGTTTACTCCCTCTCAAAAGGCAGGACGGAGGTCGAATCGGGCGGCTACGTCATGCCAGTGGCATGACGTGCCCGATTCGGGTGAGGCATGGATGCCGAACGGGCGGTTCGCAGGGATGCAGGCGGCTCGAGCTGGTACTCGAGCTTCCATATCGGACGCCTCTGTAGGAAATCTCGCACGCACCGCAGCGCCATCGGCCGACGCGACGACGCGGCGTTCGCCCGATTCGCGCGGCCGAGCCGTTCCCTAGGCTGATCCCCGTCCCGACGCATGTCGCGGCGGGCGCAACCAACGTTGGGGAGAAAACCATGAACTTCTTCAAGTCGCTGCTGCTGTCGCTGTTCTTCGCCTTCGCCGCGCACGCCGCGGAGCCGGTCAACATCAACACGGCGGACGCGGCCACGCTCGCCTCGCGCCTCAACGGCGTCGGCGAATCGAAGGCCGAGGCCATCGTCGCGTACCGCGAGGAGCACGGCGCGTTCAAGAGCGTCGACCAGCTCGCGCAGGTCAAGGGCATCGGGCTCAAGACCGTCGAGAAGAACCGCGAGATGCTCACGGTCGGCGGCTCGCCCGCGCCGCGCACCGCGCAGGCCGGCAGCAACAAGCCGTCGCCCTGAGGCACCGCCGACACCGGCCGTTCCGGCCGGTTCGCGGCCCGGTCGCCACCCCTGGCGCGACCGGGCCGCGACCTCGCGTGCGCTAGACTGCGCGGGAGTCATTCGACCCGAATTCGCAATGATCCTCCCGCGTTACCGCATCGCGCCGTCGGCCATTCCCGGCGCAGGCCAGGGCCTGTTCCTCGCAGAATCGGTCGCACGCGGCCGCATCGTGGTCGCGCCCGACGCCATTCCCGAGACGTTCCGCTGGAGCGAGATCGAGGCGCGCCCGGACCGCGAGGAGATGCTGCCGAGCACCGTGCGCTGGTTCGAGGACCGCTTCACGATGACGCCCGAGTGGCCGGACGAGTGCTACGTCAACCACTCGTTCGAACCGAACGGGGTCTGGCACCTCGGCTTCATCTTCGCGGCGCGCGAGCTCGAGCCGGGCGAGGAGCTCACGATCGACTACCGCCACCTGCTCGGCGAAGGCCAGGAAGAAGCATTCCGCGATGCGCTGAGCGGCGAGCGCATCGTCGGGTTGTCGTGGGCCGAAAGCCTGCGCATCACGACCGCGCAGCTGTCGCAGGCGATCGCGTGACGCTGCGCATCGTCCCACGGGCGGCCGGCCAGCGCATGCGCTGGAAGAACGGCGCGGGCTGGACGACGGAGATCGTGCGGCGCGACGGTGGCGATGGCGCGCTCGACTGGCGCATCAGCGTTGCCGAAGTGGATGCCGACAGCGAGTTCTCCGCGTTCCCCGGTTGCGACCGCACGCTGCTCGTGCTCGAGGGCGAAGGCATCGAGCTGGCGGTCGACGGCAACGAGCGCGCGCTGCTCAGCCCCCGGAGCGGGCCGTATGTGTTCAGCGGCGACGCGCCGGCGAAGTGCCGAGTGCTCGACGGCCCGACGCGCGACTTCAACGTGATCACGCGCCGCGCCGCGTGGGCGCACAAGGTGATGTTCCGCCCGCTCGTCGGCCCCATGCTGCTGCTCGCCGAGCCCGGCACGGCGTGGATCGGACATCTCGCGGCCGGTCGCGCCGCGCGCCAGCATGGCGACGACCTGCCGCTCGAAGCGGGCGACACGTTCGTGCTGGAAGCGGACGGCGAGCGCCGCGAGCAACTCGTGATCAGCGGCGGCGGCGAGATCGTGCTCGCGCAGCTCGTCCCCGCCACGCGCTGAGCTTCACGCCTCGGCCCGCAGGCCGCGACGCCGGCGCCGCGCGCCGAGCCAGAGGTAGAGCCCGATCGCGAACAGCGCGGGCATGGTCGCCGCGGAAAGCATCATGAGCGCGCGGCCGGGAATGCCGAGCCACGACCCCGAGTGCAGCGGGTACACGTAGGCGAGCGCACGCTTGCCCGCGGGCTGTGCCGCGAACGGCTCGTGCGCGACGAGCGCGCCGTCGATCGTCAGCCGCACGACGCCGAACGCACGGTCGTGCGGCGCATCGGGCGCGAGGTAGCGCAGCTCGATCCCCGCTTGCGCATCGCGCGGCACCTGGAAGACGACGCGCTTCGCGTCGGGCGCCGTGGCGGCGAAGGTGGTGAGCGCGCGCTCGAGTGCAGGCAGCGGTCGCGCGGGCGGCGCCATCACGGCCGGGCGCGGCGGGCGCGGCGGTTGCCCCGCGAGCTTCAGCAGCAGGTTGCGGTACGCGTCGGACGCCCAGAACAGGCCGGTGAGCGCCGTGACGAGGAACAGCGGCAGCAGCCAGGTTCCCGCCACCGCGTGAAGCCTGCGCCAGCGCGGCAGGCCGGCGGCCGGGCTGCGCGGCGAGAGCCAGCGCGAAAGCGTTTCGCGGATCGGAAGCCGAAGCACGATCCCGAGCGCGACGAGCGCGAGCAGCGCGATCGCCGCCGCGAACGTGATCCAGTGGCCCGCGTCGCCGAGCGCGAACGTGCGGTGCACGCGTTCGATCGTCCAGAACGCGGCGTCGCCCCAGGGACGTGCGACGCGCTCGCCCGTCGCGGGATCGACGAGCCACGTCGCATCGCCGCCTTCGCCGCCATAGCGGACTTCGTACGCGCCATCGCTCGATTCCCATGCGATGAAGCGCAGCGCCTGTCCCGGCGCGGCGTCGCGCTCGGCGTGCGCGACCACGTCGGCGAGCGGCAGGCGCGCGGCGTCGGCGAGGACGTACGCCGGCGCCATCGCGACCTGCAGCTCGGGGCGAAACGCGAGCAACGCGCCGGTCGTGCCCTGCACCGCGAGCACGAGCCCGACCGTGAGCCCGAGCCAGCGATGCAGCCACGCGACCGTGCCGCGCGCACGGCGCGGTCGCGGCTGCAGCGCCTGCGCGTCGCGCCGGCCGGTCCACGACGAAGCCATCAGAACGTGAGCGTCATCGCCAGCTTCGCCGCGCGCGGCGATCCCGGCAGCAGGTTGTTGTTGCCGTTCGCCGCGGCGATGTACTCCTCGTCGAACAGGTTCTCGACGTTGAGCTGCAGGCGGATGCGGTCGCTCGCCGTCCAGTAAACGGCGCCGTCGAAGCGGGTGAACGACGGGACCGTGACGAGGTTGTCGGTGGCGCCGAAGATCTCGTCGCGGTAGATCGCGCCGAGGCCGAAGCCCCAGGCGTCGTTGAAGTCGAAACGGTTCCAGACCGATGCGCTGTGCCGCGGCAGCTGCGCCAGGCGCGCGCCGTCCCGCGCGGTGGCTGACGCGGTCGCCGTCAGCTCGCCGTCCTGGTAAGCGTAGCCGCCGAAAACCTGCCAGCGATCCGTGACGTGCCCGCCGAAGCCGAGCTCCACGCCTTCGCTGCGCTGGCCGTCGACGAGCAGCGTGCGCGTGACGTCGACGGGATCGGGGATCGCGACGTTGCTGCGGTCGAGCCGGTACACCGCGATCGACGCGAGGAAGCCGTCGGAAACCTCCCATTTCGCGCCGATCTCGACGTTCTCGAATTCTTCCGGGTCGAGCGACTCGTTGGTCAGCGACAGCGATGCGAGCTGCTCGCCGGCGCGCGGCACGAACGTGTCGCTGTAGCTGGCGTATACCGACACGCGGTCGACCGGCTTCCAGATCACGCCGAGCCGCGGCGACAGCGGCGTGTCCGTGACGCTGAAGTCGGCGCCCGTCCGGTTGTTCGTGAAGTCGACGTCGAATCGGTCGCAGCGCGCGCCGACGACGGCGAGCCAGTTCGGCGTGAGCTCGACCTGGTCCTGGATGTAGACGGCCGCGAGGTTCGCGACGCCGTCGTTGTTCGCGTCCGTCGCGCTCGGGCGGAACACGATCGGGCCGACCGGGCGCGGGTTCGTCACCGGCACGGCCTCGCTCGTCGCGCCGTTCGGCCCGAAGAACCCGGTTGTGCGCAGGTTGCTCGTGTCCTGGCGTCCGAGCTCGCCACCGATCAGCAGCTCGTGCGAGACGCTGCCGGTCTCGATCGTGGTGATGAAGTCGGTCTGGTTGAACAGGTTGTCGCGCTGCGTCGCGTTGTTGTACGCGCCGATCGACACGCTGTTGCCGGCGGCGTTCACGGCCGCGTTCGGAAAGACGTTCTGGTAGAACTTGTCGTACGTCGCGTAGCGCGTGCGGTTGCGCAGCAGCGCGCCGTTCTGGAAATCGTGCTCGACGAGCACGTTGAACGCATCGACTTCCGCGTCGACCGTGCTGAGGTCCGGATCGCCGAAGAACGTGGACTCGTCCGCGTCGAACGGGCGACCCTGGAACGACGGCTGCCCGCGATCGGCCGTGCGCTCGTCGCTGAAATGCTCGTAGCCGATCGTGAGGTCGGTCGTCTCGTTCAGGTGGAACGCCATCGTGGGGTTGATGCCCCAGCGCTCGAGGTCGACGTCGTCGCGATAGCTGTCCGCGCCTTCCGCCATCGCCGTCACGCGGAACGCCATCGTGTCGTTCACGGGCGTGTCGAAGTCGACGACGCCGCGCAGGTCGGAATACGACCCCGCCTGCAGCGTCACCTCGCGGCGCTCGCCGGCGCCCTCCAGGACCTCGTCAAGCAGCACGACACCCTCCTCCCCTCGG
>CALKUS010000049.1 GCA_937996755.1 uncultured Pseudomonadota bacterium | reverse complement strand
CTTTCCCTACACGACGCTCTTCCGATCTCATCGAGGTGACCGAGGTGCGCGAGGCGAGCGACGAAGAAAAGGCGCACGGCCACGTCCACGGACCGGGCGGGCATCACCATTGACCCAGCTTCGTAGGGTGGCCAGCGTCGCTGGCCACGCGTGGGCAGCATGGCTGCCCACCCTGCGGATATGCTGCGGGCGCCGAGACATGGAGCGCCCGCATGTACGCATACCGTTTCGTCGTCGTTCTTCTCTCCGCCGCGCTCGCGGCCTGCAGTACCGCGCCAGAACGCACGGCGCAACCCGATTCCTACGACCTGATCATCCGCAACGGCATCGTCTACGACGGCTCCGGCGGTGACGGCCGCCGCGTCGACGTCGGCGTGCGCGGCGACAAGGTCGCGGCGCTCGGCGACCTCTCGGGTGCCGACGCGAAGCGCGTCGTCGACGCACACGGCCACGCGGTCGCGCCCGGCTTCATCAACATGCTGTCGTGGGCGACGGAGTCGCTGATCGCGGACGGCCGCGGCCTGTCCGACACGAAGCAGGGCGTGACGCTCGAGGTGTTCGGCGAAGGCTGGTCGATGGGCCCGCTGAACGACGCCATGAAGGCCGAAGGCGTCGCACGCCAGGGCGACATCCGGTACGCGATCGAGTGGACGTCGCTCGGCGAGTACCTCGACTGGCTCGTCGCGCGCGGCGTCACGCCGAACATCGCGTCGTTCGTCGGCGCGACCACGGTGCGCATCCACGAAGTGGGCTACGAGGACCGCGAGCCGACGGCGGAAGAGCTCGCACGCATGGAAGACCTCGTGCGCGCCGCCATGCGCGAAGGCGCGCTCGGCGTCGGCAGCTCGCTGATCTACGCACCGGCGTTCTACGCGAAGACGCCCGAGCTCGCCGCGCTCGCGAAGGCGGCAGGCGAAACCGGCGGCGGCTACATCTCGCACATCCGCAACGAGTCGTACGGCATCGAGGGCGCGATCGACGAGCTGATCGCGATCGCGAAGGCCGGCGGGGGGCGCGGCGAGGCGTACCACCTCAAGGCGGCGGGCGAGAAGAACTGGCTGAAGATGCGCAGCGCGATCGCGAAGATCGAAGCGGCGCGCGCTGAAGGGCTGCCGATCAGCGCGAACATGTACACGTACCCGGCCGGTGCAACGGGGCTGGACGCCGCGATGCCCACGTGGGTGCAGGAAGGCGGGCTCGACGCGTGGATCGAGCGCCTGAAGGACCCGCAGCAGCGCGCGCGCGTGATCGCCGACATCCGCAATCCGCCGGCGGGCGAGGAGAACCTCTATCGCCAGGCCGGCTCGGCCGAGCGGGTGAAGTTCATCGGCTTCAAGAACGAGAAGCTCAAAGCCCTCACCGGCAAGACGCTCGCCGAAGTCGCGCGCGAACGCGGCACGTCGCCCGAGGACACGATCGTCGACCTCGTCATCGAGGACCATTCGCGCGTCGACACCGTGTACTTCCTGATGAGCGAGGAGAACGTCGCGCTCGGCGTGTCGCAGCCTTGGGTCAGCTTCGGCTCCGACGCGGAGTCGTCCGCGCCCGAAGGCGTGTTCCTGAAGTCGAGCACGCACCCGCGCGCCTACGGCAACTTCGCGCGTGTGCTCGCGAAGTACGTGCGCGACGACCACGTGATCACGCTCGGCGACGCGATCCGCAAGCTCACGCGGCTGCCCGCGGAGAACTGGAAGCTCACCGGCCGCGGCTGCATCGATCCCGGCTGTTACGCCGACATCGTCGTGTTCGACCCGGCCACGGTGCAGGACCACGCGACGTTCGACTCGCCGCAGCAGCTCGCGACCGGCGTGAGCGACGTGTGGGTGAACGGCGTCCAGGTGCTTGCGGACGGCGAGCACACGGGCGCGAAGCCGGGCAGGGTGGTGCGCGGGCCGGGGTATCAAGCATCGCGCTGATTTTCTCTCCCTCCCCTGCAGATGCAGGGGAGGGTTGGGGTGGGGTGCCGTACAACGCTCCGTCGACCTGAGAGCGGGTCGTACAGCGCGGCTTCGACGCGACCATCTGGTGCGCATCGAATTCACTGGAGCACTCGCTGATCGCCCACAGGGGTGAGGCGGGAATTGAAACGTCGCGCTCACGCGACGTTTCCCGCCGAACGCCAGCGCGAGTAGCGCTGGCCGGACGGGCTCCTACCGAATCCTCCCTGTGAACGCGGAAGGGCCAGTCCGGAACCGGCGAGGCCTGCCGGCCGCACCCCGCCTTGCTCCTGACGTCGACGTGGGCGAAGTCGCAAATCGCTTCGAAGCGAAGTTGTACAGCCGCACCGATCGGGAAGTCGGACGGCCGCCCTGGTCAGAAGAGCGAAGGCGGTGCGTATTGCACGCGCCCGTCCACCACGATCGCCGGCTCCGTGTACGGATGCTCGGCGACGCGCTCGCCCATGATGTGCAGTACCTCGACGCCGCGCGCCTTGAGGTCGTCGGAAATCAGCGCGCGGTGGCACTGCCACCACATCGCTTCCGCGCACATGAGCGCGGTCGGCGCGGCGACGGCCTGGACGCACAGCCGCTCGAACGCAGCGGCGTAGGTGCGCGTCTCCATGTAGTCGGCGTAGCCGCGGAACGAGGTGTTGCGCCACGCGACGTTGCGCGAGTCGGGCTTCGGCACGCGCCGGCCGCCGAGGTCGGGGTGGTGCACGTAGCCGATGCCCTCGCGCGCGAGCGCATCGGCGAACGCGGCCGCGTTGTACTGCGGATGCAGTCGCGAGGCCGGGAAGCGCCGGACGTCGGCGATCGCGCGCACGCCGTTGTCGCGCAGCAGCCCGATGAGCTCGGCGAGCGGCCGCGTCGAGTGCCCGATCGTCCAGACGCGATGGGGAACGTCGCCTTCCATGGCTGTTCGTGAAGCACGTCGCGCGCCAGACCGCGTCGAGCGCGGGCGCGGCGCCTTCCGGCGCCGCGCTGGCTGCGTCACTCGAACCCGTTGCTGAACAACGCGTCGGGCGCGGTGCAGCCCTCGACCTTCACGTCGTCCACGTACCAGCCGTTGGGTGCGCTGCCGACCGAGCTGTCGGTCTCCACGTGGAAGCGGAGGCGCACGGACTGACCGACGTACGGCGCGAGGTCGGCGCTGACGTCGCGGTAGCGGAAGTCGCCGCACCACGTCTGCTGTCCGGTCGGGATCGGGCCGGTGTACTGGTCCTGCAGGATGTCGCCGGCCGGCAGCGGCGTGAACGTCGCTCCGTTGTCGGTCGACACTTCGAGGTAACCGCCGTCGAAGCAGTTGGACGGGGGATCCGATTCCATCGTCACGTCATGCCTGAAGCGCAGCGTGGCCGAGCCGAGGCTCGCGGGCACGAACACCGGCGGCGACACCAGGCGCTGGTCGGAAGTGGTGGCGACGTCGACGGCGAGCCATGCGCGAAGGCCGCTGGACGGGCGCAGCGTGCTCTGCGTCCACGTGGTGCCGCTGGCCGGCACCGTCGTCCAGCCGTTCACGCCGTTCTCCATGTTGTCGAAGAACACGGTGGTCAGCTCCTGGCCGACCGCACACACGCCGGGTGCGTTGCGCGTGCGGAAGCTGAAGACCGCGGAATTGCCGCCCGTGCCGCAGGTGTTGGTCGAGCGCACGCGCCAGAAATACTCCGTGCCGAACGCGAGCAGCCCGGGCGGCGTCTGCGCCGTCGTCGCCGTCGACGGCGTGCTCGTGAACACGATGTTCGCGAACGCGGCGTCGGTCGCCACTTCGGCGACGTAGGTCACGCCCTGCGTGGAGGCCGTCCACGACAGCAGCGGCGCGAGCGACGTGCTCTGCGCCGCGTTCGCGGGCGACGTCGGTGCGGCGGCGCCGGGCACCGCGGTGAACAGGTCGAACTTCGGCGTGCGCGAGCGCACGCCACCGGGCGTGCCGCTGTCGGCGGTCACCGTGACGGTGTACGCGCCTGCCGCGGCGGCGCCGGTGTTGCCGATCGTGAGCGTGCTCGTGCCGGGCACCGCTGCGATGGTGGCCGGCGAGAACGACGTGGTCGTGCCCGCCGGATTGCCCGTGACGCCGAGCGTCGCTCCGCCGACGAAGCCGCTGTAGGCGTTCGCGTCGACCGTGAGCACCACCGGGTCCGGCGCGCACACCTGCTGTCGCAATGGAACCACGCCGATGCCGAAGTCCGGTAGTCCGCACTCCGGGAACTTGAACGAACCGACGCGCAGCGACCACGTGGTGCCGTTCGCCGCGAAGTACTCGTTGACGTACCAGAACGAGCAGTCGTCGGTCGAATCGACGTTCATCGACGTGTAGTCGCCCCAGCGACGCGTGGTCGCCGTGAACGATCCGCCGCCGGCGACGAACTCGCCTTCGCCCTGCGGCAGGGTGCCGAGCGGATCGCGCTCGAGCCGGCCCGTGTAGCGCACGCTCGGGAACACCGTGGTCGCGGACGACGCGCTGTAGCCGAGTGCGATGTTGCCGTTACGGTCCTGCGAGATCGAGCCCATCCAGCGCTGCACGCCGTCGGTCGTGCCCGGCGCATAGGTCGCGTCCTGGTAGAGCTGCGGATCGGCGCTGCCGGGATTGCGGATTTCCCACCAGCGCATGCCCGCCATGCCGGGGGCCGCCTCGACCGACTGTGTCGCCACGATCGATTCGTAGCTGCCGAAATTGCGATACGCGGCGCGATGCGTCGGTCGCTGGCGGTACGACAGGATGTCGACGGCGAGGCCGTTCGGCTGCGGAATGCAGCTGCGGCCGGCGCACGGATAGATGGTGTCGTAGGGCTCGATCGGGATCACGTTGGCCAGCGCGATCGTCGACGCCGGCGGATTCGAGAAATCCACGTTCATGCGCCAGAGCGCGAGCGCATCCTCCTCGGCGCCGTAGGGGCCGCCGTCGTCCATCGATCCGAGCAGGTAGATCGGGCCGCCGGCTGGCGGCGGCGTGGAGCCGTCGACGTCGGCCGGCAGCAGGCCGTCACCGACGAACTGGGCGACGCCGGGATTCAGCGGGTTGAGGAACTGGATGATCGTGGGCGCCGGGTTTCCCGCGAGCATCTGCGCCTTGTCGATGGCATAGACGCCGATCGCGTTCTGGTCCAGCTCGCGCGTCGTGATCACGTATGCGTTCGACCACACGCCGTACTTCGGGTAGTCCGGGAACACCGAGGTCGGGAACGCCCACCGGAAATACGAGCCGGTGGGGTCGCTGCTCGTCGACAGTGCGACGCAGTTGAAGAAGCCCGGCCCGACGTTGTCGCTGAACTGCGAGAGCAGCCAGCGGTCCGCGAACTGGTCGTACACGACGACCGGGTCGCCCGCGTTTTCCGTGCCGCAGGCACCGGGGAAGCCGCTGAACAGCGTGACGATGCTGGCGGGGCCGAACACCGAGGTTCCGGTCTTGTTGAAGATCTGGAAGCTCGCGTTCGCCATGCGCACGTAGTGGTTCGGGCCGACGTCGCCGACCGGGTCGGGCGGGTTCGCGGTGCCGGTGCCGGCGATGAAGCTCTGCGCCGGGGCGGGAATCTGCAGCGGCGCGCCCGTCCAGCCCTGCACCGTCTGGTCGACGTCCATGCGTCCGCTGAACCGCCACTTCTTCGCCGGATCGGGATCGACGGTGAGCGCGCCGAACCACGCGCCGCGCACCTCGTCCGGTGGCGGGATGACGGGAATGTCGCGCAGTGGCGGCGACACGTCGAACTGGATCGCGCGCGACGCCCAGTTGAAATGTCCGTGCACATCTGGCGCCTGCGCGGCAGAGGCGAGCGTGGAAATGCCGAGCAGCCAGACGGCTGCGAACGCGTGGCGCATGATCGTGACTCCCCGTTTTGCCGCTCCGCCTCGTGATGGAAGGGACTCTCGTCCCCGCGGCGGGCCCCGGCGGTTCCGTGATCGTAGTGGGGTCGGATCGAATTTCCACCTATCGTTTCCTGCGCGCACGCGCGTTCACGGCCATGACGCCGTTCGCTCGCCGGCGCCGCAGGGCGGCGTCGGGCCCGGAAGGCCCCGTACAATGCGGCGATGAGAACCGATCGTGATGTGATCGTCCTCGGCGGCGGCGTCATCGGCCTGGCTTGCGCACTCGCGCTGCGCCGCGACGGCCGTTCCGTCACGGTGCTCGAAAAGAGCACGCTCGGCGGCGCGACGTCGCACGGCAACTGCGGGACGATCACGCCGAGCCATGCCATGCCGCTGGCCATGCCCGGGCTCATCGGCAAGGCGCTGAAGTGGATGTGGCAGGCCGACGCGCCGTTCTACCTGAAGCCGCGCCTCGACCTCGAGCTCATGTTGTGGCTGCTGCGCTTCTCGCGGCGCTGCAACTGGGTGCACTTCAAGGCCGTCACGCGCACGAAAGGCGAGCTGCTGCGGCGCTCGCGCGAGCTGCTCGCCGAATGGGTGGCACGCGAGCAATTGGACTGCGGCTTCGAGGAGCGCGGCACCCTCAACGTGTTCCGCGATGCCGCGCAGATGGCCGAGTCGCGCTGGCTGGTCGACGCGCTGCGCGAGATCGACATGCCCGCCGAGGTCTGGGACGGCGCGCAGTGCCGCGCACGCGAGCCGGCGCTCAACGATTCGATCGTCGGCGGTTACTTCTATCCCGGCGACGCGCACCTGCGCCCCGATCGCTACGCGGCGGAGCTGGCGCGCGTCGCGCGCGATGCCGGCGTCGAATTCCACGAGCACCGCGCGGCGACCGCATTCGACACGAGCGGCGACCGGATCGACGTCGTGCACACGACGGCCGGCGAGCTGTGCGCGAAGGACATCGTGTTCGCGCTCGGCGCATGGACGCCCGCGATGGCTCGTCTGCTCGGCCTGCGCGTGCCGATCCAGCCGGGCAAGGGCTACTCGATCACGTTCGAGCGCCCCGCGATCTGCCCCGCGACGCCGGTGGTGCTCAAGGAACGCAGCGTCTGCGTGACGGCGTGGAAGGACGGTTTTCGCCTCGGCAGCACGATGGAGTTCTCGGGCTACGACTCATCGCTCAATCGCACGCGCCTCGACGCGCTCGTGCGCGCCGCCGGCGAATACCTGCGCGATCCCGTCGGCCCGATGCGCCAGGAAGAATGGTACGGCTGGCGTCCCATGACGCACGACGACATGCCCATCATCGGCCGCTCGCGCCGCTGGAGGAACCTCGTGTTCGCGACCGGCCACGGCATGCTCGGCGTCAGCCTTTCGCCCGTGACCGCCGAGCTCGTCACCGACATCGTCGCGGGGCGGCGCCCGTCGCGCGACCTCGCACCCTACGATCCGCACCGGTTCTCGCTCTGAAAAGGAAACCCCGATGACCACGATCCGTGCGTGCCTCGCGGCCGCGCTCACTGCGCTCCCGCTGCTCGCGTCCGCGCAGGCGCCGACGCCCGCTCCGTCTCCCGCGCCGACGCCGGACGTGGCGATCCAGTGGGGCGTGCGCGTGCCGATGCGCGACGGCGTCGAGCTCAACGCCACGCTGTATCGCGCGGCCGGCGACGACACCGCGAAGCCATGCGTGTTCACGCTCACGCCGTACATCGCGCAGAACTACCACGACCGCGGCATGTACTTCGCGTCGCACGGCTACCGGTTCCTGTCGATCGACGTTCGCGGTCGCGGCAACTCGCAGGGCGAGTTCACGCCGCTGCTGCAGGAAGCGCGCGACGGCCACGACGCCGTGGAGTGGCTCGCGAAGCAGCCGTTCTGCAACGGCAAGGTCGCGATGTGGGGCGGTTCCTACGCGGGCTACGACCAGTGGGCGACGGCGAAGGAGTTCCCGCCGCACCTCGCCACGATCGTTCCCGTCGCGTCGCCGTACGCGGGCGTCGACTTCCCGATGGCGCGCAACATGTTCTACGCGTACGACGTGCAGTGGCTCACGCTCGTGGCCGGCCACGCGGCGCAGGACAAGCTGTTCGGCGACGACAGGCTCTGGACGTCCGTCTTCAAGCGGCTGTACCTCGGGCACCTGCCGTTCGCGCAGCTCGACACGCTCGCCGGCGTGCCGTCGAAGCACTTCCAGTCGTGGATCGCGCATCCCGAGCCCGATGCGTACTGGGACGCGTACAACCCGACCACCGCGCAGTACGCGAAGCTCGACCTGCCGATCCTCACGATCACGGGCCAGTACGACGGCGACCAGGCAGGCGCGTTCGCGCACTATCGCAACCACTTCGCGCACGGCAGCGATGCCGCGAAGCAGCGCCACTACCTCGTCATCGGGCCGTGGGACCATGCCGGCACGCGCACGCCGCAGGCGGAGTTCGCCGGCCTGAAGTTCGGGCCCGCGAGCCTGCTCGACCTGAACGACCTGCATCGCCAGTGGTACGACTGGACGATGAAGGCCGGCGCGAAGCCGGAGTTCCTGAAGGCGCCCGTCGCCTGGTACCTCGCCGGCGCGGAGGAATGGCGCTACGCGCCGACGCTCGAGGCGATCACGTCCGATCGACTCGCGATGAACCTCGATTCGCACGGCGAGGCGAACGACGTGTACACGAGCGGCACGCTCGGCGCGCTCCGCGCGAGCGAGTCCGCCTTCGACCGTTACGTCTACGACCCGATGGACGTCGGGCCGGCCGCACTCGCCGACGGCAGCGACGCGCCCGGGCTCACCGACCAGCGCAGCGCGCTGCTGAACCGCGGCCGCTCGCTCGTCTACCACTCCGCGCCGTTCGAGCGCGACACCGACATCGCGGGGTTCTTCCGCTTCACCGCGTTCATCGCGATCGACCAGCCCGATACCGACTTCGACGTGCAGGTGTGGGAAGTGCGCAAGGACGGCTCGGCGATCGCGCTCGCCGGCGACCGCATGCGCGCGCGTTACCGCGAAGGCGAGCGTGCGCCGAAGCTCGCGGCGCCGGGCGCGATCGAGCGCTACGAGTTCGACCGGTTCAACTTCAGCGCGCGTCGCATCGCGGCCGGCAGCCGGCTGCGCCTCGTCGTGGGCCCGATCAACACGCCATTCGACCAGAAGAACTACAACAGCGGCGGCGTGGTCGCACAGGAGACGGCGAAGGACGCACGCACCGTCAACGTCACGCTGTACCACGACTCGGAGCACCAGAGCGTGCTGTCGGTGCCGGTCGCGGCGGAGTCCTCGGTCAAGTAATCGCGCGATGAGCAGCGAAATCCCCACCGACACGTACACGCTGCACCAGGGCACGGTGCCGCTGCTCGTGAGCTGCCCGCACGACGGCACGGCGCTGCCGCCGACGCTCGCGGCGCGCATGACCGAGCACGCGCAGCGCCTGCCCGACACCGACTGGCACGTCGCCAGGCTGTACGAGTTCGCGCGCGAGCTCGGCGCCTCGGTCATCGTGCCGAAGTACTCGCGCTACGTCGTGGACCTCAACCGTCCGACCGACGGCGCCGCGCTGTACCCGGGCCGCGCCGAGACCGGGCTCGTGCCGACCATCACGTTCGGCAACGACCCGATCTACGTCGAGGGCGCCGAACCGGTGACGGAGGAAATCGCGGGCCGCGTGCGGCTGTACTGGCAGCCGTACCACGATGCGATCGCGGCCGAGCTCGAGCGGCTGCGCGCCGCGCACGGCCGCGTCGTGCTGTGGGATGCGCACTCGATTCGCAGCGAAGTGCCGCTGTTCTTCGCGGGACGCCTGCCCGACTTCAACCTCGGCACGGCCGACGGTCGCAGCGCGACGATGGCGCTGCAGCAGCGCCTCGCCGACGTGCTGGCCGCGCAGGACGCGTTCACGCACGTCGTGAACGGCCGCTTCAAGGGCGGCTACATCACGCGCCACTACGGGCAACCGGATTCCGGCGTCGAGGCCGTGCAACTCGAGCTCGCGCAGGTCAACTACATGAACGAGGACAGCTTCGCGTTCCTGCCGGGGCGCGCGGCGGCGGTGCAGGCGCTCGTGCGACGGCTGCTGGAAGCGGCGTTCGGGTAGCGCGTCGCCGGCGCCGTCCGTGGCGCCGATTCGCCTCGTCGGGACGACCCTTCAGACATCCCTGTCTTCAGCGTGGGTGGCGCAGCGGTCGCTGAGGCGACCGCTCGACGCGCGACTCACACCTCGACGGAAGCGAGATCGCCCTTCTGCTCGAGCCACGCCTTGCGATCGGGTGCGCGCTTCTTCGACAGCAACATGTCCATGAGCGCGTTCGTGCCGTCGTCGGGCTCGACGTTGAGCTGCACGAGGCGGCGCGTGTCGGGATGGATGGTGGACTCGCGCAGCTGCGACGGGTTCATTTCGCCGAGGCCCTTGAAGCGCGTGACGCTCACCGCGCCGCGCATCTTCTCGCGCTCGATGCGCTCGAGCAGGATGCGCTTCTCCTCCTCGTCGAGGCAGTAGAACACCTGCTTGCCCACGTCGACGCGGAACAACGGCGGCATCGCGACGAACACGTGGCCCGCGCGCACGAGCGCCGGGAAGTGCTTCACGAACAGCGCCGAGATCAGCGTCGCGATGTGCAGGCCGTCGGAGTCGGCGTCGGCGAGGATCACCACCTTGCCGTAACGCAGCCCGTCCAGCTTGTCGCTGCCGGGGTCGCAGCCGATCGCGACCGCGAGGTCGTGCACCTCGGCCGACGCGAGCACGCCCGACGATTCCACTTCCCAGGTGTTCAGGATCTTGCCGCGCAGCGGCAGGATCGCCTGGAAGTCCTTGTCGCGCGCCTGCTTCGCCGAACCGCCGGCCGAGTCGCCCTCGACGATGAACAGCTCGGTGCGCGAGAGGTCCTGCGACGCGCAGTCGGCGAGCTTGCCCGGCAGCGCCGGGCCCGTCGTGATCTTCTTGCGGACGACGATCTTTTCCTGCTTCAGGCGCACTTGCGCGCGCTCGATCGCGAGCTGCGCAATGCGCTCGCCGAGCTCGGTGTGCGCGTTGAGCCACAGCGAGAACGCGTCGTGCGCCGCCGCCTCGACGAACGCGGCCGCGGTACGAGACGACAGGCGTTCCTTCGTCTGGCCCGAGAACTGCGGGTCGGCCAGCTTCGACGACAGCACGTAGCAGAGGCGGTCCCACACGTCTTCCGGCGCCAGCTTGACGCCGCGCGGCAGCAGGTTGCGGAAATCGCAGAACTCGCGCAGCGCCTCCGTGAGGCCGGAGCGCAGGCCGTTCACGTGCGTGCCGCCCTGCGCCGTCGGGATCAGGTTGACGTAGCTTTCCTGCACGAGCTCGCCTTCGGGCAGCCAGGCGAGCGCGAAGTCGACCGCCTCCTGTTCCTTGCGCAGCGACGTCGTGAACAGCGTGGGCGGCAGGTATTCCTGCGCGCCGAGCATCGACTTGAGGTAATCGACCAGGCCGTCTTCGTAGTACCACTCGAGCTTCTCGCCGCTCGCCTCGTCGGTGAGGCGCACCGTGAGGCCGGGGCACAGCACGGCCTTCGCACGCAGCACGTGCTTCAGGCGCGACAGCGAGATCTTCGGCGAGTCGAAATACTTCGGCTCGGGCCAGAAGCGCACGCGCGTGCCGGTCTGCTTCTTCGGCACCGTGCCCACCGCCTCGAGCGGCGACGAGCGGTCGCCGTGCCGGAAGGCCATGCGGAACTCCTGGCCCTCGCGGCGGATGCTCACTTCGACCTTCGACGAGAGCGCGTTCACCACGGACACGCCGACGCCGTGCAGGCCGCCCGAGAACTGGTAGTTCCTGTTCGAGAATTTTCCGCCCGCGTGCAGGCGCGTCATGATCAGCTCGACGCCCGGGATCTTCTCCTCGGGGTGGATGTCCACCGGCATGCCGCGGCCGTCGTCGCCCACTTCCACCGAGCCGTCCTCGAACACCGTGACGTCGATCGTCTTCGCGTGGCCCGCGAGCGCTTCGTCGACCGAGTTGTCGACGACTTCCTGCGCGAGGTGGTTCGGCCGCGACGTGTCGGTGTACATGCCGGGCCGGCGCTTGACCGGTTCCAGGCCGGAGAGGACTTCGATGTCGGCGGCGTTGTAGCGGCTGGTCATTGCGCGTGCGGGATGGAAAGCGGTGGGGTGGAGCGGCGGGGCGTCAGGGTGGCGGGCGACGCCGGTCGGGTCAAGCCCGGCCGGCGCGACACAGCAGCGTCGCGAATTGCGGCGCGGCGCCCTCGCGGCGCTCGCCGTAATCGTGCACGACCGACTCGACGAAGAATCCGGCCGAGCGCGCGGCCTCGCCGAGCGCCGCGCTGGTGTACGGGCGGATGCGTTCGCGCGTCGTGAATTCGTGGATCAGCGAATCGTCCGCGCGCAGGATGCGGTAGCGACGCTCGATCTCGTTCGTGCCGTCGGCGTGCGCGGTGATGCGCTTCTCGCGCTCCAGGTAGCCGCCGCCGTGCGCGCGACGGTAGTCGCGCCGGAACTCGGTGAACGTGGCGACCGGCCTGGGGATGAATGCGTCCAGCACGAGCGCGCCGCCCGACACGAGCCGCGCGTGCAGCTCGCGCAGCAATCGCGCGAGGTCGGCGGCGTCCGTGACGTAGGTGGCGAGCGAGTACGGCATGAGGATGGTCGCGAAGCGTCCGCGCAGCGCGAGCGCGCGCAGGTCCATCTGCGCGACGCGCGGCGCGTCGATTCCGCGCGTCGTCGCATCGCTGCGCAGTTGCTGCAGCATCGGCAGCGAGCGATCGACGCCCGTGGCGTCGATCCGTGCATCGAGCAACGGCAGCAGGACGCGGCCGGTGCCGCAGCCGAGCTCGAGCACGGCGCCGCCACGTTGCGCGCAGGCGCGGCGATAGAAGCCGACGTCGTCGAACGGCATGCTGGCGCCCATGTCCGAAGCGTAGACGCCGGCGATCTGATCGTAGCTCCAGCTCATTTTCGGGCCATGAGGTTGCGATAGAGGTCGAGCTGCCGTGCTGCGATGCCGTCCCACGTGAACGGCGCGATGCGCGCGGCATCGGGCTTCTCGATCGCGTGGCGCGCCGCGACGTCGGCGAGCAGCCGTGCCACCGGCTCGGCCATCGCGGCCACGTCGGCGGCGAGCACGAGTCCGCCGAGGCCGGCGTCTGCGAAGCCGCGCGCGCCGTCGCGCGTGCTCACGCACACGCGACCCGCGAGCAGCGACTCGACGACCTTGAGCGCCGAGCCGCGGATCTCGAGCTGCGGGTTGATCGTGAGCGCCGCGCGCGCGAGCTCGGGCGCGGGATCGACGAACTCCGACACGAGCTCGACGCCGGGCAGCCGCCAGCGCGGCTCGTCGCGTACCTGCGCGGATTCGACGCCGCCGAGGATGCGCACGCGCGCATCGGGCACGGCGGCACGGATCGCGGGCCACGCATCGTCGATGAAGCGCGCGATGCCGTCGCGGTTCTGTGCGTAGCGGAACGGGCCCATGAACAGCACGTGCGGCGCGGCGGGCGAGGGCGCGCAGGACGCAAGCCGGTCGGGCGCGCCGTTCGGCACGAGCGTGGTGCCGTCCATGTGCAGCAGCGCGGCGTCTTCGGCGGAACACACGGTGCGCGCATCGAACGCGCGCATGAGCGCGAGCTGCGTGGCGTCGTAAGCGCTGCCGTCGAGGTAGACGTCGTGCAGCGCGAGCAGCCAGCGCTCGCGGCCCGTCCGCTCGTTCGCGAGCGCCGCGAGCTCCATGAATTCCACCTGCACGACGTCGGGTTGGTACGTCGCGAGCAGCCGGCGCAACTCGGCGCGCAGCTTCGGATGCGCGTGGCGCACGATGCGCGCAGGCAGGTCGAGCGGTGCCTCGCCCGGCTTGTCGCCGCGGCCCTCGACGAGGTGCGCGGCGCGGCAGTGCGCGAGCCACGGTTCGGCGGCGCGCGTGTACAACGAGCGCTCGTCGCCGAGCAGGATGAAGTCCACGTCGCGCGACAGGCGCGTCACGAGCTCCGCGACGCGCCGGCCGCCGCCGTGCGCGGGCGGGAACAGCGCGAAGGGGCTGACGAGGAGGACGCGCGGCCTGCGGTCGCGACCAGGGTCGCTCCCACAGGAATAGAACTTGCCGCTCGCGAGCGGGAAATAGTCGATCCCGCGCCGCTGCGCCGCGCGCGCGGAAAGCCGGCTGCGGAACGCGCGCCACGCGAGCGCGATGCCGCCGAGCTCGCGCCGCGTCGCCGCGGGTTCGCGTGCGAGCGTGCCGGCGAGCTCGCGCAGCGCGAGGCCGGTCCAGCCGTTGCGGACGTCGAACAGCAGTGCGTTGCGGCGCACGATGCGATCCACCTCGTCGGCGCCGTACAGCTTCGCGATCGTGCCGCGATGCTGGTGCCAGGCCTGCGAGTCCGGGACGAACACGCATTCGTAACCGTCGCGCCACGCGCGCACGCCCCACTCGGCGTCCTCCCAGTAGAACGGCGCGTAGTCGCGCGTCCCGTGCACGTAGCGGCGCAGCAGGTCGGTACGGCACAGCGAGGAGCCGCCGCCCGGATAGAGGTTGCCGCGCGCCATCCCCTGCGGCTCGGGCTCGCGCTCGTACACGACCGCGCGCTTCGGATCCCAGTGGTAGTCGGACCAGCCGGTCTCCTCGCGCCGGCGCGATGCGTCGGCGAAGAAGATCTGCGAGGTCGCGGCGAACACTTCCGGGCGTCGCCACGGCAGCAGGTTGCGCAGCGCGTCGGGGTCGAGGCGCATGTCGCTGTTGAGCAGGTAGGTCCAGTCGTGCGTGACGCGCGCGAGCCCGGCGGACACCGCACCGTTGAAGCCGAGCGGCTCGGCGAAGAACGCCCAGGCGACGTCGGGATGCACGGCGACGAGCGCATCGTAGTCCGCGCGCGGCGCACCGTTCACGACGACGACGATCTCACCGGGCTCGTCGATGCGCGCCAGCGCGTCGCGCGCGGCCGCGAGCGTGCCCGCGAGCAGCTCGGGCGTGCCGCGTTCGGGAACCAGCACGCTCACGCCGGGCCGCCACGCGCGGCGGTCGATGCGCGGCCAGCGCTTCGCCGCGAAGCGCGACAGCACCGAAGCGACGGCGAGCCCCGCGAGCAGCGGAACGAACCGCAAACGCGCCGCAGGCGACGGCGCTCCGGTCATACGAGCAGCGCGGGATCGCAGGCGTGCGCCTGCGGTGCGCCGTGCCAGCGGAGCGCCTGTTCGGCGAACATCGCGCACCAGACGTTCGGCTGGCGCTCGGGCAGGTCGGTGCGGAACGGGATCGAGCCGTCGGCGGCGACACGCGCCGCGAGCGTGCGCGCGAGGCCGTCGAGCACGGGCTGCGCGGGCGCGCCTTCGACGCCGTGCGCACGCAACAGCACGCCGAGCCGCAACGCCTGCGCGATGACGTCGCTGCGGCGTGGCCCGTCGGCGGGTGGCGACTCGGGGAGCTGGAACGACTCGTCGCACAGTTCGAGGATGCGCGCGAGCAGGCTCGCCGCGCCGGGCCAGTGCCGGCGATCGCCGGCGACGACACCCTCGAGGTAATAGAGCGTCGGGTGCAGCATGCCGATGTCGGCGTCGGCCGCGCCCGGCGCGCGCTCGTCGGCGAATGCGCGACACGCTTCGAGCATCGCGGGATCGACGTGGACCGGCGGCGCCGAGTCGAGCACGCGCGTCGCGGCCTTCAGCAGGAAATCGTCGTCGCGCGTGGACCAGCGATCGGGCAGCTCCGCGCCTTCGCGCACGCGGCGCAACGGCAGCAGCGCGTCCCCCGAGTGGAACCGCGAAACCTCGCGGCCGAGCGACTGCGACAACGCCGCGGTCGGCTCGCAGAGCGCCGCGCGTGTCGCTGCCGCGATGCCGCGCGCGAGCATCGCGAGGTCGAACAGGAACACGGCGTCGTTCCGCCAGTCGGGCGCGGCCGGCGCGAGGTGGATGCGCGTGGGCACCGGCAGGTCGCGCCCGAACCAGCGCGCGGACCATGCGCACGCCGCGGCGGCATTCGCGGAAACGCGCTTGTCGCGGCCGGCGCCGGCGAGCCAGTGCAGGTAGTAGCCGGTGATCTCGCCGTACACGTAGGCCGGCGTGCCGTCGCTCGCGAAGCTGCCGACGATGCCGCCTGCGTGCTCGCCCTGCGCCAGCTGAACGGGGCCGCGCAGCAGCCACGTGCGCAGCCTTGCCGCGGCCTGCGAAGACGCCTTGCGTGCGCTCATGCCGTGGCAGCCGTGCGCGCGAGCGACTGCGCGAGGATGGCAGCGATGCGCGCGCCGCTGCGACCGTCGCCGAACGGGGCGCGGTCGTCGAACGGCACGGCGCGCGGTCGCGGCAGGTCGAGCGCGCGCTCGATCTCCATGCGCAGGCGATCGCGGTGCGGCGGCACGAGCCGCACGAAACCGGTCGCGAGGCACTCGGGCCGTTCGGTTTCCTCGCGCACCACGAGCGCGGGCACGCCGAGGTACGGCGCTTCTTCCTGGATGCCGCCGGAATCCGTCACCACGAGCGTCGATTCGCCGAGCAGGCGCAGGAACGGACGATAGGGCATCGGCTCGGTGAGGATCGCGCGATGGTGGCCCGACAGCACGCGGCGCACGCGCGCGCCGACCGTCGGGTTCGGGTGCACGGGGCACACGAGGCCGACGTCGGGCCGGTCGTCGAGCACTTCGCGCATCGCCTCGCACACGGTGTCGAGGCCGCGGCCGTAATTCTCGCGCCGATGCAGCGTGAGCGTGACGAGCGTGCGGAACTAGATCGGAAGA
>CALKUS010000048.1 GCA_937996755.1 uncultured Pseudomonadota bacterium | reverse complement strand
GCTGGATCGACTCGGTCCGGCGTGAGCTCGAGCCGGCGCTCCGCAAGCGCGTGGCAATCCGCTTCTACAACGAGCTGCCGTTCGACGCCATGCTCGCCCGGCTCGCTGCCCTGCCGCCCGATAGCGCGATCTTCTTCCAGCAGATGTTCGTCGACGGCGCGGGTGCCGTATACGGTGACAAGGCGCCGCTATCGCGGATCGTCGCCGTGGCGAACGCGCCCGTGTTCACGTTCGACGACGTGTATTTCGACCAGGGAATCGTCGGCGGGCCCATGTTCTCGGCCGTGATCGCCGAGCCGACCGCTGCGGCGGCGATCCGCATGCTGCGCGGCGCGCGCGCCGCCGACATCCACGTTCCGACCGGGACGTTCGCGAAGCCGAAGTACGACTGGCGCGAGCTGCAACGCTGGAAGATCGACGAGCGGCGCTTGCCGCCCGGCGCCGAGGTCGAGCATCGTCCGCCCAGCGCGTGGGAACGCTATTCGCGCGAGATCACGGCGATCGTCGTGGTTATCATCGTGCTCGCGCTGCTGGTGACGGTCCTGCTGCACGAGCGCCAGCTGCGCCAGCGCGCCGAAGCCCAGTCGCGCCGGCGACTGCTCGAGCTCGCGCACCTCGATCGCGTGTCGACGGCGGGCGAGCTCGCCACGCTGGTGACGCACGAGCTGAGCCAGCCGCTCGCGTCCATCCGGTTCAACGCCAGGGCCGCGGAAGTGATGTTGCGATCGCCCGCGCCCGACCTGCACGAGCTCGGCGCGATCGTCGGCGACATCCACGGCGCCGAAGCACGCGCCGGCGACGTGATCCGGCGCATGCGCAGCCTGCTGAAGAAGACGCCGTACGAGGCGAGCCGCCTCGACCTCAACCAGCTCGTCGCCGAAACCGTCGACTTCCTCTCGATGCTGGCGCGCCGCGACAATACCGAGCTGGCCAGCGCGTACTCGGCGCAACCCGTCGCCGTGCACGGCGACCCGGTCCAGCTTCAGCAGGTGGTGACGAACCTGATCGTCAACGCGATCGAGTCCATGAAGCACCTGCCACACGAATCGCGCGTCGTCCGGATCGCCGTATCGCGCACCGACGCAGGCGCCCAGGTGTCGGTGGCGGACAACGGCCCGGGCATTCCCGCCGACCAGGTCGAATCCATCTTCACGCCGTTCTTCACCACCAAGCACGACGGCATGGGTATCGGGCTCTCGATCACGCGCACCATCGTCGAGGCGCACGGCGGCGAGATCTCGGCCACGAGCTCGGACAGCGGCGCTTCGTTCCGCATGACGCTGCCGCTCGCGCGCTGAGGGTCGCGAAGCGACGGGCATGACCTCCGCCCCGTTGCCGCCGGAGAATCGCGGAATAGGATGTCATCCCCGGTCCGGCCTGGCCTCGGCGCGCAATATCGGCAAAGCGGGTCGCGGTCGGGAACGGTCCGGCGCGCGATGGTTTCGTTTCGTCGCGCACGAGCGAAGGAATTCCGGCCGATCGGGGTTCCAATACCGTGTTCCGGGCCCCGGAGGTGTGCGCGTTGGACCTGCGCTCGTTCCTGTTCCTCGCGATCGCGGCGCTCTGCGCCGCCGGTGCCGCGCGCGCGGCGCCCGTCGCGCGCGACCACGTCGAGGTGGAGCTCGTGGCGGAGCGCGACGCAGTCGCGCCCGGCGAGCGCGTGCACGTGGGCCTGAGGCTCGCGCACGAGCCGCACTGGCACACGTACTGGATCAACGCCGGCGACTCCGGCCTCGCGACGAAGCTGAAGTGGACGCTGCCCGCCGGCGTGCGCGCGGGCGACATCGAATGGCCCGCGCCGAAGCGCCTGCCGATCGGGCCGCTCACGAACTTCGGCTACGACGGCGAACTGGTGCTGCCCGTCACGCTGGTCGTCGCGCCGGACGCGCAGCCCGGCACGACGCTGCCGCTGTCGGTGAAGGCGTCGTGGCTCGTCTGCAGGGAAGAGTGCATCCCGGGCGATGCCGTGCTCACGCTCGAGCTGCCGGTGCGCACGGAGTCGAACGCGGCGCCGACGACGCACGCTGCGCTGTTCGCGGCAGCGCGCGCCGCGACGCCGCGCACCGAATCCGGTTGGAGCGCCACGCTGCGCCGCGACCGCGACGCGATCGTCGTGCAGCTCGACGCACGGGGCGCACCGCTCGATCCGGCGTCGCTGGAAATATTCCCCGTCGCAGCGCAGGTGCTCGCCACGTCGCGCGGAGCGGTAACCGTCGACGATGGGCGCGCGACGATCGCGACGCCCATCAGCGATTCGTTCGTCGCGCTGCCGAAGACGCTCGACCTCGTCGTCGCGAACGGCAAGGGCGATGCGCGCGATGCGGTGCTCGTGACGGCGGAGGTCGAACGATCGACTGTGGGAGCGGCTTCAGCCGCGATCTCTTCGAGTGGAAAGATCGGGGCTGAAGCCCCTCCCACATCCCTCCTCCTTGCGCTGTCGCTCGCCTTGTTCGGCGGCATGCTGCTGAACCTCATGCCGTGCGTGTTCCCGGTGCTCGCGCTGAAAGCGCTCGGCTTCGCGGCATCCGCGCACGACCGCGCGGCCGCGCGACGCGAGGGCATCGCGTACCTCGCGGGCGTGGTCGCGAGCTTCGTCGCGCTCGCGCTCGCGTTGCTCGGCCTGCGCGCGGGCGGTGCTGCGCTCGGCTGGGGCTTCCAGCTGCAGTCGCCGTGGATGGTCGCGGTGCTCGCGCTGGTGATGGTCGCGACGGGCCTGTCGCTGTCCGGCGTGTGGGCGCCGGCCGGCGCCTGGGCCGGCGCGGGGCAGTCGCTCGCGTCGCGCGGTGGCGCGCGCGGCGCGTTCTTCACGGGCGTGCTCGCGGTCGTCGTCGCGAGTCCGTGCACGGCGCCGTTCATGGGCCCGGCGCTCGGCTACGCCATCACGCAGCCGGCGGCGATCGCGCTGCTGGTGTTCGCGGCGCTCGGCATCGGGCTCGCGGCGCCGCTCGTGCTGCTCTCGTTCGCGCCGACGCTCGCGCGCCGGCTGCCGCGTCCGGGCGCCTGGATGGACACGCTGAAGCAGGTGCTCGCGTTCCCGATGTACGGCGCGGCGCTATGGCTGTTCTGGGTGCTCGGCAGGCAGGCCGGCGTCGACGCGATGGCGCAGGCGTTGCTCGCGGCGCTCGCGCTCGCGTTCGTCGCGTGGCAGCTCGGGCGCGCCGCGACGACGTCGCGCGCGCGCCTGGTCCGCGCGGTCGCCGTCGTCGCGGGCATCGTCGCGTGCGTGTACGGCGTTGCGACGATCGCGCCGCAGCCGCCCGCGACGCAGGTCGCAGGCGAAGGCCGCGAGCCGTTCTCCGACGCACGCCTCGCCGCGCTGCGCGCGCAGGACAAGCCGGTGTTCGTGAACATGACGGCCGCGTGGTGCATCACCTGCCTCGCGAACGAGCGCGTCGCGCTCGGCACCGACGCGGTGCGCGACGCGTTCGCGCGCCACGACGTGGCCTACCTCGAAGGCGACTGGACGCAGCGCGACGACGCGATCACCGCGTACCTCGCGCAGTTCGGCCGCAACGGCGTTCCGCTTTACGTGCTGTATCCCCGCGGCGGCGGGGAGCCACGCGTGCTGCCGCAGGTGCTGACGCCCGGGCTCGTGCTCGATGCGCTGGCCGATGCGGACGCGCGCACCGCATCGCCCGCCGCCGGATCCTCCCCCTGAACGAAGGAGTCGCTCCATGAAACGCCTGTCGCTCGTCCTCGCCATCGCCGCGCTCGTGACCGTGGGCACAGCCGATGCGAAGCCCGTCGTCGGCCAGCCGGCGCCGGCCTTCACCGTCACCGACTCGAACGGCAAGTCGCATTCGCTCGCCGACTTCGCGGGCAAGACGGTCGTGCTCGAGTGGAACAATCCCGAGTGCCCGTTCGTGAAGAAGCACTATTCCGGCAACATGCAGCGCCAGCAGA
>CALKUS010000047.1 GCA_937996755.1 uncultured Pseudomonadota bacterium | reverse complement strand
CGCGAACGCCGAGCTTCGACAGGATGTTCGACACGTGGTTCTTCACCGTGCCCTCGGCGACGCCGAGCGAGTTCGCGATTTCCTTGTTGCTGTAGCCGCCGGCCATCAGGCGCAGGATCTCGGTCTCGCGCTCGGTGAGCGGATCCGGGCGGTCGAGCGACGCGAAGTCGTTCGTCATGTGCTTCAGGCCGGTGAGCAGGCGCTGCGTGACGACCGGCTGCACGAGCGAGCCGCCGCTCGCAACGGTCTTCACCGCTTCCACCAGCTGCTCGAGCGACACGTCCTTCAGCAGGTACCCGCGCGCGCCGGCCTTCATGCCCGCGAGCACCATCTGGTCGTCGTCGAACGTGGTGAGGATGATCGTCGGCGGCAACTGGTTGGTACCGGCCAGCGCGTTGAGCACGTCGAGCCCGGACAGGTTCGGCATGCGCATGTCGAGCAGCACGACGTCGGGCTTGATGCGCGGGATCATCTCCACCGCCTGTGCGCCGTCCGCCGCTTCCGCGACCACGCGGATGGAATCCGAGAGCTCCAGCAGCGAGCGGATGCCCTGGCGCACGAGCGTCTGGTCGTCGACGAGGCACACGGAAATCATCGCGCGTTCCCCGTGGCTTCGTGCCGGTGCCCGTTCGTCATGTCGTCGTCTCCTGCGGCAGTCGCGCGTCGAGCGCGAATCCCCGGCCACGGCCGGTGTCGATGCTCAGGGCCCCGCCGAGCTGCGCGAGTCGCTCGCGCATGCCGGTGAGCCCATGCCCCTGTTTCAGCGCGTCGGCACCCTCGCCGTCGTCCCGCGCGTGCATCAGCAGCGCATTATCGGGCCCGCGCTCGAAGCGGAGCCAGAGGTTTTTCGCGCGCGCATGGCGGATCGTGTTCGTGATCACCTCCTGCGCGCAGCGCAGCATGACCTGGGCGCGGCGCGGGTCCTGCGCGCCGAATTCCTCCGGCAGCTCCAGGTGGATGCGCGGCTCGGGCACGTTCTCGACGAGCGCGGTCAGCGCCTTCGAGAGGTCCACCTCCTCGTCGTGGCGCAGCTGGCTGACGGCTTCGCGCACGTCGGCCAGCAGCAGGCGCGCGACGGTCTGCGCCTGGCGCACCTTGTCCAGCGCCTGGTCCTTCACGAGGTGCGACGCCACCTCCAGGTTGAGCGAAAGCGCCGTCAGGTGGTGGCCGAGCAGGTCGTGCAGCTCGCGCGAGATGCGTACGCGCTCGTTCATGCGCGTGGATTCGGCGAGCAGCGCGCGCGTCGCGCGCAGCTCGGCGTTCAGGCGGCGCTGCTCCTCGCGCGCCTCCGCCTGGCCCTTCGCGACGAGCGACGTGACGAGCGTGAAGCCCGAGAAGCCGAAGTAGAGCGCGCTCTGCAGGACGCCCGCGATCCAGTTGTAGTTCTCGATTCGCGTGGAATAGACCGGGATCAGCGCGACCGTTTCGCCGAGCAGCCACGCGAGCCCCGCGCCGGCGCTGAGCATCCACGGCAGCACGCCCGACATCACGAGCAGCAGGATGCCGGCGAGGCCCGAGCGACTGAAGTAGCTGATCGCAACGGCGGCAACGCTCATCGCGAGCAGCATGGTCCAGCGGTCGGGCGTCGGCCGCAGCGAGCCGAGGTTCGGCATCAGGTACCAGTACGAAACGCCGAACAGCACGTACGACACCACCCAGCCCGCGTGCTCCAGCGGCGAGATCGCACCGGCCGGGTCGAGCGACTCGACGAGCAGCGGCAGGCCGACGCAGGCATAGGTGAACAGGCCGGCGTAGCGCAGCAGGTCGATGTGGTTGAGGCGGGGCAGGCGCATGGCGCGCCCATTGTTCGCTGCGCCGCAGCGCGCTGCAATCGGCCGTTAGTCATCGCCTCGCCACGAGCCGTCGCCGCGGCGACATGGATATTTAACCTTTGCCCAACGGCCTGCCGTGCGATAATCCCGCCCGCTTCGCTGCCGCGGCCGCGGACAATCGCACAGGGAGATTGACACGCATGGCCCTTTCCATCCGGGACGTCCGCGAGGCGGACCTCGATGCGGTGCTCGCGCTCAACAACGCAGCCGGTCCCGGAATCCTGCCGATCGATGCCCGGCGGCTGCGCCACCTGTTCGAGATCGCGGTGTATTTCCGCGTCGCCGAGATCGACGGCCACCTCGCCGGGTTCCTGATCGGCCTGCGCCCCGGCGTCGAGTACGACTCGCAGAACTACGCATGGTTCTGCGCCCGATACAGCGACTTCGTCTACGTCGACCGCATCGTGATCGCGCGCCCGTATCGCGGGCACGGCCTCGGCCGCGTGTTCTACGCCGACGTGCAGAGCTACGCCGAGGTGCGCTCGCCGCTGCTGTGCTGCGAGGTGTTCCTCGATCCGCGCGACGACGCGTCGGTCCTCTTCCACGGCACCTACGGGTTCAAGGAAGAAGGCCAGCAGACGCTCGCGTCGGGACATCGCGTGAGCCTGCTGGTGAAGCCGCTGTGCTCGTACCACTGGGTGAAGGAAACGTACCTGGACGGCGGCGCCGGCAAGCTGCCCGCGCTGTCGTGGCTCGCGTCGCGCGAGCCGATGTCGCGCGCGGCACGCGTCGCCGGCGGCAACTGATCGCAACGAGCGCGCTTGCTGCTGCTCGGTGACATCGCGGCGGGCGACGCGCGCGCGCTCCTCGCGCGACACGGGCTCGCGCTCGAGCTCGTCGCCGACGGTGACGCCATTCCGGGGTCGCACTGGGGCGAGCCCGAAGCCGGCGTGATCGGCAACGTCGTCTACGCGCGCCGCGACACGCCCGTGCACTCGCTCCTGCACGAGGCCTGCCATCTGATCGTGCTGCCGCCGGAACGGCGCGCGCTCGTGCACACGGACGCGAGCGACTGCACGCAGGAAGAGGACGCAACCTGTTACCTGCAGGTGCTGCTGGCCGATGCGCTGCCGGGTGTCGGCCGCGAGCGGGTCATGCGCGACATGGACGAATGGGGCTACAGCTTCCGCCTCGGCTCGACGCGCGCGTGGTTCGAGCGCGACGCCGACGACGCGCGCGCGTGGCTCGCGTCGCGCGGGCTGCCCACCGGCTGAGCGTCGCTGCAACGCGGCTTGCGCAACCGGCGGTACGAGCCTAGCCTCGCCGGCTTTCCCGCCGGAGTGTTCCCATGCGATCCACGCCGCTTCGCGCCGCGCTCGCCGCCGCGCTGTCGTTCGCCACCGTTCCCGCGTTCGCCGATGACAAGGGCACGCCCGCCGAAGCCGATGCGTTCGTGAAGGCCGTGGAAGGCGAGGCGCGCGCGATCTATCCCGAGCTTTCCGCGGCACAGTGGGTCTCGGTGACGTACATCAACGGCGACACGCAGATGCTCGCCGCGAAGGCGAACGAGCGCTTCCTGTCGATGGTCAAGCGCAACGTGGAGGCGTCGAAGCGCTTCGACGGCGTCTCGCTCGCACCGGCCACGGCGCGCCAGCTCAAGCTGCTGAAGCTCTCCACCGCGATGCCGGCGCCGGCAGACCCCGCGCACCTCGCCGAGCTCACCGCGATCGCGACGAAGCTCGAGGGCGAGTACGGCGCCGGCAAGTACTGCAAGGACGTGGGCGGCAAGCAGGAATGCCGCGACCTCGGCCAGCTCGAGGACGTGCTGAAGACGAGCCGGGACTACGACGCGCAGCTCGACGCATGGCGCGGCTGGCACGACACGGCGCGCGTGATGCGTGGCGACTACCAGCGCTTCGCGGCGCTCGTGAACGAAGGCTCGCGCGAGCTCGGTTACGCGGACACCGGCGAGTTCTGGCGCGCGGGCTACGACATGACGCCCGCCGAATTCTCGCAGGAGACCGATCGCCTCTGGGGCCAGGTGAAGCCGCTCTACGACGACCTGCAGTGCTACGTGCGCGGCAAGCTCGAGCAGAAGTACGGCGAGAAGGGCTCGATCGACGGGATGATTCCGGCGCACCTCACGGGCAACATGTGGGCGCAGCAGTGGGGCAACCTGTGGGACCTGCTCGAGCCGTATCCCGATGCCGGCGGCCTCGACGTCGAGGCGGGGCTGAAGGCGCAGGGCTACGACCACCTGAAGATGGTGCAGCGCGCGGAGGACTTCTACCGCTCGCTCGGCTTCCCGGCCCTGCCGAAATCGTTCTACGAGAAGTCGCAGTTCCTGCAGCCGCGCGACCGCGACGTGGTGTGCCACGCGAGCGCATGGGACATGGACCTCAACGGCGACGTGCGCATCAAGATGTGCATCAAGCCGAACGAGGAGGACTTCAGCACCATCTACCACGAGATGGGGCACGTCTATTACTACCTCGCCTACAACGACGAGCCGTTCCTGTTCCAGGGCGGCGCGCACGACGGCTTCCACGAAGCGATCGGCGACACCATCGTGCTGTCGATGACGCCGAAGTACCTGAACCAGATCGGGCTCGTCGGCGAGCAGAAGCAGAGCCGCGAGGCGCTCATCAACGCGCAGCTCAAGATGGCGCTCGACAAGGTCGCGTTCCTGCCGTTCGGCCTGCTGATCGACCGCTGGCGCTGGGGCGTGTTCGACGGCTCGATCGCGCCGGAAAACTACAACAAGGCCTGGTGGGACCTGCGCGCGAAGTACCAGGGCGTCGCGCCCGCGGTCGCGCGCACGGAAACCGACTTCGACCCGGGCGCGAAGTACCACGTGCCGGGCAACACGCCGTACACGCGCTACTTCCTCGCCGACATCCTGCAGTTCCAGTTCCACCGTGCGCTCTGCGAATCCGCGGGCCATGAGGGCCCGCTGAACGAATGCTCGATCTACGGCAACAAGGAAGCGGGCCGACGCTACTGGGCGATGCTGCAGCACGGCCAGTCGCAACCGTGGCCCGCGACGTTGAAGGAGATCACCGGCACCGAGCAGATGGACGCCACGGCGATCATCGACTACTTCGCGCCGTTGCAGTCCTGGCTCAAGGAGCAGAACAAGGGCAAGACCTGCGGCTGGTGAAACGCCGCCTTTCCGCGACGTGGTCGCAGGCCGTCGTCTGAGTCTGGGTAGTGGGTGCGCTCCATCGTGCGATTCAGCATCTTGCGAGGGCGCAAGCCGGCTCGGGCTTGCGCACTCAGACTCAGACCCAGACGACGAACCGCGAAATCACACCGGTTCGACCGTTTCCTCGGACAACTCCACCGGCTTCTCCACCTGTGCCGCCGGCGTGATCGCGGCGTACCAGATCCAGCAGAGCAACCCGCTCGCCATCAGCGCACCCGCGCCGATGGCGAGCGTCATGCCGGAATGCGAGAGCAACGGCGACAGCGCGCCCGCGATCGTCCCCGTCATCACGCCCCAGACGAACGCCTGCAGCGACGACGCCGTGCCGCGGTGGCGCGGGAAGCGATCGAGCATCTTGATCGAAAGCGTCGGGAACGCGAGCGAGATCCCGACGGAGTTCAGCGCGATCGGCAGCACGGCCCACGGGACGACGAGCCGCGGCAGCAGCGCGTCGTACGCGAGGTTGATCGCCATCGCCGTGCCCATGATCGCGTAGCCGATCGCGACCGTCCGCCGCGGCGAGATGCGCCCGGCGAAGCGGTTGGAGAGCGCGGCGCCCGTCATCATCCCGGCGATGCACGGCACGAAGAACCACGCGTAGCCCAGCGTGCCGAGGCCGAGCAGCTTCTCCACGAACGCGGGCGCCGAGCTGATGTACAGGAAGAACGCGCCGAAGTTGCATCCCGTGCAGACCGCGAGCAACAGGAAGCGGCCGTCGAGCGCCATGCGCCGGTATGCGTCGAACAGCGGCGCCGCGCGGAACGGCGTACGCGCTTCCGGCGGATGCGTCTCGGGCAGCACGCGCAGGCAGAGCAGCAACAGCGCCGCGCCGTACAGCGCGAGGAACCAGAACACCGCATGCCACGTCGCGATGCGGAAGACCAGCCCGCCGATCACGGGCGCGACCGCGGGCGCGACGCCGAAGAACAGCGTGATCATCGCCATCACCTTCTGCGCCTGCGGCCCTTCGTACAGGTCGCGCACGATCGCACGGCCCACGATCAGGCCGGCGCCCGTGAACACGCCCTGCAGCCCGCGGAACAGCAGCAGTTGCTCGATGGTCTGCGACATCGCGCAGCCGATCGATGCGGCGAGGAACCCGCCCACGCCGACGAGGATCACGCGGCGCCGGCCGAGCGCGTCCGACACCGGCCCGTGGAACAGGCTCATCACCGCGTACGCCAGCAGGTAGACGCTGATCGTCTGCTGCATCTGCCACGGCGACGCCGACAGCTCGCGCTCCACGGCGTGGAAGGCGGGGAAGAACGCATCGATCGTGAAGGGGCCGAACATCGCCAGCAACGCCAGCAGGACGGCGAGCGGGACCGGGTCGAGGCGGGTGCGGGGCGCGGGCGGCATCGAGGCAGCGTAGCCGACCATGGCCGTGGGACGCTCCGTCCCGACGCCGGAATCCGCGTAATCCCTGCGGAAAACGACGTTGCGCTTCGCGCGGATCGACGCCGACCGGCCGGGCCGGCCCATCCGCCGATGGCGCTGGCGGCCCATGCTTGGTTAACATGGCCGCCTTTGCCAGTCCGATCCGGCCCGCCATGACGCGCATCCTCGAATTCGTGATCTCGATCGCCATCGTCGTCGTCCTGTTCCTCGGGATCGGCGCGTTGCTCCCCAGCCATGCGCGCGTCGAGCGCAAGGTCGAGCTCGGCAACCCGATCACCCAGGTGTACGACACGCTGAACGGGCTGAAGAAATTCAACGTCTGGCAGCCGTGGGTCGCGCTCGACAAGCAGGCCAAGTACACGATCGAGGGGCCCGAATTCGGTCCCGGCGCGAAGGTGCGCTGGAACAGCTACCTGCAGAAGGCGCTGGGCCAGGGCAGCATCGAGATCGTCGAGTCCGTGCCGGAAGAAAGCGTGAAGATGGCGCTCGACAACAACTGGCGCGGCAGCAACAAGACCTGGACGATGTTCATCGAGCAGAACTCGCAGACGAACGCCGTCACGGTTCGCTGGGTGGTCGATGTGGACTACGGCTGGGACATCCTGGGCCGCTACGCGGGCCTGTACCTCAACGGCCGCGTCGGCGAGCTGATGAACGAAGGCCTCGGCCGCCTCGCGTCGTTCATGGCGACGGTCCCGAACGCGGACTACTCGCAGGTCGACGTGCAGCTGGTCGACGTCGCGCCACTGCAGTGGGCGTTCGTGGGCGTCAGCGTACCGGCCGCCCCGCGCAAGTGGGACGAGGCCGAGGTCAAGATGGACGAGGCCATGCAGGAAGTGGCGCAGTACATCTCGAAGAACAAGCTCGAGGCGCTCGGCCCGGGCCGCCGCTACATCAACGTGCTCGGCGAGGAGACGAACGACTTCTCGATGGGCTTCCCCGTCGCCGCGAACACCGCCCCGCTCGTGGGCCACGTGCAGCAGGCCCCGTTCTACGCGGGTCGCGCGCTCACCACGGAATACCGCGGCCACCGCGTCGGCCTCTCCAAGCCGCGCGACATGCTGAAGGCGTATGCGCTGACGCACGGCTACGAATTCGACCGCGACCTCGCGGGCAGCTGGGAAGAGTGGCTGCCGGATCCCGAGGACGGCAGCGGCACGACCACCCGGCTCTACGTGCCGATTCGCTGATCCAGGCGCGGACCCCAACGGGGTCCGCGTCGTTTGGGGCCTCCGCAGAGCTGCGTCGCTGCGGAACTTTTCGCGCCTTCCGCTGACCAACCGCCGGGGTCCGTCCGAGTCCTCCGCCGGCGCGCAGACGGCAGCGACTTCGGGACGGCAACACCGATCGACCACGAACGACGCGTGCCCGTGTCAGGCACGGGCGCGCCGACCATTCCGGGGCGTCATCCATGATCGAGACCAGCAATCTCAGCAAGCGGTACGGGCCGATCGCGGCAGTCGACGGCATCAGCTTCAAGGTGGAACCGGGCCAGGTGCTCGGCTTCCTCGGGCCGAACGGCGCCGGCAAGTCGACCACGATGAAGATGATCGCGGGCTTCGTCACCCCGACGTCGGGCACGGCGAAGGTCTGCGGCCACGACGTCGAGACGCAGCCGCTCGAGGCGAAGCGCGCACTGGGCTACCTCCCGGAAGGCGCGCCGAGCTACGGCGAAATGACGGTGGCGCGCTTCCTCGACTTCGTCGCGGACCTGCGCGGCCTCGCGGGCGACGGGCGCAAGCAGCGCATCGGTTTCGTCGTGGAGCACCTCTCGCTCGCGGGCGTCATGCAACAGACCATCGAGACGCTCTCCAAGGGCTTCCGCCGCCGCGTCGGCCTCGCGCAGGCGATCCTGCACGATCCCAGGGTGCTGATCCTCGACGAGCCTACCGACGGCCTCGACCCGAACCAGAAGCACGAAGTGCGCACGCTCATCAACGCGATGGCGAAGGACCGCACGATCATCGTGTCGACGCACATCCTCGAAGAGGTCCACGCAGTGTGCAATCGCGCGATCGTGATCGCGCGCGGCCGCATCCTCGCCGACGACACACCGGAGAAGCTCGAGGCGCGCTCGCGCTACCACGGCGCCGTCTCGCTCACGGCCGCCGATACGGGTGCCGCGCGCGAGGCGCTCGCGCGCATCGCCGACGTGGCGAGCGTGGAAATCGACCCGCAGGACCAGCGCATCACGGCGTTCCCGCGCGAGGGCCGCAGCGTGTTCGCGGCGGTCAGCCAGGTGCTGCGCGAGCAGAACATCGCCGTCAGCGAAGTGCAGCTCGAACGCGGCCGGCTCGACGAGGTGTTCCGCAGCATCACGCGCGGCGCGGCCGCGGAGGCACGCCCGTGAGCAATCCGATCGCCATCATCTTCAAGCGCGAGCTCGCGAGCTACTTCGCGACCCCGGTCGCGTACGTGTTCATCGTCATCTTCCTGGTGCTCGCCGGCGCGTTCACGTTCTACCTCGGCAGCTTCTACGAGCGCGGCCAAGCGGACCTGTACTGGTTCTTCTTCTTCCACCCGTGGCTCTACCTGCTGCTGGTACCGGCCATCTCGATGCGCCTTTGGTCGGAAGAACGCAAGAGCGGCAGCATCGAGCTGCTGCTCACGCTGCCGGTGACCATGCTGCAGGCGGTCGTGGCGAAGTTCCTCGCGGCATGGGCGTTCGCCGGCATCGCGCTCGCGCTCACCTTCCCGATCTGGATCACGGTCAACTACCTCGGCGACCCCGACAACGGCGTGATATTCGCGGCGTACATCGGCAGCCTGCTGATGGCCGGCGCGATCCTCGCGGTCGGCTCCTGCCTGTCGGCGCTCACGCGCAACCAGGTGATCGCGTTCGTGGTGACCGCGGTCGTGAGCCTGTTGCTGCTGCTGGCCGGCCACCCGATGGTGATCAACTTCATCGGCACCGTGCTGCCGCAGGTGCTGGTGGACGCGATCGCGAGCCTCTCGATCTGGACGCACTTCGAGTCCATCCGCAAGGGCGTCATCGACCTGCGCGACATCGTCTACTTCGCGTTGATGATCGGCTTCTGGGTGTACGCCAGCGCCGTCGTCATCGACCACAAGAAGGCCGACTGACCATGAGCAAGCATCGTTCCGTCCTCGCCGGCGGCACGCTCGTCGTGCTCGCCGTGCTGTTCGTCGCCGCCATCGTGCTCAGCAACGTGCTGTTCCGCGGTTGGCGCGCCGACCTCACCGAGAACCACCTCTACACGCTGTCCGAGGGCACGAAGCGCGTGCTCGCGGAGATCCCCGAGCCGATCAACCTCTACTACTTCTTCTCCGAGGACACCGCCGCGGAGCGCGCCGAGCTGCAGCCGGTGCGCGACTACGCGACGCGCGTGCGCGAGATGCTCGAGGAAATGGCCGCGCTTTCCGGCGGCAAGATCCGCTTGCAGATGATCGACCCGCTGCCGTTCTCCGAAGAGGAAGACAAGGCCGCGGCGTACGGGCTGCAGGCGATCCCGGTCAGCGCCTCCGGCGAGAACATCTACTTCGGACTCGCGGGCACGAACTCGACGGACGGGCAGATGGTCATCCCGTTCTTCCAGCCCGACAAGGAAACGTTCCTCGAGTACGACGTGGCGAAGCTGATCCACGGCCTCTCGACGTCGTCGAAGCCGGTCGTCGGCATCATTTCCGGCCTGAACATGGAGCCGGGCTTCGATCCGGCCACGCGCACGCCGCGACAAGGCTGGGCCGTGTACACGTCGCTGTCGGAGCTGTTCGACCTGCGCCCGATCTCGACCACCGGCAGCATCTCGATCGACAAGGCCATCGCGACGCTCATCGTCGTGCAGCCGAAGGCGTTGTCGGACGACGCGCTGTACGCGATCGACCAGTTCGTGTTGCGTGGCGGGAAGCTCGCGGTGTTCGTCGACCCGAATGCCGAGCTCGACACGTCCGGCGACGATCCCGAGAACCCGCAGGCGGCGATGTTCGCCGACCGCAGCTCCGACCTGCCGAAGCTGTTCAAGGCCTGGGGCATCGAGTACGACCGGACGAAGGTGCTGCTCGACGCGGGCCACGCGCTGTCGGTGCAGGCGCAGGCCGGCGCCGCGCCCGTGCGCCACCTCGCGATCCTCGGCATGGACGCGAAATCGATGAGCCAGGACGACGTCGTCACGGCGCAGCTCGAGACGGTCAACTTCTCCTCTGCCGGCGTGATCCGCCTGGCGAAGGACTCGCCGCTGACGCTGCTGCCGCTCGTCCAGTCGAGCGACGAATCGATGCTCGCCCCGAGCGACCGGTTGAAGTTCCTGGCCGATCCGTCGGAGCTGTTCCGCGATTTCGCGCCGACGAAGGAGACCTACGTCCTCGCCGGCCGCCTGCGCGGCAAGCTCAAGACGGCGTTCCCCGAGCGGACCGGCGCCGACCACCTCGCGGAGTCGAAGGGCGACGCGGACATGATCGTCGTCGCCGATACCGACGTGCTGAGCGACCGGCTGTGGGTGCAGGTGCAGCGCATGTTCAACCAGTCGATCATGAACGCATTCGCGAACAACGGCGATTTCGCCGTCAACGCGGTCGACAACCTCACGGGCTCGAGCGCGCTCATCAGCGTGCGCGGCCGCGCGACGTCGGCACGTCCGTTCACGACGGTCGACGCGTTGCGCCGCGGCGCGGACGACAAGTACCGCGCGAAGGAACGCCAGCTCAACGAGCAGCTCGCCGAGACCGAAAAGAAGATCAACGAGCTTCAGGCAGGCAAGAGCGCCGAGTCCGCGCTGATCCTGTCGCCCGAGCAGAAGGCCGAGATCGAGCGCTTCCAGAAGAGCAAGGTCGAGATCCGCAAGGAGCTGCGCGGCGTACGTCGCGAGCTCGACGCGGACATCGAGCGGCTCGGTACGAGCCTGAAGGTGATCAACATCCTGCTGGTGCCGCTGCTCGTGGTGCTGGTTGCGCTGTCGTTCTGGTGGGCGCGCCGCCGGCGCGTCGCGGGCGCGGTCTGAGGGAGCGCGATCATGGGCAAGCACACACTGGTGAAGCTGACGGTCGTCGCGCTCGCCGCGCTCGGCCTCGCGCTCTGGGTCGGGCAGTCGCGCCAGCCCGGGCAGACGATGCCGGGGGACGTCGCACTCGTGCCCGGCCTCGCGGCCGCGATCAACGACGTGACGAAGCTCACGATGACCGGGGCGGGCAAGCTGCGGCTGGTCACGCTCGAGCGCCGCGAGAAGGGCTGGGTCGTCGCCGAGCGGGAAGGCCATCCGGCCGACGTCGCGAAGGTGCGCGAGCTGCTGCTGAAGCTCGCCGACGCGAAGCTCGTCGAAGCGAAGACCGCGAATCCCGAGCTGCACGCGAAGCTCGGCGTGGAGGACATCGCCGGCAAGGACGCGAAGGGTACGCTACTCGGGATCGAAGGCCTCGCGAAGCCGGTCGCGATCGTCGTGGGCAACTACAGCGGCCGTGCCGGCGAGACCACGTTCGTTCGGCGCGACGGCGAGGCGCAGGCGTGGCTCGCGAAGGGCAATCTGTCGCTCGATCCGAACGCCGCGAACTGGCTGCTCAAGGACCTGTTCGACATTCCGTCGAACCGCATCGCCGAAGTGCGCATCGAGCATGCGGGCAAGGTGGTGCATGCGGTGAAGGACGCGCCCGAGGACCCGAACTACGCGCTGCAGGACCTGCCGAAGGGTCGCGAGCCCGCGTCGGATTTCGTCGCGAACGCACTCGCTTCCGTGCCGTCCACGCTGCGCTTCGACGACGTGGTGCCGGCCGAGAAGGCGGAGCCGCCGGCCGATGCATGGCAGGCGACGTACACGGGTTTCGCCGGCCTCGTGCTGAAGGCGACCGCGTGGCAGGCCGACGGCAAGGACTACGCACGCTTCGCCGCATCGTTCGACGAGGCGCGCGCGAACGCGTTCGTCGCGAAGGACCAGGCGAAGGAGAAGGCCGACTACGAAGCGGCGAAGCTGGCGGCGTCGATGACGCCCGCGGCCGCACCGTCGCCGGGCGCGACGCCCGCGGCCGTACCGTCGCCGGGCGCGACGCCCGCGCCCGCGGCGGCGCTGCCCGAAGCGCCGCTCGCCGTGACCGATCCCGCGAAGGACGCGGCCGAGAAGCTCGACGCCGTGCGTGCCGAAGTGAAGTCGATCAACGCAAGGACGGAAGGCTGGACGTTTGTCCTGCCGGCGTTCAAGTTCACGAACATCACGAAAGCGCCGGAAGACCTGCTGAAGCCGCTGGACGCGAAGAAGCCGGGCTGATGCCCGCGCTGGCGCGAGCGTTCGGAGTCGCGGGCGCGCTGCACGGCGCGCTCGCGTTCGCGCTGTCCGCGTACGTCGCGCATGCTGCGGGACTCGATGCGACCGCCGGGCGACGCGCCGCCATCGCGCTCGTCGTGCTGGGCATCCACGCCGTCGGGCTGCTCGCGCTCGCGGCGCTCGCGAACCTGCGGCGCGGACTGTTGCTCGCGCTCGCGGGCGGTGGATTGATCGTCGGATCGTGGCTGTTCTGCGGCAGCCTGCTCGGCGCCGCGCTGCGCGGGTGGCCGACGCCGCTCGCGCCGTTCGGCGGCACCACGCTGATCGTGTCGTGGCTGCTGCTGGCCGCCTGGTTCGCCGGGCAGAAGGCCCCTGCATGACCTGGAGCGCCAGGATCGGCGTCGAGTTGTCTGGAAGGAAGTGGGAGCGGCCCATGGCCGCGATTCCGAAACCCGATCCCGGTGGCGAATTCAGCCGCGCGCGTAGTACCAATGCCACGGTTCATACGCGATGCCGTGGCGATTCCCGCGTGGAAACGAGAGCCGGAAACCATGGTCGCCCGCGTGTGATGCGAGCCACCTGAACGCTTCCGTCGTTTCGAAATCCTCTTCCAGCGGTTCCATGCCCGGAACGGACACGTCGATCGCGCGTCCCGCGTGATGCTCGCTGAAGCCGGGTGCCGCGTTCACTTGCAGCACCTGCTCGAGCGTTCGGCCCGCAGCAACCTTCCGCGCGACGAGCGCGGCCTGGTACGCCGCGCTGCGGAAAGCCGACACGAGCTCCAGTGCGACGCCGTCGCTGCGCGCCGCGCGCTGCATGCGCAGCCACGCGCGGGCCGCCGCCGGCGCGAGGAACTGCTCGCGGCCGTAGCGATCGCGGCCGACGGACGCCAGCACGCGCGGCTCGCGCGTGCGCTCGAGCGCGCGTTTCGTGCCGTAGTCGGACGGAATGTTCGCGAGGACCGACGCGATCGACGCGGGACGCGCGGGTTTCGCGACGCCACGTGCCGCGCGCAACGCGAGCGCAACGCCGGCGCGCGCGGCGAGCGGCGCGAGCGCGCGTCGTGCCTCGGCGAGCGCCAGCGGATGCGCGACGAGCGCGACGCGCTTCGTGCCCGTGCCGGCCGCGAGCAGCACGCCGTCCTGCTTGCGGCGCAGCTCGACGGCGACGCCGGCGCGCCCGCGCCGCACGATCAGCTCGTGGTCGCGGCCGTTGAGGCGCAGGGCAGGGCGGCTGGCCATGCCGCGACTATCGCGGAAGCGAAATCGCGAGGCCAGCCATTTTCATGGCGTCAGCCTGACAACAGCGGCGGCACCACGTGCAGGCCGAGGTCGGCGAGGAAATGCGCGGCGATCGCGCACTCGATGCCGTGCCGGGCGAACAGCGCGCCGAACACGAGCCCCGGCACGGCGTTCGCGAGCACCGTGCGCGCAACGACCACCCCGTCGAGCGGCCACACGCCGGCGGCGGCGGGCAGGTGCCCGGCGCCGAACAGCAGCGCCGCGACGAGCGCAGCCAGTGCGAGCGCCGCACTGCGCGCGATGCCCGCGCGCACCAGCAGCCACGCCGTGAGCGTCATGAGGAACAGGCGCGTCTGCAGCTCTTCGGCGATGCCGCCGTAGAACGAAGCCATGAAGCCCTGCAGCGCGGTGGGCGACGGCGGCGTGCCGTTGCGGAACGCGGGCAGCATCGGGTCGAGCCATGCCGTGACGAGCGCGACGCCGGCGACCGCGAGCAGCGCGCCGAGCACGACCTCCAGCCCGGCGCGCACGTCCGGCAACGAGCCGGCCCCGTGCAGCAGGCGGCGCAGCACGGGTGCGTCGAGGCGGTTGCGCTCGCCGAGCCGCAGGCCGGCCCAGGCCATGAACACGAACAGCACGAACGCCTGCAGCACCTGCAGCGGGATGAGGATCGACAGCGAGGGCAGCACCGCGCGTTGCGCCGCGGGCAGCAGCGCGATCGCGTACGGGATCACCAGCGCGACGGTGAGCGCGGCGACGCCACCGAGCACGAGCGCGATGCGCAGCGCCGGCCGCGCGGCGGATTCGGGTGTCGCGACGACGGCGTTCATGCCGGCCGCTTGAACAGCAGGTGCTGCGCGTGCGGCGGGTGGCCCGCGACGCCGACCAGCTCCCAACCCTGGGCGCCGTGCTTGTTGAGCAGCTCCGAGAACGCCTCGGAATCCGGCAGCAGCTTGAACCAGCGGTTCGGCTTCGCGGCGACGACGAGGTATTGCCAGCGCTGCGCGCTCATCGCTTGCCTCCGCGCACGGCGACCCGCGCGATCTCGGTGGTGGAAAGAGGGGCGTACATGGTCATTCCTCCGTGGCGGGTTCCGGCGGCGCGCCGTCGGTACCCGGCTTGAGCCGTCCCGCGCGACGCAGCGCTTCGCGCAGGACGTACTCGATCTGGGCGTTCCCGCTGCGCAGCTCGTCCTGCGCCCAACGCTGCATCGCGTCGAGCACGTCCGCGCTGATGCGCAGCGGGTAGGCCTTCCGCTCGCTCACGCGAGGCTCCCGTTGCGGCGCCGCGCGTCCATCAGTAGATCGACCCGGCGTTCACGACCGGCTGCGTCGAGCGTTCGCCGCACAGCACGACGAGCAGGTTGCTCACCATCGCGGCCTTGCGCTCTTCGTCGAGGTGCACGACCCCCTTCACCGCGAGCTGCTCGAGCGCCATGTGCACCATGCTGACGGCGCCTTCGACGATCTTGCTGCGCGCGGCGATGATCGCGGACGCCTGCTGGCGCTGCAGCATCGCCTGCGCGATCTCCTGCGCGTACGCGAGGTGGCTGACGCGCGCTTCCAGCACGCGGATGCCGGCGCTCGCGAGACGCTCCTCGATTTCCCGGCCGAGGTGCTCGTTGATCTCCTTCGAGTGGCTGCGCAGCGACACCTTGTGGTCGTCGTGCAGGTCGTAGGGATAGCTCGTGGCCATCTGGCGCAGCGCCGCCTCGCTCTGCACGTGCACGAAGTTCTGGTAGTCGTCGACGTTGAAGACCGCTTCGGCGGTGTCGTACACCTGCCAGACGACGACCGCCGCGATGTCGATCGGCGCGCCTTCGAGGTCGTTCACCTTGAGCTTCGAGGACTCGAAGTTGCGCACGCGCAGCGTCACCGACTTCTTGCCGTAGAACGGGTTCGTCCAGCGCAGCCCTTCCTCGCGGCACGTGCCGACGTACTTGCCGAAGAGCTGCAGCACCGCGCCCGTGTTCGGCTGCACGATGAAGAAGCCCATCCAGAGGAAGAACGTGACGACCAGGCCGAGGATCGCGCCGATCGCGACCACGGGCATGCCGCCCTTGCCAGCCTGCACGAGCACCCAGCCGAGGCCGATCGTGACGACCAGCAGCGCGAGCAGCATGGGAATACCGGAGATCGTCGAGAGCGGGCGCTCCCGCATCGAGGCGTTGCGGTCCTGCATGGCGGCGGTTCCTGTGGTGGGAGTTGCGAGGTAAGGATATCTAATTGATATCACTTTGCAAGTCACGCGACGACAGGACCTCGCGGCGGACCAGCGATCGCGCCGAAAATCGCTTTCAGGTTAGTCGTTTACCGAGATTGCGCGGTATCGCTCGCGGGCACCGGCAGGTGCAGCAGCGGGGCCGGCAGGCGCTCGGACGTGATCCAGAGCTCGGTGCCGCGGCGGTCGAACGCGATCGCCTCGCCCTGCGGCAGCGGCGGCAGGTGCAGCGGGCGCGGCGGCCGGGCGAACAGCGCCTGCCAGGTATCGCCGGGGCGGCGATCGAACAGGTATCCGTCGGTGTAGGTGAGCAGCGCGACGCGACCGCTGCGCGCGTCGACGTCCATGCCGGTGATCTGGCCGCGGTACTTGCCGAAGCGCGGGTCGCGCGCGAGGTCCTCGGCCGTCGGCTGCGGCATCGCCGCGATCGACGCGACCTGCTCCGCGACGCGCATCGGCTCGCCCGCGCGTGGCTTTGCCAGCGATACGCGGAACACCTGGGCCGGCACGCGCTTCTTCGCGACGAGCAGCGCCTCCATCCGCTCGGCGTCCACGGCGACGGCTTCGCAATCGCGCGCGCCGTCGGGCCAGCGGAACGCGACCGTCCAGTCCGCACGCACGTGACGCTCGCCACCGGCGCCGAGCACCGGCTCGCGCACGACGATGAGGTTCAGCGACTTGCGCAGCCCGCCGTTGTCGCCGACGTCGGCGACCAGGAGATAGGGCTTGCCGTTGCGCTCGAACGAGGCGATGTCTTCCCAGTCGTAGTTGCGCGCGCCGTCGATCGTGACGGTCGCGCGCACGTGGCCGGCTGTGTCCAGCGCATGGATCGCATTGCCGTTGTCGCTGTCGTTGTGCACCCAGAACAGGCCGTCGCGACGGCGCGACGCGGCCATGCCGCTGATCTCGGAAACGGCCGGGTCGATGACGAGCGCGGACAGCCGTGCGGCGCCGTCGTCGGCTTGCGCGGCGGCTGCAGGTGCGTCCGCGCCGGCCGGCAGCGCGAGCGCGAGCGCGAGTGCGAGCAGCGCGACGCGCGGATCAGGGCGACGCGGGCAACGGCTGCGCATCGAGCACCTTCAGGTTGCCGAACAGCGTGACGCTCGCGTAGAAGCCGGACGACTCGCCGCTGCCGTACGAGAGCGCGATGTGCCCGGCGTCGAAGCCGAGCAGCGCGGCGTCGTAGCCGTGCCATTCGCCGTCCACGTACGCCTGCACCCACGCGTGCGGGATGAACGCGCGCTCGTAACCGGCGAAGCTCGGCGCGAATGCAAGGCCGTTCACCACGCGCGCCGGGATGCCGGACGCGCGCGCGAGCGCGGCGAGCAGCACCGCATGCTCCGTGCAGTCGCCTTCGCGCGAATCGAGCGTCTGGCGCGCCGTCGCGTAGCCCACGCGCATCGATTTGTTGCTGATCCACCCGGAGACGAACCGCTCCAGCTTGCGCATGCGCTCGGCATCGCCCTTCGCGCCCGCCGTCGCTTCCTTCGCGCGCGCGACGATCTTCGCGTCGTCGCTCTCCACCCAGCGATTCGCATCGCGCTCGTCCGCCGCCGGCGCGCGCGTGTCCGGGCGGGCCGGGGTCGGGTCGACGTCGACGACGAGATCGTGCGCGCTGCCCGTGACGACCTGCTCGCCGGTGTCGGGCAGGCGCGCGGGCTCCGTGCCGGTGACCGCGATGCGGTAACGCGCGCCGTCGCGGCGCATTGCGGGCGTCAGCGAATCTGGCGCCTTCGCGACGGTGCGCTCGAGGATGTCGGCGGGCTGGTTCGGCTCCTTCGCGCACGCTTCGTCGCACGCGACCATCACGAGCTCGAGCCCGAGCAGCGGCAGCGTCGATTTGCGCGGCTCGTGTTCCGGCGTCACCCATGCGCGCATCGTGAACGGTGCGCCACCGAGGTCGGCGCGCTGTTCGAGCTCCACCAGCTCCTCGGTGCGGTCGTCGAGCCGCACGGGGCCGCGCGACACGACGCGCACGTCGATCGGGACCGCGGCGAGGTCGGAGGGCTGGAACGCGAGCACGCGGTACGTCGTGCCGGGCGCGAGGCCGTGCTTCTCCTCGGCGAGGCGCGCGCCGTGTGCGAGCACGGCGCCCGCCGGCCACGCGATCTCGCGCTTCGATTCGGCACCGCCCGAGCGCGTGACGACCGACACCTTGCCGTCGGCGCCGATCGTGCCCTTCGATTCCATCGCCACGCCCGAGAAGGAAATGCGCGATTCGAATCCGATCGGCGTCCCATCTTCGCGCTCGATGCTGGTCTCTTCCGTGTCGACCGGCAGCGACACGCCGCCGCGGTCCATCACGAGCGACAGTCTTTCGGTGGTCCGGATTTCGCCGCCGCGATGCGCGACGCGCGATTCGAGCTGGCCGATCTTGCGGCCCTCGAGCGTCACCTTCATCCACTCGACTTCGTCCGCGGGTGGGGCGGCGAGCAGGTAACAGGACGGCGACGCCGCCAGCAGCAGCGCGAGGATGAGGCGACGCATGGGGATCCGACGGTCGATGGCTCGTCGTCGATTGTGCCAGCGTTCCAGCCGGGTGCCGAGCGGCCCTGCGGCAGCCGGTACAATCGCGCCTCCCGGGCGCTGGCCGCCCGTCGTGCGAAGCACCTTCGATGACCACCCTCGGCACGCCGGGCTTCGCCAATGCCACGCGCCTGCTGCTGCTGGGCTCGGGCGAGCTGGGCAAGGAGGTCGCGATCGAGGCGCAGCGCCTGGGTGTGGAGGTGGTCGCGGTCGATCGCTACGCCGGCGCGCCCGCGATGCAGGTCGCGCACCGCTGGCACGTGATCGACATGCTGGATCCGGTCGCGCTGCGCGCGCTGATCGAGCGCGAGCGGCCGACGCTCGTCGTGCCGGAGATCGAGGCGATCCACACGCCCACCCTGATCGAGCTCGAGCGCGAGGGCCAGCGCGTGGTGCCCACCGCGCGCGCGGCGCGACTCACGATGGACCGCGAAGGCATCCGCCGCCTCGCCGCCGAGCAGCTCGGGTTGCCCACCAGCCCGTACCGCTTCGTCGACACCGAAGACGAATACCGCGCCGCGATCGCGGCGCTCGGTATCCCGTGCGTCGTGAAGCCCGTGATGTCGTCCTCGGGCCACGGCCAGAGCATCGTGCGCGGCGCAGGCGACGTCGACGAAGCCTGGCGCTACGCGCAGTCCGGCGGTCGCGCCGGTGCGGGCCGCGTGATCGTCGAGGGCTTCGTGCCGTTCGACTACGAGATCACGCTGCTCACCGTGCGCCACGCCGGCGGCACCAGTTTCTGCGCACCGATCGGCCACCTGCAGGAACACGGCGACTACCGCGAGTCGTGGCAGCCGCAGCCGATGTCGGCACGCGCGGCGGCCGGGGCCGAACGCATCGCGCGCGCGATCACGGACGAGCTCGGCGGCGCCGGTGTGTTCGGCGTCGAGCTGTTCGTGCGCGGCGACGAAGTGCTGTTTTCGGAAGTTTCGCCGCGCCCGCACGACACCGGCCTCGTGACGCTCGCATCGCAGGACCTCTCGCAGTTCGCGCTGCACGTGCGCGCGATCCTCGGGCTGCCGATCCCGGTCATCCGCCAGCTCGGGCCCAGCGCATCGTGCGCCGTGCTGGCCGAAGGGCACGGCCGCGCGCCGCGCTATGGCGGGCTGGCCGACGCGCTCGCGCTGCCCGATACCACGTTGCGCGTGTTCGGCAAGCCGGAAGTTCGCGGCCACCGCCGCGTCGCGGTCGGCCTCGCGCGCGCCGCCACGATCGACGCGGCGCGCGAGAACGCGCGTCGTGTCGCGTCGTCGCTCACCGTCACTCTCGACGAGGCCCTCGCATGACCCAGCCCGCGCGCTACGCCGTCTACCTGTTCCCGAGCGCGCTGGAGTCGTTCGGCGACGCCGTGAAGCCGTACCTCACCAACGGCCCGTTCGGCGAGCACGTGCGCTGCACGCGCATCGATACGGGTGGCGCGCTGTTCCAGATGTTCGTCTCGGCGCTCGGTCCGGGCAGCAAGGAAGTCGAGTACGAGATCATGATCCCCATCGGCATGGTGCGGCTGGTGCTGTCCGCGCACGACGAGCAGGAGTTCGGGTTCACCTGAGGGTCTCATCAGGACCCTTCAGGCTGCCTCCAGTCCCGTGGTGGAGAGGCTCGATTCGAAGGAAGTGGGAGCGGCCCATGGCCGCGATCGCGAGGGATTGGCAATCAATGACGCAGTGCTTGACGGATTTCGGTGTCGCGGCCATGGGCCGCTCCCACTTCCTCCGAGACACGCATTCCCGAGCGTGGAGTCAGAGGACCCCAATCAAGTTTGAAATCTCATCCCGCTCGCCGAGCGCGATCGCCAACGCCGACCTGCCGCACAGCCGCGACATCAGGTTTCCCGTTCCGTTGTAGGCGCCGCATGCGACCACGCCGTCCGCGACGCGCGCGAGCAGCGGCAGCCCGTTGCGCGTGAACGCGACCGTCGCGGCCCAGCGGTGCGTGACCGCGGCCGTGACGCCGAGCCGTTCGCGCAGGATCGCATCGAGCGCATCCTGGACCGCGGCGCTCGTCGCGCGCGACGTCGTCCACTCCTCCTCGCCGCCGACGTCGCGCGCGCCGCCCAGCGCGAGCGTGCGGTCGGGCAACTGCTGCCAGTAGTCGTATCCGCCGCGCGCATAGACCGGCCGCGGGAAGCGCAGGCCACCGGCTCGCTCCGGCAGCGGCGCAGTCGCGAGCATCTGCAGGCGCGCACTGCGCACGGCGTCGCCGAGCGCCGGGAGCAGCAGCTCGAGCCGGCCGTCGACGGCGACGACCACCGAGCTGCACGCGACGTGCGCATGCACCGTGCGGACGCTGCCCGGCGTCACCGACACGATCGGGCTGTCGGCGAAGAGCGCGGCGCCGGCCGCGCGCGCGGCGCGGGCTTCGGCGCGGCAGAGCGCGAGCGGGTCGTACGCCGCGTCGCCGGGAAACAGCAGGCCGCGACCTTCCTCGCCGTCGTAGGGCTCTGCTGCGAGGCCGTCGCCGCGCATCGCTTCGAGCTGCGCGCGGCAGTCCTCGCGCTCGGCCGCGTCGGCGGCGATGCGCAGCGAGCCGGTGCGCCGCACGAGACCGGCGTGCGTCGTGGCGATCCGCTCCAGCTCGGCCGACGTCGCGCGATAGAGCGCCGTGGCGCGCGCGCGTCCGAATCGCGCAACGGCGTGGTGGTGGAAGCTCGCCAGGCCGGCGATCAGGAAACCGCCGTTGCGGCCTGCCGCGCCATGCCCGGGTTGCCCGGCGTCCACGCCAATGGCGGACAGACCGCGCGCGCGCGCCGCGGCGAGCGCCGCGAGCCCGGCACCGCCGAGGCCGACCACGCAGACGTCCGCCGTGTGCTCGCCCACCAGGGGCGGCAGCGTCTCTCCCGGCGTGTCCTCCCAGCAGCTCGCCTGCATCGGGTCAGCGACGGGCGCGGTTCTTGTCGACGATCGCGACGATGATCAGCGCGTACGCGCAGAGCCGCACGAGGTAGTACACCGGCTCGTTCTCGACGCGTTCGTGCGCGAGCGCGAACGCGGCACGGTTCACGCCCTCGATCGCGAACGAAGCGGCGAGGAACAGGAAGAAGCGATCGCGGCTGCTGCGCCAGAAGCGCAGGAAGAGCAGGGCGGCGACGAGCGAAGCCATCGCGATCGCGCCGAGCAGCACGGCATTGCTGACCACGTCATTCCTCCTGCGTGAGGCCGTAGATCAGGAGCGCGAGCCCGAGCAGCGTCGGGACCAGCCGCCAGGTATTGAGCACCGGTTCCGGCAGGACGAGCCGGTCGACGACCAGCAGCGCATTGCTGATCGTGAGGCACGCGAAGCACAGCGCGCTCCAGAACAGCATCCCGCTGCGGCTGCGCGCGTAGCCGCGGAACAGCAGGACGGCGCAGGCGAGTGAAGTGAGCGCACAGAGCGCGTAGACGATCTCAGCCATGGTCGGTGTCCTTGCGGAACTTGAAGGCGTCGGCGAATGCCTGCGCCTGGCGGCTGCTGCGCGAGTGGATGAGGCGCGTCACGCCGACGAGGTCGCGTGCGTATTCGGCATCGAGGCGGCCGACGAGCGCGGCGAGCGCCTCGCGGGTCGCATCGAATCGGCAACGTCGCAACTGGTCGTCGCAGGCGAGCAGGCCCGACGCCCCGAGGTCCGCGAGCACGGCGGCCGCCGTCTTCTCGGGCACGTAGATGCGTTGCGCGACGCCGGCGGCGTCCCACTCGCGGTTGCGCTCGCGCCAGAGCAGCAGCAGCGTCTCCAGGTGCGGCACGGAAGGGATGCTGGTCAGGATGAATCGCCTGACTTCGGCGCCGGTCGCCTCGTCCATGTCCTCGCGCGGTCCAGGGTGTGTTCCCGCCCCGCGCCAGAGGATAACCCAGGCTTCCGGGCATGGTCCGATGCGTGGGCGCACGCGACACGATCTGGCAGAATGCGCGCTCTTCGCAGCGCATTCGCTGCTTCGCTCCCCTCGTTCCGGATCCCGCCATGTCCCACCACGACATCCGCTCGGCTCGCCGCCCCGACCCCGACCAGCCGCTCGTCGATATCGCGAACTACGTTTCCGATTACTACATCAGCTCGTCCGAGGCCTACGAAACGGCGCGCTGGTGCCTGCTCGACTCGATCGCGTGCTCGCTGCTCGCGCTGCGCTTCCCCGAGTGCGTGAAGATGCTCGGGCCGATCGTGCCCGGCGCCACGCTCCCCGGCGGCACGCGCGTGCCCGGCACGAGCCACGAGCTCGACCCGGTGCAGGCCGCGTTCAACATCGGCACGCAGGTGCGCTGGCTCGATTTCAACGACACCTGGCTCGCGGCGGAGTGGGGTCATCCGTCCGATAACCTCGGCGCGATCCTCGGCGTCGGCGACTGGCTGTCGCGCAAGAACGTGCGCGAGGGCCGCAAGCCGGTCACGGTGCGGGAAGTCCTCACGTGGGCGATCAAGGCGCACGAGATCCAGGGCGGCTACGCGCTGAAGAACAGCTTCAACCGCGTGGGCCTCGACCACGTGATCCTCGTGCGCCTCGCCTCGACGGCGGTCGCGACGGCGATGCTCGGCGGCAGCAAGGCCGACATCGTGAACGCGGTTTCCAACAGCTGGGTGGACGGTGGCGCGCTGCGCACCTATCGCCACGCGCCGAACACGGGCTCGCGCAAGAGCTGGGCCGCGGGCGACGCGTGCCGTCGCGCCGTCACGCACGCGCTGAATGCGCTCAAGGGCGAGACCGGCTACCCGTCGGCGCTCAGCGCGAAGACCTGGGGCTTCTACGACGTGCTGTTCAAGGGCAATGCGTTCCAGTTCGAGCGGCCGTTCGGCAGCTACGTGATGGAAAACGTGCTCTTCAAGATCAGCTTCCCGGCCGAGTTCCATGCGCAGACCGCGGTGGAGTGCGCGATGAAGCTGCACGCGCAGGTCGCCGGCCGCCTCGACCAGATCGAGAAGATCACGATCGAGACGCAGGAAGCGGGCGTGCGCATCATCGACAAGACCGGCCCGCTCGCGAACCCGGCCGACCGCGACCACTGCATCCAGTACATGGTCGCCATCCCGCTCATCCACGGCCGCCTTACGGCCGCCGACTACGAGGACGCGATCGCGGCCGATCCGCGCGTCGACGCGCTGCGCGACCGCATGGAAGTCCGCGAGAACCCGCAGTTCACGAAGGACTACTTCGATCCCGACAAGCGCTGGATCGGCAACGCCGTGCAGGTGACGTTCAAGGACGGCAGCCAGACCGAGCGCGTGGCGATCGACTTCCCGATCGGCCATCGCGAGCGTCGTGCAGAAGGCATTCCGGTGCTCGTGGCGAAGTTCGAGGACGCGCTCGCCGGCGCGCTCTCGCGCCGGCGCGTCGAGCAGGTGCGCGGCCTGATCGGCGACGTGATGCGCTTCGAGGCGACGCCGATCCACGAGTTCATGGACCTGTTCGCCGTCTGAGCCGGCGGGATGCCCGGCCGGATCGGCGGTCGTCTGCCCGAACGGGCAGGGGCCGGCGCTCCGGTCAAGGCCCTGGAAACAGCCGTTGACCTTTGATTCGCAAGGGATTACGGTCGCTTGAACATGTGTGTCGTTCAGTTGCCGTAAAAGACTTGTTAAACCCGTTCATTTATACTGCCGTCCGACGCGATGGGGGATGGCCCGTCCGCGCCCTTTTGCAAATGAACAAGGAGACGTCGATGAACCGCAAGCAACTGTGTGCCCTGATCGCCCTGTCGCTCGGGGCCGCCGCGACGGCGCAGGCGCAGGACTACGACGACCGCTGGTACGTGAACCCGTACGCGGGCGCGTATTTCAACGACGAAGATCGCCTGAGCGACGACGGCACGCTGCTGCTCGGCCTCGGCATCGGCAAGTACATCAACCCGAACGCGGCCATCGACGTGTTCGTCGACCGCACGCAGCGCGGTGCGAACGAGGAAGGCCGCATCCTCCTCGGCACCGACGATTCGATGGACAGCACCATGTACGGTGTCGCCATCCGCTGGTTCTTCGGTGATTCCAACTGGCGTCCGTTCATCATGGGCGGCGCGGGCCTGATCAACCACCGCAACGGCGTGGAAGACGGCTGGGATCCGGGCTTCCAGCTCGGCCTCGGCATCCAGAACAGCCTGACCGACCGCGTTTCGTTCCGTGGTGAAGTGGCCTACCGCTACGACACGGACGGCGACTCGATCCCCGATTCCGACAACTACTCCGACTGGATGATCAACCTGGGCGTGGTCATCGCGCTCGGTGGCGCCAGCGAGGAAGTGGTCGAGGAGCGCGTGGAAGAGCGCGTCGAGACCCCGCAGACCTCCTGCGCCGACCTCGACGACGACAAGGACGGCGTGAACAACTGCGACGACAAGTGCCCGAACACGGCCGCTGGCCAGATCGTCGGCGCCGACGGTTGCACGCAGGACGTCGTGATCGACCTGCGCGGCGTCGAGTTCAAGTTCGACCGCCCGAAGTCCGGTGAGATGGACATCGCCCCGACGCTGAAGGAGCCGTCCTCCGAAGGCATCGCGATCCTCGACCAGGCCGTCGACGTGCTGAACCGCTACCCGCAGGTCCGCGTGGAAGTGGCCGGCCACACCGACTCCGTCGGTACGGACGAGTACAACCAGGGCCTGTCCGAGCGCCGCTCGCGCATCGTGTACGACTACCTGACGGGCCACGGCGTCGACGCCGGTCGCCTCTCGGGTCCGGTCGGCTACGGCGAGTCGCGTCCGATCGACACGAACGACACGAAGGAAGGCCGCCAGCGCAATCGCCGCACCGAGCTGGACGTGCAGAAGTAATCGCGATTTACCTCGCGAACGAAAAAGCCCGGCCTCGGCCGGGCTTTTTTTTTGGTTCGTCCCGATTTCGCTTCGCGAAATCGGTCCGGCGGAAAGCAGGCTCCGCCCGCTCGGCAAGAAGCGTCGTTCTTGCCTCGCGACCTCCGGTGTCGCGTCTCGAATTCCAGAGCGAACCGTCAGCGCTTCGCGAAGCGGTAGTGCGCCACCAGCCACTCTTCGCCACCGCGGTAACCGAACAGCTCGGCGCAGGCCATCCAGAACATCCGCCAGCGCTGGTTCCAGGTCGCGGCGTGCTCGCCGTAGGCGTTGCGCAGGACGGCCTGCACGGCTTCGGCGCGAGCGTCGTGGTTCGCGAGCCAGAGGTTCGCGGTGCGCGCGTAGTGGCGGCCGGACAGCCGCCAGGTTTCCTCGAGCACCACGTCGCGCTGGAAATGCAGCAGCGTGTCGGCCGCGGGCATGAGGCCACCCGTGAAGAAATACCGGCCCATCCAGTTGTCGTCGCCGTCGACCTCGAACGGGTACATGAGGTCCTTGTGGCAGAACACGTGCACGAAGAGCTTTCCGCCCGGCGCGAGCCACGACGCGATGCGCGCGAGCAGCGTCTGGTAGTTGCGCATGTGCTCGAACATCTCGACCGACACGCAGCGGTCGAACGACGCCGCGGGCAACTCCAGCGTGTTCGCGTCGTGCGTGAGCACCGTGACGTTCGCGAAGCCGCGCTCGCGGCAGCGCGCCTCGATGTGCTCGCGCTGCGGCGCAGAATTCGACACGGCCGTGATCCTCGCGTTCGGATAGCGCTCGGCCATCCACAGCGTGAGCGAGCCCCAGCCGCAACCGAGTTCCAGGATGCGCTGCCCGTCGCGCAGCTCGGCGCGCTCGCAGCTCGCGGCGAGCATGAGCTCCTCGGCCTGGTCGAGCGATTCGTCGCCGCGCGGGAACAGGCATGACGAGTACTTCAGCCGCTTGCCGAGGCACAGCTGGAAGAAGCCCGGCGGCAGCTCGTAGTGCTGCTCGTTCGCCGCCTTCGTCTCGATCGCGACGGGGCTTTCGCGCAGCATGGCGATGCGACTGGCGCGGCGCGCGGATTCGCTTTCGATTCCGCCAGCGCGTTCTTCGCGGAGACGCTGCGAACAGAGGCGGCGAATGCCGAGGCGAATGAGGGCGTCGGGCAGCCTGCCGCTTTCGGCGAGATCGATCAGTGACATCGGACCCTCTGGATTCCTTCCGTCGTCATCCCGGCGAACGCCGGGATCCAGCGCCGTGCTTTCTTGCTCGTCATTCCCGCTCACGCGTTCCATTCGTCATTCCCGCGCAGGCGGGAATCCATTGTGACTTTGCCCTGCGGGCTGCATGCCTCAAGTACTTTCGCGGCTATCGCCGCGACCAGAGACTTCTTTGCTGGCCCAAAGAAGTCTCTGGGCTCTAGAAAGGGCCAAAGGCAGAGTCAAAAGTACCCAAGCCCGACCGCGCGGGCTTGGGACCCACCGCTCGCAGCGCGAGCGATCCCGAGTTCGTCGAGCGCTTCCTCGTGTTGCTGACCGAGGCAGCGCCAAGCCCGACCGCGCGGGCCTGGCGCGAGAGCGGTCGGGCGTCGATACCGTCGGCGTCCGACACGCCGCTCTGTTGTTCGAAGGCAAGCGAGCGCCCCGCGCGAGCCAAAGTCCCGCCCTCGAGCCTCCAGCGCCAGCGCGCGCAACGCGTCGCGAATTTTCGCTCCAGCTGTGAGCGTCGCCAGCAGCGCGCTTTCCGCCCTTGGGGAGTCCAGAGGGGCGGTTGGGCGAGCAACCGCCCCTCTGGTCGCCGGGAGGCGAAATTCCCTTGATCCTGATCTCGAGCCTGCTCCGATACCGCATTCACTTGCATCCTGACAATCGCGCTGCCATCTCGTAGTCTCTGCCGCCGCAGCCCCCTGCGCGCCTCGCGTCGCCATGCCCATCCGCCAGCTCCCCGAGCAGCTCGTCAACCAGATCGCCGCCGGCGAGGTGGTGGAGCG
>CALKUS010000046.1 GCA_937996755.1 uncultured Pseudomonadota bacterium | reverse complement strand
GTTGCTGCGCGGGATTCGGCGGCACGTCGGCGAACGCACGCTCGCCGGCGAGCAGCACGTACAGCAGCTCGCCGAGCTGGTAGATGTCGCTGGCCACGGCGACGCGCTCGCCAGCCAGTTGTTCCGGGCTCGCATAGGCCTGCGTGTACGCAGTCGGTGCGTTGCGAGTGGCCTCGGCGCCGGCCGCGGGCAGCGAACGCGCGATGCCGAAATCGAGCACCTTGATGCTGCCGTCCGGCTCGGTGACGAAGACGTTGCCCGGCTTGATGTCCCGGTGCACCACGAGGCTGCGATGCGCGTGGTCGAGCGCCATCGCGACGTGGATCATCAGCCGCACGCGCTGGCGCACGGGCGCGTCGTGCTGCCGGCACCAGCGGTCGATCGGCAGGCCGTCGACGAACTCCATCGCGATCCAGGGTTCGCCGGCGTCGCTGCGCCCGAAGTCGAGCAGGCGCGCGATGCGCGGATCGCTCAGTCGCGCCAGCACCTGCGCCTCGCGCACCACCGCCTCCGCGCTCCACGTGGCGCCGGGAACGTGCACGAGCTTGATGGCCGCGCGCTGCTCGCCCTGCTCGATCGGGCGAACCGCGAGATGGACGTCGGCCATGCCGCCGGAGCCGAGCAACTGCTGCAGGCGCCAGTCGCCGAATCGTTGTCCCTCGCGTCCGCTCGCGAGTTGCGCGAACGTGCCCTGCGCGACGCCGGCGAGCAGTTCGTTCGAGTCGAGCGGCGCGACGCGTTCCGCCGAGTCGAGCAACCGCGCGAGCCGTCGCGCCAGCGCGGGCTCGGTCACGCGCAGCGCTTCCAGGTGCCGTGCCTGGTCCGGCTCGTCGAGCTCGAGCAGCTCGCGAAGTCGTGCGTCGACCTGCTCCCAGCTCGGTCCTGCGCTGTCTTCGTCGGGCGACATTCGGCGGCCTGCTTCGGTGTGCGCGGGAAACGCGGGTTCGGAATGACCCCGGATTCGGAAATCCGCGCCGCGAACGACATCGCGCCGGCGCGCCGGCGGCCTGCTTCGATCAGTCGGCGCCGACTTCCAGCAGCGCGTCCGCGATCCAGATGCGGGCGCGCTGCCAGTCGCGCTGCAGCTGGCGCACGGTCACCCCGAGCAGCGGCGCGATCTCGATCATCTCGAGGCCGGCGAACACGCGGTACTGCAGCAGTTCCACCAGGCGCGGGTCGCGCTGCGCGAGCCGCTCCAGCGCCACGTCGAGCGCCACCAGCGTTTCCGGATGCGACACGTCGATCGCGCCGTCGTCGGTGAGCACCGCGTGCGGCTGGCCGCCACCGCGCTTGCCGGCACAACGGCCGCGCGCATGGTCGATCACGATCTGCCGCATGGTGCGCGCGCACAGCGAATAGAAATGCTGCCGGCCCTGCAACCCGAGCTGCTCGCTGCCGATCAGCTTGGCGTAGACCTCGTGCACGAGCGCGGTGGGATTGAGCGTGGACGGCGCTGCCTGCGAGAGCACGCGCGCGGCGATGCGCTTCAGCTCGGCATACACGATGCCGAATACCTGGTCCAGCGACTCGCGATTGCTGCCGGCGGCGTTGAGCAACGCCGTCACTGCGGTGGTCGGCTCGTCGGCGGACGACGCGACGCGCTCGGGGGGCGGAGTCGTGGCGGTCATTTCACGCGCAGTTTACACATCGCTTGGCGTCGAACCGCGCGCGCATGTCGTTTTCGCCGTCGATTGTCGAATTGGGGGGTATCGACGCCGCCGCCCGGGACGGGCGCGGGTCGATACCACCCCAACCAGGAGATCGAGATGAATCGTTTTGCCCCCACCCGTCTGCGTAGCCGCCTCGCGCTCGGCCTGATCGCGCTGGCCGGCGCGAACGCCGCCGCGGTGGCCGACAGTTCGCCGTCGCCCGTGCTGATGGTGATCGCGAACCGCGATTTCTACTACCAGGAATACGCCGCCGTGCGCTCTTCGCTCGAGGCACGGGGGCTGCGCGTCATCGTCGCCGCCGGCGACAAGACCGCAGCCGTTCCGCAGGGCATGGTGTCCGGCCTCGCGGTGCAACCCGACCGCGCGCTCGCCGCCATCGACGCCAGCGACTACTCCGCCATCGTGTTCGTCGGCGGCTGGGGCAGCTCGCAGTACCAGTACGCGTTCAGCGGCTCGTATGCGAATGCCGCGTACAACGGCACGCGCACCGTGCGCGAGGCGGTCGGCCGCGTGGTGAACGACTTCGTCGCGCAGGACAAGCCGGTGGCGGCGATCGACCACGGCGTGACCGTGCTGGCGTGGGCGCGCGTCGATGGCGTGAGCCCGATCCGCGGCCGCGTGGTGGTCGGTCCCGCCGGTGGCATGCCAGGCCATCGACTGGGCCGCGACGGCTACGTCGACGGCGAGCGCGCGATGCGCTGGCAGATCGAGGGCAACGGCGCGCTGATGCTCAATGCGATGTCGGTGGGCGATCCGCTCAGCGCCGCCGACGACGTGTGGGTGGACGGCAGGATCATCACGGGCGAGAACCCCGCGTCCGCCGCGCGCTTCGCCGAAGCGATCGCCGACGCCACGGCGGCCAACCACAACTGACCCTGGTTCTACTGCAAGCGGAAGGAAGACGGCCCGCAGCCCCGGGCCGTCGTTGCACGACGCCCCCCACGATCGCGGGGGTGTCCCCACGCGGCCGCGTCGCGATACTGCGCGCCGAATCCGGGGGGACTCGCGCCGATGAAAACCACTGCCTTTGCCCGCGTGCTCGCTGCGTTCGCGCTCGCGCTGCTCGCGCCCGCCGCCCTGGCGCAGAACGCCGACCAGGAAGTCGTGTCGGCCGTCGCTTCCGCCGATCCGGTGATCCCGGGCCAGTCCTTCGGCTACACGATCACGCTGCGCAACAACGGACCGGCGGCAGCGGTGAACGGCGGCGTCAACGTGAACCTCGACCAGAACCTCACGCTGGTTTCGGCTTCGCCACCAGCCGGGTTCACCTGTCCGCAGTTCGGCAACAACATCACGTGCTTCACGTCGTCTCTCGCGCCCGGCACCTACACGATCACGCTCGTCGTCCAGCTCGCGGCGTCGCTGAATTCGTTCCCCGACGGAACGATCACGAGCAACTTCTTCCCGTCCGGGACCTCGCCCGATCCGAATCCCGCGAACAACCAGAAGACGGCGACCACGGCGTTCGACAGCCCGCAAGTCGACCTGTCGGTTGCCGTCGTCGATGCGCCCGACCCGGTCGCGCCCGACGGCACCATCACCTACACGATCACGGCGACGAACGCGGGCCCCGACCCGGCGACGAACGTGAACTTCAACGTGTTCAACAACAACACGCTGCGTTTCCAGTCGGCGACGGCTGCCAGCGGCTTCACGTGCACGCTCCCTGCGGTCGGCGGCAACCCGACGTTCACGTGCTCGCGCGCATCGCTGCCGGTGGGCACGTACACGTTCACCGTGGCGATGCAGGCGCGCCTGGACGTGATCGGCCCGAACGACGCCACGATGTCGTCGCTGTTCTCGTTCTTCGCCGGCGCGAGCAACGAGACGAACCCGAACAACAACACGGAAGAGGAACAGACCGCCTACGTCGGGCCGAAATCGGACCTCTCGATCTCGGTCTCGGACGCGCCCGACCCGGTCGCACCCGACGGCACGATCACGTACACGGTCACGGCCGTGAACGCGGGGCCGGACACCGCGACGAACGTCAACTTCAACGTGTTCAACAACAACTCGCTGCGCTTCCAGTCCGCCACGCCGGCGAGCGGCTTCTCGTGCACGCTGCCGCCGGTCGGTGGCAACCCGTCGCTGACCTGTTCGCGCGCTTCGGTTCCGGTCGGTACCTACTCGTTCACCGTCGTGCTGCGGGCGCCGCTGGACGTCATCGGCCCGAGCGACACGACCGTCGCGACCGTCTTCTCGTTCGTGTCCGTGGTGACTGCCGACCCGGTTCCCGGCAACAACAGCGAGACCGAAAGCACCGCCTACGTCACGCCGGATTCCGATCTCTCGGTCATGTCGGTGGAGCTGCCGGACCCCGCGATCGTGGGCCAGGCAGTGGAGTTCCTCGTCGAGCTGACGAACGCAGGTCCCGATCCCGCGACGAACGCGCGCCTCAACATCATCGGCGACGGTGGACTGCAGTTCGAGGCGATCGCCACGCCGGCCGGCTTCACCTGCACGAACCAGGCGGTCGGCGCCACGCCGTCGATGACCTGCACCCATCCCTCGCTGCCGAGCGGACCGACCTACGCATTCCTCGTCACGCTGCGCTCCAGCGCAACCGTGCTGCCGAACGGCGGCATCGTGCAGACGATCTTCTCGACGAACAGCCCGCTCACCGATCCGCAGCCGTTCAACAACTCGGAAACCGAGACGACGACCATCCTGCGCGACGGGCTGTTCAGCAACGGATTCGAATAGGCGCCCGGAAGGCGGGGCGAAACGCCACGAGAGCGCGGCCCCGCCGTTCCGTCAGTTGCCCGGCACGACGAGGCCGAGGCGCGCTGCCTCGAGCGTCGCCTCCGCGCGCGACGTCACGCTGAGCTTGCGATAGACGTCCTTGAGGTAACCGGACGCGGTGTGGCGCGAGATCTCGAGCGATTCCGCGACCTGCGCGAGCGTGTAGCCCTTCGCGACGAGGCGCAGCACGTCGACCTCGCGCGGCGTGAGGTGCGGCGCCCCGGCTTGCGGCGTCGGCGGGCGAAAATGCTGCAGCAGGCGGCGCGCGATCGACGGCGACAGCGGCGGCTGGCCCGCGACGATGCCGCGCAGCAGCTCGGCGAGCGCTTCCGGCGGTGAGTCCTTCAGCACGTAGCCCTGCGCACCCGCGCGCAATGCGGGAAACAGGTGCGCGTCGTCGTCGAACACCGTGGCGACGACGCACACGGTGCCGCGCGCGGCGAGGTATTCGATCAGGCGCGTGCCCGGGCCGTCGGGCAGCCCGAGGTCGACGAGCGCGAGCGACGGCAGCGGCTCGACGCACGCGAACGCGCCGGCGAGGTCGGCCGCGAACGCGATCGCGATTTCCGGAAACGCGAGCGTGGTCGCGCGCGCGAGCCAGTCGCGGCTCGCGGCGAGGTCGTCCACGACGAGCGCGCGCTGCATGCTCACGCAACGCCCTCGCGCAGCGGCACCGACAGCAGCACCTTCGTGCCGCCTTCCGTGCCGGGCTTCCATTCGATCGCGCCGGCGAGCTGCGCGGCGCGCTCGCGCATCGCGCGCATGCCCGTGCCCGGCTCGGCGGCGTCGCGCGTTTCGCCGCGACCGTCGTCGGTGAGCTCGATGCGCACGAAGTCGCCGTCGCAGCCCACGCGCATGCGCACGCGCTGGGCCTGCGCATGGCGGATCACGTTGCTCACCGCTTCGCGCACGATCCGGTACAGGTGCAGCGAGCGTTCCGGCGCAAGCTCGATCTCCGGCAGCTCGCCGCGCGGATCCCAGGCCAGGCAGATGCCGGCCGCCGCGAGGCGCTGCTGCATTTCCGCGCGGATGTCGGCGAGCACCTGGTCGAGCGTCCCGCCCGCGCCGCGCGAGCGCGTGACCACGTCGCGCAGGTCCTGCAGCGCCGCGCGTGCGCGGTCGGCCAGCTCGGGCGAAGGCGCGAGGTACACGAGCTCGAGCAGCTTCGCGCCGAGGTCGTCGTGCAGGTCGTCGTAGATGCGCTGGCGCTCCGCGGCCGCCGCGCGCTCGCTCGATTCGCGCACCGCTTGCGCGAGCTCTTCGCGCAATCGTGCGATGGCGTCCGTGCTCGCCATGCGCGCCCGCTGCAGCCGCCAGCCGAGCGCCGCGGCGGTCGCGGCGAACAGCGCGACGAGCGCGATCGCGGCGACGCTCACGCCGGGTCCGACGGCTTGCTCGACAGCGCCCTCGCCTTGTCGGCCATGCCGAGGCGCGTGTACACCGCCGCGAGCCGCTCCGCGGCCGTGCGCGTGCGCGCATGCTCCGCACCGAACGCGGCGGCCAGGCGCGCATGGCTCGCTTCGAGCGCCACGCGCGCTTCCTCGAGGCGACCGAGGCGCGCCAGGCACTCGCCGCGATTGCCCACGTAGATCGCGACGACGGCGTTGTCCGCGCCGAGCAGGCGCTCGGCCCACGGCATCAGGCCGTCGAACTCGACGAGCGCCGCGGCCGGGTCGCCGCGCTTCATGAGCAGCATCGCGAGGTCGTTGCGCGGGCTCACCAGGCTCGGGTCGGACGGTCCGCCCGCCGCGACCTGCGTCGCGACGATCGCGCGCAGCGTGCGTTCCGCCTCGTCGACGCGCCCGAGGTCCTCGTACACGTAGGCGAGCACGTGGCGCGCCGACATCGTCTGCGGCGCGGCCTCGCCGCGCAGCGCCACCCAGTCGGCGACGAGCGATTCCGCGATCGTCGCGCCTTCCTCGAGCCTGCCGGACTGGATGAGCACGATCGCCAGGTTGCGCTTCGTGGTGAGCGTGGACGGATGCTTCGCACCGAGCACGCGCGTGCGCGCTGCGATCGCCTCGCGCATCACCCGCTCGGCGTCGGCCGCGCGCCCGGCCACCTGGTACACCGCCGCGAGGTTGTTCAGCGAGTACAGCGTTTCCGGATGGTCGGCGCCGAAGACCGCCGTGCGTCGCGCCAGCACCGCCTCCGCGATCTCGGTCGCTTCCTCCAGCTCGCCGCGCTGCTGCAGCACGACCGACAGGTTGTGCCGCGCGGTGAGCGTCTGCACGTCGTCGGGCCCGAGCGCCTTGCCGGCTTCATCGACCAGCGTGCGCAGCAGCTTCTCCGCTTGCGGCAGCTCGCCCTGCGCGGCCAGCACCTGCGTGAGCAGCAGCTGTGCGGCGACGCGACGCTCCGCGTCGAGCGGCGTCGCGAGCAACGCGTCGAGCGCCTTGCGCGCGGCGTCGTTGTCGTTGCGCGCGATGTCCGACGCTGCAACGTCGAGCGCGATCTGGGCGTCCAGCACCGAGCCCGCTTCGCTGCCCGGCAGGCGCGCGCGCGCGGCGTCGAGCGTGGTGCGCGCGGCATCGGCGTCGCCGAGGTTGAGGTAGGTACGGCCGAGCGTCCGCAAGAGGCGTGCGCGCGTTTCATCGGGCAGGTTTTCGCGCTGCAGGCCCGATGCGGCCTGCGCCAGCACTTCGGTGACGCGCAGGTCGCGGCCGAGCGACTGGTCCGGGTCGGCCGACGTCAGCATGCTCTCGAGGAAGCCGCTCACCGCAGCGGCTTCGTTCGCGCGTTCCTCCGCCACGCGACGCGCCGCCGCCTCCGCCCACGCGTAGCGCAGCGACACCGCGGTGGCAGCGACGAGGCTCAGTGCGATCGCGGCGGCCGCGGCCGTCAACGCGCGATTGCGACGCACGAATCGCGATGCGCGGTAGCCGATAGTCGGCGCGCGCGCCGTCACGGGTCGATGCTCGAGCGCGCGCTGCAGGTCGTCCGCGAGCGCGCCCGCGGTTGCGTAGCGCCGCTCCGGCTCGGTCGCCAGCGCCTTCATCACCACGTTGTCGAGGTCGACGTGCGTGCCCGGCTGCACCGACGCAAGGCGCGGCGGCTCCTCGCGGCGCACGAGCTCGAGCGCCTCGAACAATGTCGCCGTCGAGAGCCGCGGGTGCGGCAGTCGTCCCGAGAGCAGCTGGTAAGCGATGGCACCGAGCGCGTACACGTCGCTGCGCGCGTCGACCGCGCGGCCCGACATCTGCTCGGGGCTCATGTACGGGATCGTGCCGAGCAGCTGGCCCGTCGCGGTCACGCCCGCGTCGTCGCGCGCGAGCCGCGCGATGCCGAAGTCGAGCACCTTCGGCTGACCGTCGGCGCCGACGAGGACGTTCGACGGCTTGAGATCGCGATGGATGACGTCGCGCGCGTGCGCGTACTCCACCGCGCGGCACACGTCGATCAACATGCGCAGCCGCGCTTCGAGCGCGGGACGCTGTTGCCAGGTCCAGCGCTCGAGGTCGGGCCCGCGCACGTATTCGAGCGCGAGCCAGGGCACGTCGACGTCGCCCATGCGGGCCGTGCCGGCGCCGTACAGGCGCGCGATGTGCGGATGCTCGAGCCGCGCGAGCAGCTCCATTTCGCGTCGGAAGCGGGCCAGTCCTTCCGCCGACATGCTGCGCATCACCTTGAGCGCGACCTCGCGCGGCGGCGTGTCCTCGCGCGCGAGGTACACGCGCCCCATGCCGCCCTCGCCCAGCACGCCCATGATGGTGAACGCGCCGATGCGCGCGGGCACCGCGGCGGTCGGCGGAAAGGCGGGCTCGCCGATCGGGCTCGTCGTGTGATCGCTCATGGCGCGATGGTAAACCGGCGCCGCAGCGCGTTGGCGGCCGGCTCGCGATCGGGACGAATGCACGCCCTCGTGTCCCCTTGCCAGCGCTTCCTGCGTAGGAGGAAGGCGACGGTTTCCGGCAATGGAGGGTTCCGCGATGCGATTCAGCCTGCGACTGCTGGTGCTCCTGCTGCTGCTCGGTGCGACGGTGGCGAGTGCCGCCGAAATGCCGGCCGCGACGGAACCGACGCCCGTGACGGTCGAGTATTACTACCGCATCAAGTGGGGAAGCGCCGAGGAGTTCAAGCGGCTCTACGCGAAGAACCATGCGCCGCTGCTGGATGAGATGAAGAAGCTCGGATTCGTCCGCAGCGTGCGCGCGGACGAGCCGTTCACGCACATGGCGGGCGGACCTCGCTGGGACCTGCGCATCACGATTTCCTTCCGCGACGCCGCCGCCGCGATCTCCGATCCCGACTGGGACAAGCGCTGGGAGGAGGCGAAGGCCCGGCTCTACGCGGACCGCAAGGCATTCGATGCGGAAGAGCAGGCGCGCTTCGCGCTGCTCGAGGAGCACTGGGACGTCGTCGTCAACGAGGTGCATCCGAAGTAGCGCAGCAGGCCGCATCCGCGGAGGGGTGCTGCGCGTAAGCACGGCATCGAGCCCCGGAGACCCGGACGACATGAAGCGCGCTGCGTCGTTGTTGCTGATGCTGCTCCTGCCCATGGCTGCAATGGGCGACACCCGCGGCGACATCGCCTGGCGTCGCGACGACGGCGCGGCGTTCGCCGAGGCACGCGAGGGCAAGCGTTTCGTGCTGCTCTACCTCGAGGCGGTGTGGTGCCACTGGTGCCACGTCATGGACCACGACACGTACGGCGACGCGGGCGTGAAGGAAGCGCTCGCCACGAGCTACGTACCGCTGCGCATCGACCAGGATTCCCGCCCGGACCTCGCGAACCGCTACCGCGACTACGGATGGCCCGCCACGATCGTGTTCGCGGCCGACGGCACCGAAATCGTCAAGCGACGCGGCTACATTCCACCGGAGCGCATGCGTCGTCTGCTCGCGGCGATCGTCGCCGACCCGAGCCCGGAACATGCCGATGCGGCCGACGCCGATGCCGTCGTCGCTTCCGTGTCCACGTTGCCCGACGCGCTCCGTTCCGAGCTCGCGCGGCGCCATCGCGATACGTGGGATCCGGTCCGCGGCGGGCTGCGCATCGACCAGAAGTTCCTCGACCGCGACAGCGCCGAGTACGCACTCGCGCTGGCGCTGGCCGGCGACGCCGATGAGCGTGCGCGCGTGGCGCGCACGCTCGCTGGCGCGAGCGCGCTGCTCGATCCGGTCTGGGGCGGCGTCTACCAGTACTCCACGGGCGGCGACTTCGAGCATCCGCATTACGAGAAGCTCACCACGCTGCAGGGCGAATACCTGCGCGTGTACGCACTCGCGTACGCGACGACCGGCGACGAGCGCTGGCTGCGCGTCGCCACGCGTATCCGCGACTACGCCACGACGTTCCTGGCCGCGCCCGATGGCGGCTACTACGCCAGCCAGGATGCGGACCTGCGCCCGGGCGAGCACAGCGCGGCGTATTTCGCGCTCGACGATGCGGGCCGTCGCAAGCTGGGCGTCCCGCGCGTCGACCGCCACCGTTACGCGCGCGAGACGGGCGCGATGGTGGAGGCGCTGGCGTACCTGCACGAGGTTTCCGGCGACGAGCGCGCACTCGCCGCCGCCGCGGAGTCCGCGCGCTGGGCATTGGCCGAGCGCGCGTTGCCGGGTGGCGGATTCCGGCACGACGCGAACGATGCGGCCGGCCCGTACCTCGGCGACACGCTGGCCATGGGTCGCGCGCTGCTGCAGCTCTATCGTTCGACCGGCGAGCGCGAGTGGCTCGCGCACGCGGCAGCCGCCGGCGACTTCATCGCGACGCACTTCCGCGCGCCCGCCGGGTTCGCGAGCGCCGCGCGCGGCGACACGCCGATCGCGCCCGTGCCGCACCTCGACGAGAACATCGCACTGGCGCGCTTCGCGAACCTGCTGCATCGGCACACCGGCGCGCCCGCGCATCGCGACATGGCACGACACGCGCTCGCATGGCTCGCGCAACGCGACGTCGCGCTGTCGCGCCTGACCGAAGCCGGCATCCTGCTCGCCGACCGCGAGATCAACCGCGACCCCGTGCACCTCACCGTGATCGGACCGCGCGCCGACGCCGCCACGCAGGCGCTCTACGACGCATGCCTGCGCGTCCCCTCGGGCTACAAGCGCCTCGAGTGGTGGGATCGATCCGAAGGGCCGCTGATGAACGCCGACGTGAACTATCCGACGCTGAAGCGGCCCGCCGCGTTCGTCTGCACCGAGCAGCGCTGCTCGTTGCCGATCGCGGCGCCGGGCGACGTCGCGAAGTTCCTCGCCGAGCCCGCGGGCGCTGCGCCCTGACCGGAGACGGCCGATCGCGCGGCCGGTTTCGTAGAATCGCGGCATGGGCACTGGCCGCAACGAACCCTGCCCCTGCGGCTCGGGGCGCAAGTACAAGCAATGCTGCCTGCGCGAGCGGCAGGCGCAGCGCGCTGCACCGGCCGATCGTGGCATTGGCGTCGCGATCGCGTGGATCCGGAAGGAGTTCCGCCGCCAGGTGCCCGGTGCGATCGAGACGGGATTCTTCGCGGGCATCGATCCGCAGATCGTCGCCGATGCGCTGGCTGCGCTCGGCGACGAACGCGTGCAGGACGTCAACGCGAAGATCGGCGACTTCGTGCTGTCCGAGGCGATCTTCGAGCGCGCCGAAGGCGCGGGTCGCGGCATCGACTGGGTGCGCGAACGCGCACCGCGCCTGTCCGACGAACAGCGCGATTACCTCGCGAGGCTCGCCGACGCGCCGTTGCGACTCTACGAAGTCGTCGAGTCACGGCCCGGCGAGGGGCTGCAATTGCGCGATGCGCTCGCCGACTCGCGCAGCCCGCCGTTCGTCACGGAGCCACTTGCATCGACCACGCTCGGCGCGGGCGACATGCTCGGCGCGCGCGTCCTGCGCTGGCCGGAGCGCGTCGAGCTGAGCGGTGTCGTCTACACCCTCGACCGCGGCACGGCGGAAGCCGTGATGCAGCGCGTGCAGCGCCAGCTCGATCGAGACCTCGATCCGCCGTTCCGCGCGTTGCTCGACCCCGAACTCGCGCGTGATGGCGTACCCGTTGCGTCGCAGCTGGAAGACCTGGAAGTCGCGGCGGCGATCCGTGGCGCGTGGTTGCTGGACCTCATCGTTCCACGCGTGCCGCCGAGCGTGGACGCTTCGGCGCCGGACTGACGTTTGCCCCTGATCGCGACCTATCCGCCACTCGCCGGAAAGTGCGGCAACGTCGCGAGCGCGCGCATGTCGTGCGCGGGCACCAGCTCGATCTCCGGGTAGCGCGCGTGGATCGCGGCGAGTCGCGTGACGTTCTCGCGCACCTGCGCGGCGTCCTCGCCGATCAGCCAGCGCGGTAGCCACGGACGTTCCGCAGGCAGCGTGATGCCTTCCATCGCCCACACCAGGTCGCCGAGCAGCGCGTAGCGCTTGCCCGACGGCAGGGCCAGGAACACGACGACGGACCCGGGCGTGTGTCCGGGCGCCGGCACGACGACGACGGAGCCGTCGCCCCACACGTCGTGGCTCCGCGGGAAACCGAGGTAGGGGCCGCCGTCGAACGCGTACGCGTGGTAGTCGAGCGACTGGAAGCTGCGCATGAGCGCCGCCTGCGGCGCGTCGCCGTCGATGAACGCGCGCTCGGCGTCGTTCACCCACACCGGCGCGCCGGCGAGGCTGTCGAGGCCACTGACGTGGTCGTAATGCGCATGCGTGATGAGCACGCCCTTCAGCGACGCGGGCGACATCCCCGCTCCGGCCAGTTGCTCGCCGGCCGGCCTGCCCTTGGTGTAGTCGGTGAGCATCCGGCCGAGCCACGGCATCGTCTTCACGTGCGCGTCGATATCGCGCCCGAAGCCCGCATCGATCAGCAGGTCGCCACGCGGATGGCGCACGAGGATCGGCGCCATCGCGAAGGTGCGCTCGTCGCCGAACGCGCCGCCGCGGAACGCGAGCACGGCGCGCGACTGGATGCTGCCGGTGTCGAGCACGCTGATCGACATGCCGGCCGGCGGCGAAGCCGGTGGCAGCGCGTCGGCGATCGGTGCGGGCATCGGCAGGTTCGCCGGCAGGAACGACCAGAACAGAGCGCCGCCTGCGACCAGCACGAGCAGCAACACCACGCGCAGTACCCGCTTCATCGCGATCCCCTTCGCCGGTCCCGGCGCCGACGCGCAAGGCTACTTCATGGCGATCGCGAATGCGCCGGAGCGAGGACCGCCACGGTGACGGAATCCACCTCGTGTCGTCTTCGCGCATTGGGCAGATACTCGGGGCGTCCTTCAGATGCAGAGTACACGATGGCCCCTGCAACGGAAATGCTCGCCCCGGCGATTGCGCTCGTGCTGTGGACGGCGGTGATCTGGGCGTGGATGTACGCGACGCGCATCCCGGCGATCGTGCGGGCGCGGATGGAGCTCGACCCGATGGCGCCACGTGGCGAGCAGATGGCCACGCTGCCGGCACGCGTGCGCTGGAAGGCCGACAACTACAACCACCTGCTCGAGCAGCCGACGATCTTCTATCCGGTCGTGCTGGTGCTCGCGGTGCTCGGCGACGCGTCGACGGCGAGCGTCGCGCTCGCGTGGTCCTACGTCGGGCTGCGCGTGGTGCACAGCCTGCAGCAGGCCCTGGTCAATGCGATCCGCGTCCGCTTCGCGCTGTTCGCCGTGTCGTCCATCGTATTGTTCGCGCTCGCGATCCGCGCGGCGCTACGCGTGTTCTGATGCGGCAGGACGTCAGGCCTTGACGACCAGGCCTTGCCCGGTCGGCAGGCTCGCGATGGGCACGCCAGTGCGCGCGGCCCATGCGTCCAGGCCGTCCTTCTGCGGCTGGTAGCCCCGGTACGCGTAGTCGTCGAGCAGCACGACCGCGCCCGGCGACAGCCGCTTCCACAGCTGGTCGATCGCCGCGACTTCCGGCTCCGCGCAATTCATGTCGAGGTGCAGGAACGCGATGCGCTCGGCCGCCAGTTGCTCGAGCGTCCCGGGCACCGCACCCACGACGATCCGCGCGCGCGGCCACTCGGCGAAGTTGCGCCGCACGGTGTCGATGTCGGTGGTGTAGAAGCCGCTCTCGAGCTCCCTGCTGTTGCGTTCGAGCACGCCGCCACTGCGCTCGACGTCGCTGACCTGCCGCGTGTCGAGCCCCGCGAACGTGTCGAACAGCCAGTACGTGCGGCCCGTCGCGTTCCAGTCGAGCGCGTGCATGATCGCGGAGCTCATGAAGCCGCGGTTCACGCCGCACTCGACGAAATCACCGGGTACGCGTGCGGCCGAGCGCGCGGCCCACAGCGCGATGTGCACGCGCCAGTGGAAGCCGTAGTCGACGCCGGACGCCGCGAGGCCGCGCTCGTACGCCGCGACGAACGCCGGGTCGGCCATGAAATCGTGGTTGTGCCACGTGCGCAGCCCGTCGCTGTCGTAATGACCATCCAGCTTCGGCAGCAGCTCGCGCGGTTCGGGCCGATAACGCCGGCCTTCGCGCATGCCGTACTCGAGGTAATGCCACGCGGGATCGACGCCGGCTGCGCGCACGTCGGGATGGAGCTCGAGGTAGTCCGCGCCGACGAAGTCGGCAGGCAACGTGTTCATGCGCGCGAGTGTAGTGCGCGTGCGCTCAGGACTTCCTGACGAACTCCGACTTCAGCTTCATCGGCCCGATGCCTTCGATCCTGCAGTCGATGTCGTGGTCGCCGTCGACCAGCCGGATGTTCTTCACCTTCGTGCCCACCTTCACGACGAGCGAGCTGCCCTTCACCTTCAGGTCCTTGATGACGGTGACGCTGTCGCCGTCGACGAGCACGTTGCCGTTCGCATCCTTCACCACGCGCTGGTCCGGTTGCGCGTCGCTCACGCCGACCTGCCATTCGTGCCCGCACTCCGGGCAGACCAGCGATTCGCCGTCCTCGTAGGTGAAGGTGGATCTGCATTTCGGGCAGCTCGGCAACTCGCTCATCGATGGATTCCCGGATCAGACCTGGGCCGTCTTCCAACGGCCGCGCGAGAACAGCCAGAGCGTGAACAGGCCCACGGCGGTCTCGGAGAAGAACGTGCCCCAGAACACGCCCGAGTGCTGCCAGTCCATCTTCACGGCGAGCAACCACGACAGCGGGATCTGGACCAGCCAGAAGAATACGACGTTGATCCAGGTCGGCGTCATCGTGTCGCCGGCGCCGTTGAACGCCTGGACCGACACCATCCACCAGCCGTAGACGAACAACGAGTACGAGAAGATGCGCAGCCACTCGGCGCCGATCGCGACGACGGTTGCGTCGTCCGTGAAGATGCCCATCAGCTCGCGCGGCAGCGAGAAGTACACGACCGCCACCAGCAGCAGGTACGCCATGTTGTAGCCGCCGATGCGCCACACGGCGGCTTCGGCCCGTTCGGGCTTCTGCGCACCGAGGTTCTGGCCGACCAGCGTCGCAGCGGCGTTCGCCATGCCCCAGGCCGGCATCATCGTGAACATCATGATGCGGATCGTGATGGTGGCGCCGGCGACGGCCTCGCTGCCGATGCCCGAGAGGATGCGCATGAGGAAGATCCACGACGTCATCGCGACGATCATCTGGCCGATGCCGCCGAGCGACGTGCGCACGATGTTCAGCGCGATGTCCGCGTGCCAGCGCAGGTGCGTGCGCGCCACGCGCAGGTGCTCGCCGCCGCGGAACAGGATCCAGAGCTGCAGCAGCACGCCGCAGCCGCGACCGATGGTGGTCGCCATCGCGGCGCCTTCGACGCCGAACGCCGGGATCGTCCCGAACCCGAAGATCAGGATCGGATCGAGCACGATGTTGATGCCGTTCGCGAACCACAGCACGCGCATGGCCGCGGCCGCGTCGCCGGCGCCGCGGAAGATGGCGTTGATCGTGAACAGCAGCAGGATCACGGCGTTTCCGCCCAATGCCCACTGCATGTACGGATAACCGTGCTCGAGCGTCCAGGCATCGGCGCCCATCAGGCGCAACAGGTCCTGCGCGAACACGATGCCCGCGATCGAGAACGGCACCGACACGGCCAGCGCGAGCCAGATCGCCTGCACGGCGGTCACCGCGGCTGCTTCGCGCTCGCCCTCGCCGATGCGACGCGCGACGACCGCGGTGATCGCCATCGCGAGGCCCATGGCGATCGCGTAGAGCAGGAACAGCATCGTCTCCGTGAGACCGACGGTCGCGACGGCCGAGGGACCGAGCTTGCCGACGAAGAAGATGTCGATCACCGCGAACGTCGACTCGAGCACGAGCTCGAGCACCATCGGCACCGCGAGCAGGAACACGGCGCGACGCAGCGGGATCTTCGTGTAGTCCGCGTTCGTGCCGCGCAGCGCTTCGCGCAGCTCGGCGAACGCGGAGCGACCCGCGGTTTCGGTCATCGGTGGTCCGGAGCTCATCGTCACGACGTGTCGCGCTGGGGACGCGCGATTACCGCACGAACGGGTCGCCCGTGCCTATCGGCCGGTCACCCGGCGTGCCGCGAACCGCTCGCCGCGTGCGCCGTCAACGCGGTGCCGACAGCGGCGGCAGCACGTCGAACGCCTCGTCGGCGATGCGCTCGGGCACGCGCGACAGCACGCCGCGCACGAACACGAGCGCGCCGTTCTGCGAAATCAGCGGGCCATGCGGGATTCCCGGCACGGCGATCTGCAGGTCACCGGGCTTCATGTCGACGTCGCCGATGCGCAGGTCGCCCGCGACGAGCAGGCATTCTTCGGTCGTGCGCTGCGGGTGCACGGGAAACTGCGTGCCGGGGCTGTAGCGGACGAGGTACGTCGCGATGCCGGATTCGTCGTCGCGCTGCAGCACCTTGAGGTAGACGCGCTCGGCGAGGACGCGCCAGTCGCCATCGCGCGCCGGCAGGTAGCGATGCTGGTCGCCGAAGCCGAGGCCTGCGCCGATGCGATCGAACAGGCGCCGCTTGTCGGCCGCGTCGAGCAGGCGCCGCGGCTCGACGTTCTGCGCAATGGCTGCCGCCAACGCATCGCCGATCGCGCTGATGTCTTCGGGCGTAGCGCCAACGGTGTTCATCCGGGATCAGCTCCTTGCGCAGGACCGCCAGCGCGCGACGTACGCGGGACCTGGCCGTGTCGATCGGCCATCCCGTTGCCGCAGCCGGCTCCGGGTGCGACATGCCTGGACGCAGGCCAGCTCGACGATTCTCTGCCGGTCGGAGGGTTGCCGCAATGCGCGGTGCAGCCGCCGCACCGCGACGAAGTCGCCGAAGCACACAATGCCCTCGTCGGCGCTGCGTGCCCCGGCTCGGGCGACGTTGCACGCCGCATCCGGCGCGCAGGCGCACGCGTACTGACTGGATTTGCGCCACGCCGACGACCCGACCGCGTTCCATCGCCGGATCCCGGTGCGTGGCGGCCGTCGCGGGCGACGGCGGCTGCGTCGACATCTCCGGCAATGCCACGGCAATGAGGTCGGGTGCTTCGTGCCCGATGCGATCCTCCGCAACGGAGTCGAGGACTGACGCAAGCGTGCGGAAGCGTCGTGGCGTTCACGGTTCGGATGCGCGCCACGACGTAGAACGACGCGCAGGTTGCCAGGAGAGCGCCGTGCCTCGTCTTCGCCTGTTCGGTTGGTTGTTGTTCGCATCGGGCTCGTGCGCCACTGGCGTGGCGAGCGCAGCACCGGTCACCGTGACGTTCTCGTTCCCCAACCTGTTCGTGACCTACAACGGCACGGCCAATACGCAGACCGGCCCGCACCGGTTCATCATCCTGGTCGACACCGCTGCCGCAGACCAGGACCCGTCGCCGTCGCTCGGCGCGTTCGCGGTGATCGAAGCGAGGCTCGACGCGCCGAACCTCGGGCTCAATCGGGTGCTCATCACGAGCCCCACGTACTTCTTCGCCAACTCGCAACAGCTCGCGCTGCGCTTCAACACACCGGCGGATTTTCGCGGCCAGTTCAGCCCGTTCAGCCTCACGCCGCTGCCGATCTCCGACAACAACAACCTCGGCACGCTCGCGTTGCCCTACACGGGCACGGGTACCGGCGGCCAGTGGCGCACGAACGTCAACGGCGGCGCCAACGTCACGCTGCAGAACGGCGGCGTGATCAACCTGGGGCAGGACGTTTCGATCCCGACGTCCACCGTCACGATCGCGGACAGCGTGTTCGCGAACGGCTTCGAATAGCCGGCCGGGAAACACGAGGTCGCGCACCGTCGCCTGCATCACGCCGCGCGGCCCGGGCACGGCGGCGGCTCGCGATGTGGCGTGCGTCAGCGCCGCGTTTTCGTGAAGCCCGGCCGCTCCGGGAACGGCTCGGCGAACGAACGCGGCGTGCCGCGGATCAATTGCAGCTTCGTCAACTCCGCATCGAGCGCGACGAGTGCGGCCGGCATTTTCGCCTCGGGACAACGCAGCACGACGTTGACCTGCTCGCCGCGCGAGCTCGCCTCGAGCTCGAAATCGCGATCCGCCTGCACGCCCTTCCAGGCCACGAACGCCTGTCGCGTGATCGCGCGAACCGACAGCAGCCCGGCGTTGCGGCCGGCGCGGGAGATCAGGCAATTGAGGTCGGCCACGGGCGTACTCGCATCTGGGCTGCCCACCGTAGCAGCAATCCGTCGCTCCGCGCCGGTCGCGACACCGGAAGACCCAACGGGCTCGAACCTCGGCCAGACCGCTCGTCCGAAATGCCGACCTCGATCGGCCCCATCCACTATGGTGGTGATCGACACCGGCGCGTTTGCCCGAGCACGTCCGCGCGCTGCGCGAACGCGGCGAGCCACGCTTGCCTCGTTCACCTACCAGGACCCCGACCATGCCCCACATCCACGCCCCCGGGCTCGTGCTCAGGCTCGACGCGCAGACGCTTGCGGACCAGGGCGCCCACTTCGCGGGTGCGGGCGACGAGGAGCTGCTCAGCCAGCAGTACTACGTGTGCGTTGCGGCGAACCCGAAGGACGCGCTCTGGATGCCGCTCTTCGCAGGGCCCGGTCCGGGCCGCAAGGGAATCGCGGCGAGCGCCAAGTCCGGCCACGTGCAGTGGACGAAACATTCGTCGTTCTATCGGCCAGGCACGCTGTTCCGCGTGCCGCACAAGGCGACGCAGCAGGCGGCCGAAGCCGCCAGCGACCGCTCGACGCCGAAGACCGCCAACCGCATCGCGCTCGATCAGATGCCACCGAGCACGGAATGGCCGCCGGGCGACGCGTTCCGCCCGATGCGGGACACCGTCGTCATTCGCTGAGCGCGGCTCCGTCGTCGTCGGGACCAACCCGGGCCGGGGTGAACCGGCGATTCGAGTCGTCATTCACACCGGCCTCGATTACTCTCGTCGCTCGCCAGCCGGCCGAGCGCCGTTTCGGCCAGGGTGCTCCATCCGCCGATACGCCATGCCCTGTTCAATCCCCGCTTTCGCACGGGACACGCGCTGAAGTGGACGAAGAGCGCAGCACGTTGGTCGCCATCACGCCGCAGCTGCGCGGCCGGTTCGAGCGTGCGGCGGCGGCGGCGCTGGCGCGGCGCAACGATACGTACCTCGCCGGCGTCGCGATGAACGTGCTGCAGTGGCTGCTGGTCGGCGCGCTGGGGCTGCTCGGGCTCCGCTACTGGCAGTGGACCGCGACCGAGATGCTGCTCGTGTTCGTCGCCGGCATCTTCGCGTCGATCGCGATCGACGGCCTGCGCTGGCTGTTCGCGCGCGGGCGGATGCTGTCCGACTACCAGAAGATGCAGGACGACCGCCTGGTGTGGGCCGTGCTGGACGCCGACGCGGGCGGCCGCGACTCGATCCCCGCCGACCAGCTCGAGCGCAAGTCGCCCGGCGGCCTCACCGCGAGCGACATCGTATTCGGCACACTGGGTGCCTGGCTGTTGTGGAAGCAGCGAGCGGCGTTCGGTTTCGATGCCGCCGGCGCAATCGCGATCTCCGCCAGCGCACGGCTGTCGCTGATCGCGCTGTTCGCGATGCCCGTGCTGTCGTTGCTGGTCGGCCTGCTCGCCCACCGGCGCGACGACGGCGGCCACGACGAGCTCGAGTTCCGCGCCGGCGGACGCGGCATCGGACTGGTACTGCTGGCCGGTGCGATCGCCTGGCACGGCGGCGGCAGCGATGGCGCGCGCGCCGTGATGACGTTCGTGAACTGGGCGACCGTCGTCGCCGGCGTGCTCTCGATCGGCGGCGTCGCGATCATGGTGCGCGAACGCAATCGCCTGCGCACGCACCTCGCGCGTCGCCGCGGCGACGGCGGCGAGGCTGCGACACCGAAGCGCCGCAAGCGTCGCTCGCGTTAGTCCCACGTCGATCGGCAGGGGTCGATCGACACGCCGGGAACCGGGGCCCCAGGTCGCACGCGCCGGAGTCGATCCGCTTCGATCCGCGGCACCCATCGAGGCGTGCCCTGTCCCGTTGCCGGCCAGAACGATTCGTTCGGATTCTTCCGGCACCACCGCGTGGCCGGCTCGCGCCGGCCACGCGTTCGACGGCTCAGCCCGGGAACTGCGCCGTGAGGTAAGTGACACCGGCGCGCGAAACCGTGATGCGCTGGCCGCGCGGGTCGAAGTCGAGCGGCAGGCGACCGGCGCGTGCGGGGTTGTTGAACTTCACTTCGCCGCGACCGCGGCTGACCGTGATCGTGGCGCGCGTGCTGCCGCCGACGTCGAGCGCGTACGCGCCGTCGTCGAGGTCTTCCACTTCCACCTCGAACTCCTGCTCGTTGCTCGAGCGCTCGTACGTGGCGCGGCCGTTCGCATTCGCGTCGATGCCCGTCGATGCGAGCGTGACGCTCTGCGCGCCGCCCGCCGCGCCGCCGTCGTCGTTGCCGCCGCCATCGTCGTCACCGGCAGTGCCGGTGGGCGTGGCCGGCAACGTTGCGGACAGCACCACGGTCGTACCCGACAGCACTTCGATCAGCGCGCCGCGCGGATCGAAATCGAGCGGCAGCTTGCCGGGCTCCACCGGCGCGCGGAACTCGATCTCGCCGCGCGTGCCGCCCGGCATCGCGACCACGGACACCGTGCCGCGCGCCGTGCCGGCGATGCGCAACGTGTACGTGCCAACCGGCACGTCCTCCAGCTCGACCTGGAAGTCGACGCGGTCGGCGCGCTGCTCGAGCTCGGCTTCGAGCTGCGGGCCGTCGTTCGACGACTCCACGCGCACGGCGTAGCGCGCGTTTCCGGTCGGCGGCGCGCCGCTCGGTGCCGGCGGCGGCGTGGCCGTGCCGTTCGACTGCGTGCTGCGGAAGTAGACCGTCGCGCCCTGCGCGATCTCGATGGCCTGCCCGCGCGGATCGAAGTCGAGCAGCGACTTGCCGGGCTCGACGGGGCTGCGGAATTCCAGCTCGCCGTTGCTGCCGCCGGCGACGGCGCGCACCGCGATGGAGCCGCGCACCTGGCCGCCCACGCGCAGCTCGTACGCGCCCACCGGCAGGTCTTCGAGCTCGACGTCGTAGTCGCTGCGATCGCTGCGCGACTCGAAGCGCGTGCGCGCCCGCGCGCCCGCGACGACGCCGGTGTTCGCGAGGAACTGCTCCGCGATCGTGGCCGTGCCGCCCGAGCGCGAATCGTCGGACAGGCCACCGGTGCACGCGCTCCCGAACAACTGCGTCAGGCGCTCGATCGGCATCGTGCCCGCCGGCAGCGACGCAGTCGGCTGCCAGCTCACGGCGCCGTGGTTGCAGTCGCTGAACGACACCTCGAGCGAGCCCCACGGCACCACCTGCACCTGCGACGCCGCGAAGTCGTTGCCGAACCGGCCGCCGTTCACGGTGTAGCCCTGCAGCGTCGCGCGCGCGCCGTTCACCGGCCCCTGCGCGAGGATCCACAGCGGCGCACCCGCCGCGTCGAACGTGTACCAGTACGCGACCATCGACTTGCCCGCGGCGTTGTCGACCACTTCCATGCTGAAGCCGTGGCCCGCGTGCGACGGGTCGAACCAGCTCGCGCTGAAATCGCGCGTGATCGTGATCGCGCTCGCGCTACCGCATGCGAGCAGCGCCGCGGCGAGTACCGCGAAGCGACGTAGGTGGATTCGATTCGAACGCATGGCTGCTACTCCCCGGCAACGCCCCGATGGCGCGTGACGGGCAAGCTAGAGCGCAGCGCCTGACGACGGGATTACAGCGTGGGCGCGCGTCACGAAACCGGCTGGATCGCAACACCTGGATCGCCGGCGCTTGGGCGCATCGCCGTTGACAGCACGCGCCCACGCACGTCTGATGCGGGCATGGGCGAAGCTTCGGCAGATGACGGCGCCACCGTGCCGACCGCGCGTCGCCTGCTGGATGCGTTGCCGGACTTCGTGCTGGCCCTGCTGTTCGCGGCGTTGTGGCTCGACCTTCACGGCGCGATCGGGCTCGCGGCATTCTGGCAATCGCACGGCTACCAGCCGCTCGGCCTGGACCATCCGGCCGTCATCGCCATCCTCGTGCTCGAGGTGGGCTTCCTGATCCCGCAGGTAGTGCTCACCGACCTCGCCACGCGGCTGCGCAAGCGGCCGCCTTGGTGGTTGATACCGCCGCTCGCGATCGCCGCGCTGTTGTTCGCACCGGGCGGCTTCGATCTCTTGCGGACGCTGCTCGCGAACCAGGCGCTGCTGCTCGTGCCGGCGTTGTGGTCGGTGTTCCACCGTGCGCGCCTGCTCTGGGAGATGCCGGGCAAGCCGCGCCTCGAGCGCATGCGCGTGCGCGCGCTCAGCGCGGGACGCGCGAACGTCGGCGCGCTCGCGGTCCTCGCGTGGCTCGGATTCTCGCTGGCGCGCAGCGCGGGTTGGGCGCCGCTGCAAGGCGGCGGCGGACCCGACGAAGCGATCTGCATCGTCGCCGCGCTCTATTTCCTCGCGTGCGCGTTCGACGCATGGCGCGTGGGCGGACCTGCGTTTGCACGCCGCCCGCGGCCGTTGCTGCGGGTCGACTTCATCGGCGTGCGTGACGTCGACCCATGAATGCGACGGTCTCGCTTCGACCTCGATCAGCCCGGACCTGGCGACTACTTCGCCGCTTGCCCCGCATCGAGCAGGCCCAGCTCCTGCAACATCGCGTACTGGTCGAAGACCGTCCATTCCTCGCGGATCCTGCCGTCGTCGAGGCGGAAGATCGTCATGCCCCACAGGTTGTTCATCGACTTGCCGGTTGCGGGCAGGCCGTTGCCGGTCCCGGTGTTCGTGCCTGAGCCGGCCCAGTGCACGGTCACCAGATCGCATTCCGCCACCACACGCAAGACCTTCATCTGCAGATCCGGCACCGCCTCGCGCCAGCCCTTGCTCGCGGCGCGATCCTCGTCCCGCCCGGCATCGCGATTGCGTCCGTGAGCGACGAATGCCGGATGGTAGATGTGCTCGTTCTCGTCGACGCGCCCCTTGCTCAGCACCTCTTCGAATACCGTCCTGGCGACCTGCTTGTTGCGCTCGACGCGAGCGCTCGCGCATTCCGCCGGCGAGTCGCCGTCCTTGCCGAACACCAGGCCCGGCGACAACAGCGCCAGGGAAAGAACGGCAACAGCGAATGATTGGCCCACGACACGCTCCTCGATTGCCTTACGGTGTAAGGTAGCCTATTGTTCACCTTACGCTGTAAGGTGTAAAGCATGCCGAAGGTCACCGCTGCCACCGCCAGGAAGAAGCCACGCCCGAAAGCCATCACGCGCGCCCGCGTGACCGAAGCCGCGTTCACGATCGTCGACGCAGAGGGCGCGGATGCCCTGAGCGCGCGGAAACTCGCCCGCGCACTCGGCTGCGAGGCGATGTCGCTCTACCACCACGTTTCGAACATGGACGCGGTGCTGGACGACGTCGTCGGGCACCTCCTGCAGCAGTGCGTGCCCGCGACGCTCGACCTGCGCCACGTCCGCTCGCAACTGCGGCGCGCCGCGGACGCGTACCTCGCGATGGCCTTGCGACATCCGCGCGTGTTCGCGCTCGCCGCCGGCCGGCGCTGGGTCAGCCCGTCCGCCTATGCGCTGGCGGGCGCGCTGGTGGCGTTGTTCGAGGCGAGCGGATTGTCCGCGCGCCAGGCGGGACGCGCAGCGCGCGCGGTCGGCGCCTACCTCAACGGCGCGGGCATGGCGTTGTCCGGCTGGAAACTGCGCACGGTCGGCGAAGCGACGCCGCAATCCCCGGATGACAGTCCCGCCGCACGCAGACTCCGCGAGCAGTTCAACCCGGAAGACCTGCGCAAGGATCTCGATGCGGGGCTGCTGGTGTTGATCGACGGGCTGCGCGGCCGTCGTGAATCGCGTGACCGGTCCGACGCGTAGAGCGGTGTTCCGCCACGGCGACCTGGCAATGGCCGACGCCGGTTTTCGCAGGGCGGCGGGACTTCCATCCATGCCGGCACGCCGTGCCGGCCATGCCCTGCCCCACCGGCATGCCTCAAGCGTCGACTGCGACACATCGTCGGGACGCGATCGCGCGTAGCGTGCAGCCGGGATTGGCTCAGGGGCTGGCGACTGCGCGATGGCGCTGCGCGGTCGGGGGATCCTCGTGATCCGTGGCGTCCGCCACGTGGCGGGACGGCGTTCCCGCGACTGGTCGGCGGACCCTGCGGCCCACGCATCGACAAGCGCCGACAACCGTCGTTCGTGCACGCCACAACGGGGAGTCGGTCATGACATCCAGGCCAGCCGCGATCTTCACCGCATTCGTGTTTGCCGTGCTCTGTTGCGGCCCATCGAGTGCTGCCGACCCGCAGGGCTATCCGGGCGGCCATCGCGAAGCACTGGGAGCGCGATACGAGACGCGGGCGCAGTCCATCGCGACCGACGCCGCGCATCCCGCGCTCACGCCACGCGCGATGATCCGCCACTGGAACGAGATCGCCGTGAACGCGAGTGGCCTGGACCATACGCCCGTCCCGGCCGGCGACCCGCGCATCTTCGGCGAGCAGCTGGGCCCGGCGCGCGCGAGCCGTGCGATGGCCATCGTCCACATCGCCATGTTCGAAGCGGTCAACGCCATCGTGCCGCGCTATCGCAGTTACATCGGCATCATCCCGGCGCTCCCGGGCACGTCGATGAATGCCGCGGTCGCACAAGCCGCGCACGACACGCTGTCGGCGCTGTTTCCTTCCCAGCGCGCGGCTTTCGACCAGCAGCTCGCAGCCGATCTCGGCGGTATTCCGGACAGCGCGTTCAAGCGCTGGGGAATCAGCCTCGGGCGCCGCGCGGCGGCCGCGACGCTCGCGCGCCGCGCAAACGACGGCTCGGCGCACGCCGAGCTGCGCGTGGGCGTCGAATACATCCCGCAAACCGCAGCAGGCTTCTGGCGCCAGGATCCGATCAGCCTGATTCCGCTCGCGCTCGGCGCGCGCTGGGACGAAGTGCGGCCGTTCGTGATGCGCAACGCGCGGCAGTTTCGCGTGCCGCCGCCGCCGGCGCTGAACAGCGCGGCGTACGCGGCGGCGTACAACGAAGTGAAGGCGGTCGGCGGCGACGGCGTGACCACGCCAACTTTGCGCACGCCGGAGCAGACCGAGATCGGCTTGTATTGGGCGTACGACGGCACGCCGAGCCTGTGCGCGCCGCCGCGCCTGTACAACCAGATCACGATGCAGATCGCGGACCAGATGCAGACCGATGCAGTCGGCCTCGCGCGCCTGCTCGCGCTCGTCAACACGGCGATGGCCGACGCGGGCATCGCATCGTGGGAGTCGAAGTACTACTACGAGTTCTGGCGACCGATCGCGGGCATTCGTGAATCCGACCCGGGCACCGGACCGAGCGGCACCGGCGACGGCAATCCGGCCACCGTGGGCGACGTGGGCTTCAGTCCGCTGGGCGCGCCGGCGAGCAACCTGATGGGGCCGAACTTCACGCCGCCGTTCCCCGCCTATCCATCCGGCCATGCCACGTTCGGCGGTGCGCTGTTCCAGACCCTGCGCCGCTTCTACGGCCGCGACGATATCGCATTCACGTTCGTGTCCGACGAGTTCAACGGCGTCACCGTCGACAACGGCGGCCACGTCCGCCCGTTGCTGCCGCGCTCCTTCTCGTCGTTCTCGCAGGCGGAAGAAGAAAACGGCCAGAGCCGCATCTACCTCGGCATCCACTGGTCGTTCGACAAGACCGCAGGCATCGCGCAGGGCCGACAGGTTGCGGATTACGTCTACACGCACGCGTTCCAGCCCTGGTTCTGAGCGAGGCGTCGTCTCGCACCTGCGCTGCGGGCGCGAGACGCGGTTCGCGCGTGGGTCAACGGGCAAGGCCGATTCGGGGCCGGCCGATTCTGGACCTCCATGACCCCGCCCGTCCGCTCGGGCCGTTTGATGGATGTCCCCCCTGCCGGCTCACCCCTCGAACCCGTCGCCGAAGAACGGTTGCTCCTCCAACGTGACCTCGTCGATGAACGCTTCGAGCGCTTCGACCGTTTGCGTCGACGAATCGCCGGCCTGCAGCTGGATCTCGAGCGTGGTGCCGACGGTCCATTCGCTGGCTTCGAACTGGATCAGTGACGGGAACGACGCCGTCCACGCCGTGGATCGCGGAAAGCCCACGGAACCGCTCTGCGTCACGGCGCCGATGCATGCCGGCCCGTTCGTGCGCAGCACCCAACGAATGCCCGCGATGCTGGAGGGCGATGCGGTGGCGGCCACGCGCGCGTAGCCGGCCAGCGCGTAGGGCCCTGCGCCGGGGAGCGACACGCACTGCGTCAAGCCGGTGAAGTACACCGCACCCAGGATCGCCTGGTCGGCGCGACCCGGCGGCAGGAAGCGCAATTGCACGGAGCCCTGGCTGCCGCTTGCGCCGTCGCTGGCCCAGGTGGCGAGCGCCTCGGATGCGTTCGTCCAGAACGCCAGCGGATTCGGCTGCGCATCGAAGCTGCCGTTGCGGACGAGATTGCCCGCGGCGACAGGCGCACCGTGTGCGCTCGCCACGACGAGGATTGCGGCGAGAGCGAAGGGTCGAGCAGACGTCCGGGCAGCGGGCATGTCGAGTATTCCAGCGAGGGTATGCCTGGAATGAACGCCGTCGGGCGGGCGGCGACGCCACGCCGCCTGGCGGGACCGGGACGCGCCGGACCGGGACGCGCCGAGACCGGGACAGCCATCAATCAGCAATCGAATGATGGCTGTCTCGGATTCCGGATTGGCTCCGCCGGATTGGATCCTTCCCGCTCAGCGCTTCCGCTTGCCGGCGGCGCGGAACAGTCGCGCGAAGCGGTTGAAGCGCGCGGGTGTCGCGTCGCCGAACAGCCAGACGAGCGCGACAGTGCAGACCGCGATCGTGTTCGCCGTGGTTTTCCCCGGCCCCGGCGCGCCGATCCCGGTCAGCGCGAGCGCGCCGCCGACCACGGCGCCGGCGATGACGAGCACGAGCAGGCGGTTGCCGAGCAGCTCCAGCTGGTCACTCGGCCGCCACCGGCCGTCGCCGTCGACGTCGCTGCGCACGAACGCGAACACGATCGCCAGCAACGCCTGCAGCGCGACGGCGACGCGGATGCTCCGCGTGTCCAGCACGTCGAGCAGCCACGCGAACGCGCCTGCCCAGGTCGCCACCGACGTGAAGACCTGCAGCGCGACGAAGGTGAGAAACGCGAGCGGCACGAAACACGCCGCGAGCACGAGCACGGTCTCGAACAGGTTCGCAGCGAGGCCGTCGCGCAACAGCAGGATCACCGTGTCCACCGCCAGCAACGCGAGCTCGAGCCAAAACCAGAACATGACGACCGCGAGCGGCCAGCGCAACCAGGTGACGCCGACGACCGGAATCGCCGCGCGCACGATCGCCATCGCCCAGCGCAAGGGTTGTGCGCTCCGCGCGGATGAAGCGGCCTTCGCCCCTGCACTGTCCGTCACGCGCGTCCCGTCCGCGGCATGGTGCGGCGACTCTGCCATCGATTCGTCGCCGCGGCCAATCGGCCGCCGGTGCGCTTCCTTCCCTCGTGCATGGCCACATCGACTGGAACCCGCCGGAGGCGGACCGGCGGAGGCGTACCGAGAGGCGGACCGAAGGCGGACCGGGACAGCCATCA
>CALKUS010000045.1 GCA_937996755.1 uncultured Pseudomonadota bacterium | reverse complement strand
GGCGTCGCCGAGGGCACGGTGAAGAACCATGTCTCGAACATCCTGTCGAAGCTCGGCGTGCGCGATCGCACGCGCGCGGTGTTGAAGGCGTTCGAGCTGGGGATCGTTTGAGAGCAGGGACTAGGGGGCTAGGGGCTAGGGCGCACATTCGAGTGCTTCGCGGCCTGCCGTACTGCGTTCGCCGCGCGTCGAAATGCGGTGTATTCGCCCTAGCCCCTAGATCCTAGCCCCTAGCCCCTTACAATCCGCGGCTCGCTCCACCAACGCCGCGCGATCCGCAATGCCAGAGACTCCCGCAAGACCAACGTTTCACGGCTTCGAGCAGATCCCGCTCAAGGATTTCGCCGAGCGCTCGTACCTCGACTACTCGATGTACGTGGTGCTCGATCGCGCGCTGCCGTTCATCGGCGACGGCCTGAAGCCCGTGCAGCGCCGCATCATCTATGCGATGAGCGAGCTCGGGCTCGACTTCGGCTCGAAGCCGAAGAAGGCGGCGCGCACGGTCGGCGACGTGATCGGCAAGTTCCATCCGCACGGCGACGGCCCCGCGTACGAGGCGCTCGTGCTGATGGCGCAGCCGTTCTCGTTCCGCTACCCGCTCGTCGACGGCCAGGGCAACTTCGGCTCGCCCGACGACCCGAAATCGTTCGCCGCGATGCGCTACACGGAGGCGAAGCTCACGAAGCTCGCCGAGGTGCTGCTCTCCGAGCTCGGCAGCGGCACGGTCGAGTGGTCGCCGAACTTCGACGGCACGCTGCAGGAGCCGTCGTGGCTGCCCGCGCGACTGCCGCACGTGTTGCTGAACGGCGCGACCGGCATCGCCGTGGGCATGGCCACCGACATCCCGCCGCACAACCTGCGCGAGGTCGCGGCCGCGTGCATCCGCCTGATCGACGAGCCCGACGTGACGTTGCGCGAGCTCTGCGAGCACGTGAAGGGCCCGGACTTCCCGACCGTCGCCGAGATCATCACGCCGCGCGAGGAGTTGCAGAAGCTCTACGAGACCGGCAACGGCTCGGTGCGCTGCCGCGCGATCTGGAAGAAGGACGCGAACGGCAGCATCGTCGTGGGTGCGCTGCCGCACCAGGTGTCGCCCGCGAAGGTGCTCGAGCAGATCGCGCAACAGATGCGCGCGAAGAAGCTGCCGATGCTGGAGGACCTGCGCGACGAGTCCGACCACGAGAACCCGGTGCGGCTCGTGCTCGTGCCGCGCTCATCGCGCATCGACGCCGATGCGCTGATGGGCCACCTGTTCGCGACCACCGACCTCGAGAAGAGCTTCCGCGTGAACTTCAACGTGATCGGCCTCGACGGCCGCCCGCAGCTGAAGGACCTGAAGACGCTGCTGCTCGAGTGGCTCACGTTCCGTACGGACACCGTTCGGCGACGGCTGCAGCACCGGCTGGAGAAGGTCGAGAAGCGGCTGCACCTGCTCGATGGCCTGCGCATCGCGTACCTCAACCTCGACGAGGTGATCCGCATCATCCGCACCGAGGAGGAACCGAAGCCGAAGCTCATCGCGCGCTTCGGGCTCACCGAGATCCAGGCCGACTACATCCTCGACACGAAGCTGCGCCAGCTCGCCCGCCTCGAGGAGATGAAGATCCGCGGCGAACAGGACGAGCTCGAGGAAGAGCGTGCGCGCCTGAACGTGACGCTGGGCTCGAAGCAGCGCCTGCGCACGCTCGTGAAGAACGAGATCCGCGACGACGCCGAGAAGTACGGCGACGCGCGCCGCTCGCCGCTCGTGGCGCGTGAGGCGGCCGCGGCGCTCTCCGAGGCCGATCTCGTGCCGTCCGAGCCCGTCACCGTCGTGCTGTCCGACAAGGGCTGGGTGCGCGCCGCGAAGGGCCATGACGTCGACGCCGCCGCGCTGTCGTATCGCGAGGGCGATGCGCTGCTCGGCGCCGCGCGCGGGCGCACCAACCAGCAGGCCGTCTTCTTCGATTCCACCGGCCGCGCGTACTCGACGCCCGCCCACTCGCTGCCGTCCGCGCGCGGCAACGGCGAGCCGCTCACCGGCCGCTTCACGCCGCCGGCGGGCGCGCGCTTCGACGCCGTCGCGATCGGCGAAGACGCCACGCGCCTCGTGGTGGCGACGACGCACGGCTACGGCTTCCTCGCGACGTTCGAGTCGCTGTGCGGCCGCAACAAGGCCGGCAAGCAGATCGTGTCGCTCACCGAGGGCGCGCGCATCCTGCAGCCCGCGATCGCCGCCGACACCGCGCGCGACCGCATCGTCGTCGCGACCACCGCCGGGCACCTGCTGATGTTCTCGGTCGCCGACCTGCCCGAGCTCGACAAGGGCAAGGGCAACAAGCTGATCGAGATCCCGAAGGCGAAGCTCGGCACCGAGCGCGTCGCCGGCGTCGCCGTGGTCGCGGAAGGCGGCGAGGTGATTGTGTATTCCGGCGAGCGGCTCAAGCGCCTGAAGTGGGCGGAGCTCGTCGAATACGGCGGCCACCGCGCGCAACGCGGCGGGCTGCTGCCGCGCGGGTTCCAGAACGTCGCGCGGCTGGAAACTGCCTGAGTGTGAGTGTGGGTGGGAGTGCGAGCACACCCGAAGTCTGGGTGTATCCGCACTCACACTCCCACTCACACCACTCTACCGGTACGCTCCGCGCAACCCAGCACGGAGCGCTCCCTTGTCGACCGCAATCAAGTGGCTTCGCCGCGTCGTCGTCGCGCTGATCGTCTTCGTCGCGGTCCTCGTGCTGGCGGCGTGGATCGCACTGCGCGCTTCGCTGCCGAAGCTGGACGGCGACGCCTCGCTCGCGAAGCTCACCGCACCGGTCACCGTCACGCGCGACGCGATCGGCGTCGTGACCGTCGAGGCGGCGAGCCGGCCGGATGCGTACCGCGCGCTCGGCTTCGTGCACGGCCAGGAACGCTACTTCGAGATGGACCTGATGCGGCGCGTCGCCGCGGGCGAGCTCTCGGCGCTGTTCGGCGCCGCGGCGCTGCCGGCCGATCGCGCCGTGCGGCCGCATCGTTTCCGCCACCGTGCCGAAGCCGTGCTCGCGGCCGCGACACCGGAAGAACGCGCTTCGCTCGCGGCGTACGTCGAAGGCGTGAACGCCGGACGCGAAGCGCTGTCGGCGCGGCAGTTCCCGTACCTGTTGCTGCGCCAGCAGCCGCAGCCGTGGCGCGAGGCCGACAGCGTGCTGGTCACCTACTCCATGTTCCTCGACCTGAATCGCGGCACCGAAGCGCGCGAGCTCGCGCTCGGCCGCATGCGCGCGCTGCTGCCGCCCGCACTCGACGCGCTGCTCGCTTCGCCCGGCACGCCGTGGGACGCGCCGATGGTCGGCACCACGCTGCCCGAGCCGGCGTTGCCGGCCGCGAACGACGTGGACCTGCGCACGCTGCCCAGGGATCGCTTCGGCCGCGCGACCGTCGCCGCGACCGGCGATCTCGGCGTCGGCAGCAACAACTTCGCGGTCGGCGGCGCGCTCACCGCGAACGGCGCGGGCATGGTCGCGAACGACATGCACCTGGGCCTGCGCGTGCCGAACATCTGGTTCCGTGCGCGGCTGCGGTTCCCCACCGACCAGGGCGAGCGCGTCGACATCACGGGCGTCACGCTGCCGGGCGTGCCTGCGGTCGTCGCCGGCAGCAACGGCCATGTCGCGTGGGGCTTCACCAACACCTACGGCGACTGGATGGACTGGGCGCGCGTGCGCTGGACGGACGCGTCGAAGACCACGTACGCGGCGGTCGACGGCACCGGCACGGCGCGGCGCGTGACGGAAACGATCGAGGTGGCGAACGGCCCGAGCGAGACGCTCGAGGTCGTCGAGACCGACTGGGGCCCGGTGCTCGCCGAATGGGATGCGCAAACCAGCCTGGCGCTCGACTGGATCGCGCACCACGCCGAAGCCGTGAACTTCCGCCTGCCCCGTCTCGAGACCGCGCACGACGTCGACGAGGCGATCGCGATCGCGAACACCTGCGGCATCCCGCCGCAGAACTTCGTCGTCGTCGACGCAAAGGGCCGCCTCGCCTGGACCGTGATCGGACAGATGCCCGAGCGCCGTCCCGACTACGACCCGCAGCGCCCGGCCGACTGGCCGCTCGCGGGCGGCTGGAGCGGCTGGCTCGCGCCGGAGCGCCATCCACGCATCGTCGATCCGGCCGATGGCCGCCTGTGGTCGGCGAATTCGCGCACCGTGGACGGCGAGATGCTCGCGCTGCTCGGCGACGGCGGCTTCGCGCTCGGTGCGCGCGGCGCGCAGATCCGCGACGACCTGCGCGCGAAGCAGCGCTTCACGCCCGCCGATCTGCTCGCGATCCAGCTCGACGACCGCGCGCTGTTCCTCGAGCCGTGGTGGCGGCTGCTGCGCAGCACGCTCGCGAAGGCGAACGACCCCGGGCTCGCGGAGCTCGATCGCCTCACGGCGAAATGGGGTGGCCGCGCCGCGCCCGAAAGCGTCGACTATCGACTCGTGCGCGCGTTCCGCCTGTTCGTGCACGAAGCGGTGCTCGACGGGCTCGCAGCGCCCGCGCGCGGCACGCAGCCCGATTACACATTGCCCGGCCTCGGCCAGGCCGAAGGCATCGTGTGGCGGCTCGTGCAGCAGCGCCCGGCGCACCTGCTCGCGCCGATCTACAGCGACTGGGATGCGTTGCTCGCGGCGTCGGCGAAGCGCGTGGTAACCGAGCTCGGCACGCAACCCGGCGGTCTCGCCGCGCGCCGCTGGGGCGAGCGCAACACGACCGCGATCAAGCATCCGCTCTCGCGCGCCGTGCCGCAGCTTTCGTGGCTGCTCGACACGAAGCCGCGCGAGCTGCCCGGCGACGTCGCCATGCCGCGCGTGCAGGGCACGGCGTTCGGCGCTTCCGAGCGATTCGCGGTGTCGCCGGGCCACGAGGACGAAGGCTATTTCCACATGCCGGGCGGCCAGAGCGGCCACCCGCTGTCGCCGTTCTACACGGCGGGCCACGCGGCCTGGGAGAACGGGGAAGCGACGCCGTTCCTGCCGGGCGAAGCGAAATATTCGTTGGTGCTTCGCCCGAACTGACGCCGTCGCGCGCCGTAGTCTGGGTCTGAGTCTGAGTGCGCCCGTTCAAGCGCGTTCGCGAGACCAACGCCGAACGGCGGCGCGAGCTTGCGCACTCAGACCCAGACTCAGACCACGAGCAGCCTCTTCGCCACATCAAAGTAGATGTCGGGCAGTTTCTCGAGATCCGAAACGAGCACGTTCTCATCGACCATGTGGATCGTCGCGTTGACCGGGCCGAGCTCGACGACCTGCGCGCCGAGCGTCGCGACGAAGCGGCCATCCGACGTGCCGCCGCCCGTGTCGGCGCGCGTGTCGATGCCCGTGTGCTTGCGCACGGCGTGGCGCACGGCGTCGATGAGCGCGCCGGGTTCGGTGAGATACGGCGCGCCCGACAGCGACCACTCGATGCGGTAGTCGAGGCCGTGCTTCACGAGCACTGCCTCCGTGCGCTGCATCAGGTCTTCCGCGCGCGACGCCGTGCCGAAGCGGAAGTTGAACAGCATGTCGAGCGTGCCCGGGATGACGTTGGTCGCGCCCGTGCCGGACGCGATGTTCGACACCTGCAGCCGCGTCGGCGGGAAGCGCTCGTTGCCGCGGTCCCACTCGATGGCGACGAGCTCGGCGAGCGCGGGCGCGAGCGCGTGGATCGGGTTCAGCGCGAGCTCCGGGAACGCGACGTGGCCCTGCACGCCACGCACGCGCAGCGTGCCGTTCAGCGAGCCGCGGCGGCCCACGCGAACGACGTCGCCGAGGTGCGTCTTCGACGACGGCTCGCCCACGAGGCAGAAATCGATGCGCTCGCCGCGCGCGCGGAACGTTTCCACGACGCGACGCACGCCGTCGATCGCCACGCCTTCTTCATCGCTCGTCAGCAACAGCGCCACGCGACCGCGATGCGCGGGCTGCTCGCGCGCGAAGCGCTCGAGCGCCAGCACCATCGCCGCGACGCTACCCTTCATGTCGGCCGCGCCGCGCGCGAACAGGCGCCCGTCGCGCACCTGCGGTGCGAACGGGGGCGTCGACCACGCGCTTTCCGGCCCGGTCGGCACGACGTCCGTGTGGCCGAGGAACGCGAGCACCGGCCCTTCGCCGCCATGCGTCGCCCAGAGGTTCTCGACCTCGCCGTAGCGCAGGTTCTCGATGCGGAAGCCGGCGCGCGCGAGGCGCTCCGCGACGAGCGCCTGGCAGCCGCCGTCGGCCGGCGTGACCGAAGCGCGGCGGCAGAGCTCGATGGTCAGGTCGAGGACTTCGGTCATCGCGCTCTCCCTCGACCTTCATCGTTCCCGCGAAAGCGGGAATCCATCTTGATCTTCATGCGTTGCGCTGCAGTGGATTCCCTCGTGTGCGGGAATGACGAGGTTATTCTGCGGCAAACAGTTCCGTGTACAGCTTGTCCGTGAACCCCACCGCGATGCGCTCGCCGTGCACCGTCACGGGCCGGCGCACGAGCGTCGGGTGCTCGCGCAGCAGCAGCGTCCACTCGGGATCGCTTTCGGGATTCCTGCGCGTTTCGGGCAGCTTGCGCCACGTCGTGCCGCTGCGATTCACGAGCGCCGTCCAGCCGCCGACCGCCTTCGCCCAGCCGCGCAACGTTTCCGGCGACTGGCGCTGCTCGCGGTAGTCGACGTAGCGGTACGGCAGGCCCTTGCGCTCGAGCCACTTGCGCGCCTTGCGGCAGGTGTCGCAGGTATCGATTCCGAAGAGCGTCGTTTGCACTGCCAGCGCCGCGTCGTGGTCCGGAGCGGCGAAGCGTAACGCGCCCGGCGCGTTCACGAAACGTGCGCAAACCGTCGTCACCGCGTTCACATTCTTCGCGGCAGGCTCGCGGCCTTCGCGAGGAGAGACCCATGATCGAGATCGGAATACTGCACGCCACGCTCCCTGCCTACATGAAGCAGGCCCCGGACGAGGAAGCGAAGCACCTCAACGTCGTCTGCGCCGACAACAGGCTGGCGGCGTTCATCGCGCAGGCGCGCATCCGCAGGCCACGCGTGCTCGTCGTCGACCTCCTGCTGCTCGGTGACGACCCGGCGGGCGCGCTGGCCGCGCTCGAGCGCGAGGTGCAGCCCGAGCTCGTTCTCGTGGTCTACGCCTTCGCGCGCTGGGAGTCGCTGGAGGCGTTGCGTGGCCCGGGCCGGCAGATCATGCGCGCGCCGCTCAGCGTGCGCATGATGCGCGCGAGCCTCGTCTCGCTGATCGTGAGGTCGCTGACGAACGTCGCGCCGCCGCCCGCCGAAGGCGCGTTGCCGACGACGCCGCCGGCCGCACGGCGCTTCGACGACCTGCAGCTCGCGGCGCTGCAGGAGATGCGCAGCGCCGTGAAGTGCGAGTGCCCGAACCAGGTCGCCGATCTCGTGCTGTCGCTCGGCGCGTTCGAACAGTATTCGCAGGCATGCGCCAACCGCAACGCGGAAGACGCGAAGGTCCACGCGATGCTGGCCCGCGTGACGGGGCATGCCCGCGCGCTGATGGAGCTCGCGCTCGCCGACCTCTGTGCGTTCGAGCGGATCGACGTGGCCAGGCTCGCGCGGCTGACCGGATCGCTCAGCCGCGCAGCAGCTCGTTGATCGAGGTCTTGGAGCGCGTCTTCGCGTCGACGCGCTTCACGATCACGGCGCAGTAGAGCGAATGCGAGCCGTCGGCCGCCGGCAGCGAGCCTGCGACGACGACGCTGCCGGCAGGCACGCGACCGTAGGTCGTCGTGCCCGTCGCGCGGTCGTAGATGCGCGTCGACTGGCCGAGGAAGACGCCCATGCCGATGACGCTGCCGCGTTCGACGACGACGCCTTCCACGACTTCCGAACGCGCGCCGACGAAGCAGTCGTCCTCGATGATCGTGGGCGAAGCCTGCAGCGGCTCGAGCACGCCGCCGATGCCGACGCCGCCCGACAGGTGCACGCGCGCGCCGATCTGCGCGCAGGAACCGACCGTGGCCCACGTGTCGACCATCGTGCCTTCGCCCACGTACGCGCCGATGTTCACGAAGCTGGGCATCAGCACGGCGTTCTTCGCCACGTGCGAGCCGCGGCGCACGATGGCGCCCGGCACGATGCGCGCGCCCGCCGCCGCGAACGCGGCTTCGTCGAAACCCGCGTAACGCAGGTCGACCTTGTCCCAGTACGGCGCCGGCGCGCCGGCCATCACGTGCGTCGGCGTGAGGCGGAAATGCAGCAGCACGGCCTTCTTGAGCCATGGCTGCACCACCCACTCGCCATCGTCGCTGCGCTCCGCCACGCGACGCTCTCCGCGCTCGAGCAGGGCGAGCGCCTGTTCGACGGCCGCGCCGGCCTGCGCGCGCAGCGCGTCCACGTCGAGCGATTCGCGCCGTTCCCAGGCGTCCTCGATGGTGCGTTCGAGCATGTCAGGCGGTCCCTGCAATCGTTGCGGTTGGCACGTCGGCGACGCGACGCAGCAGCGACTCGCGCACTGCGTCCTGCTGCGCAGGATCGAGCGGCGCGTCGTGCGCGTCGGTAATCTGGAAGAAGTCCTCGGCGCGCTCGCCGAACGTGGCGATGCGCGCATCGTGGACGCGCAACCCGCATTCGCGCAACGCCTGCGCGACCTGCGCGAGCAACCCGGGGCGATCGGCGCAGGTGAGCGCGAGCTGCGTGCGCGTGCCGCCGGCGGCCGGCGCGAAGTCGATGCGCACGGGTACGTGGAACTGGCGCTGCAGGCGCTGCGGCGCGCGTTGTGCCGGCCCGAGCAAGAGCTCGGGCCGCGCGAGCTCCTCGACGAGGCGCGCGCGCAGGCGCTCGGCGCGTTCGGCGTCGCGCAAGGGGCTGCCGTCGGCGTCGAGCACGCGGAAGGTGTCGAGCACGCGGCCGCGGCGCGAATCCACCACGCGCGCCTCCAGCACGTTCACGCCGAGTCGGTCGAGCACCGCGGCGATCGTCGCGAACACGCCGTCGCGGTCGCGCGCGGAGACGAACACCTCGCTGCTGCCGCCGTCGTGCGACTCGCGCACGGCGACGAGCGGCGCGTCGCCGGGCGGCGCGTCCAGCAGCGTGCGCGTGAGCCAGGCGAGCTGCTCGGCGCTGTAGCGCACGAAGCTGTCGTCGGGAAACTCCTGCCACGCCGCGGCCACGCGCGATTCGTCCTCGCCGGCGGCCAGCAGCGCGGCGAGCGCCACCGACTTCGTCTCGGCGATGCGCTCGGACGCATGCACGGGCTTCGCGAGGCCGCGGCGCAGCGCATAGCGCGTCGCTTCGTGCAGGTCGGCGAGCAGCCGGTCCTTCCACGAATTCCAGAGTTTCGGGCTCGTGCCGCGGATGTCGCCGACCGTGAGGAGGTACAGGTAGTCGAGGCGCTCGCGATCGCCGACGCGCTGCGCGAACCGGTGCACGACGGCCGGGTCGGTGATGTCCTGTTTCTGCGCCGTCACCGACATGAGCAGGTGCTCGCGCACCAGCCAGGCGACCAGGTCGGCGTCGGCCGGCGGCAGCCCGGCCTGCGCGCAGAACGCGCGAGCGTCCTGCTCGCCGAGCTCGGAATGGTCGCCACCACGGCCCTTCGCGATGTCGTGGAACAGGCCTGCGAGCAGCAGCAGCTCCGGCTTGCGCAGGCGCGCGTGCAGCTCGTGCGCGAGCGGGAATTCCGTCGCGGCCGCGGGATCGCCGAAGCGATGCAGGTTGCGCAGCACGAACAGCGTGTGCTGGTCGACCGTATACGCATGGAACAGGTCGTACTGCATGCGCCCCGCCACGTGGCCGAACGCCGGCAGGAACCGGCCGAGCACGCCGTGGCGGCTCATGCGCGTGAGCGCCTCGGGCACGTCGCCGCTCGCCTGCAGCAGCGCCATGAACTCCGCGTTCACGCGCGGGTTGCGGCGGAAGCCCTCGTCGAGCCCGGGCAGCACCGCGTCGAGACGGCGCAGCAACGTCGAACGGAAGCCGTTCAGGCGCGGATGCTCGAGCAACATGCGGAACGCGCGCACGACGGCGGCCGGCTCGCGCTCGAACAGGCCGGGGTCGCGCGCATCGAGGAACCCGGCCACCTCGTCGAAATCCGTGTCGAGCGCGTGGCGCACGATCGGCCCGCGCGCGGCGGCACGCGCCTCGTCCAGCCGCTGCAGCACGCGCTCGCCGATGCGCTCGATCGCCATCGCCGCGCGGAAGTAGCCCTGCATGAACTGCTCGACCGCGAGGTTCGCGGCGTGCTCGTCGCGCAAGCCGAAGCGCTTGGCGAGCTCGCGCTGGTGCTCGAACAGCAGGCGCTCCTCGGCCTTGCGCGACGCGGCGTGCAGGGCGAAGCGGATGCGCCAGAGCGTGCGCCGCGAGGCGACGAGCGATTCGTACTCCTCGGCGCCGAGCATGTGCGCGTCGCGCAGCGCCTCGAGCGACGCGAGTCCGAGCTGGCGCTGCGCGATCCAGAGCGGCATCTGCAGCTCGCGCAGGCCGCCCGGGCCTTCCTTCAGGTTCGGCTCGAGGTTGTAGGCGGTGTCGTTGTACCGCGCATGGCGCGCGTGCTGCTCGGCGAGCTTCGCCGCGGCGAACTCGTCGGGCGTCCACATCGCGTCGGACGCGGTGGCCACGCGCAACGCGGCGAGCGGCGCGGCCGGGCCGGCGAGCCAGCGCGCGTCGAGCAGGCTGCTCATCACCGTGATGTCGCCGCGCGCCGCTTCCGCCGCGGCCGCGACGTCGCGCACCGCGTGCCCCACCTTCAGGCCGTCGTCCCAGAGCGCGGCGACGAAGCGCTCGATCGCCGCGCTGCGCGCGGCATCGGCCTCGTCGGGCACGAGCAGGAGGAGGTCCACGTCCGAGCGCGGGTGCATCTCGCCGCGGCCGAAGCCGCCGGTCGCGACGAGCGTGGTGTCGAGCAGCGGCGCGCCCTGGGCATTCCAGTGCACGAGCACGGCCTGCTCGATCGCCCAGGCGCGCGCGGCGACGAGCGTCTCGACGGGCGTGTCTGCGGCGAATGCCTCGGATTGCGCGCGCTCCAGCGCCTCGAGCGCGGCGCGCTGGCTGCCGGCCGGCACCACCGCCGGCCACCAGCGCGCGGCGTCGGGCGGCGCCGGCAATCTCACGTCACGAATCCAGGTCGCCCGCGTACGCGGTGAGCACCTCGAAGCCGTCGCGCGTGACCGCGATCGTGTGCTCCCACTGCGCCGAGAGCTTGTGGTCCTTCGTCACCACGGTCCACCCGTCGGGCAGCAGGCGCGTGTGGCGCTGGCCTTCGTTGATCATCGGCTCGATGGTGAACGTCATGCCTTCGACGAGCTTCACGCCCGTGCCGGGCTGGCCGTAATGCAGCACCTGCGGATCCTCGTGGTAGATCTCGCCGATGCCGTGGCCGCAGTACTCGCGCACCACCGAGAAACGGTTCATTTCGGCGTGCGTCTGGATCGCGTGGCCGATGTCGCCGAGCGTCGCACCCGGTCGCACCGTGCGGATGCCCTTCCACATCGACTGGCGCGTCACGTCGACGAGGCGCTTCGCCATCACCGACGGCGTGCCCGCGTAGTACATGCGGCTGGTATCGCCGTGGAAGCCGTCCTTGATGACGGTCACGTCGATGTTCACGATGTCGCCGGCCTTCAGCGCCTTCGTCGCGCTCGGGATGCCGTGGCAGATGACGTTGTTGACCGACGTGCAGATGGTCTTCGGGAAGCCGCGGTAACCGACGTTCGCCGGGATCGCCTTCTGCTTCTTCACGATGAACTCGTTGCAGAGGCGGTCGAGCTCGTCCGTGGTCACGCCGGGCTTCACGTGCTCGCCGATCATGTCGAGCACTTCCGACGCCAGCCGGCCGGCGACGCGCATCTTCTCGATCTGCTCGGGGGTCTTGATCGAAATCTTCATGGGTGGCGAATAATGGGGTCGGAAGGCCCCGGCTTCGAGTGCCGGGCCCCGCCCGGACCGGGTAAGCGGCGCATCTTGTCGCAAATCACCCGCTTCGGCTAGAATCCCGCGGCTTTGCCGGGGGTCCCCTCCCGGAAAAGCGGCCGGAACGCGAGGCTCCCAGCCCCACGCCGGTCCCAGGCGGTCCACCAGGTCCGCCGATCCGCACACGCATCGTCACCGGTTTCGGGGTGTCCGACGGTTCCGCCAGGAACCACGGATCGACGCCGGGGATGCGTGGAGGCCCAACCCCGAAGCGACGCCGTACGACCAAGCTGCTGCTTTCGGCCCGCTTCCTTTACCGGAGTTCTTTCAATGCCTTCCGTCACGATGCGCCAGATGCTCGAAGCTGGCGTGCACTTCGGTCACCAGACCCGTTACTGGAACCCCCGCATGGCGCCGTACATCTTCGGCGCGCGCGGCAAGATCCACATCATCAACCTCGAGAAGACGCTCCCGCTCTTCACGGACGCGATGAACTTCGTCTCGGGCCTCGCGCAGAAGCGCGGCACGATCCTCTTCGTCGGCACGAAGCGCTCCGCGCGCGAAGCCGTGAAGGAAGAGGCGGCGCGCTGCGGCATGCCGTTCGTCTCGCACCGCTGGCTCGGCGGCATGCTCACGAACTTCCGCACGGTGAAGGCGTCGATCGCCCGCCTGAAGGAGCTCGAGGCGATGGAAACCGACGGCTCGATCGAGCGCTTCGTGAAGCACGAAATCCTGCAGCTGCGCCGTGAGCGCGAGAAGCTGGATCGCTCGCTGGGCGGCATCAAGAACATGGGCGGCCTGCCGGACGCGCTGTTCGTGATCGACGTGGGCCACGAGAACATCGCGATCGAGGAAGCCCGCAAGCTCGGCATCCCGGTCGTCGCCGTGGTCGACACGAACTACGACCCGAAGCTCGTGGACTACATGATCCCGGGCAACGACGACGCGATCCGCGCCGTGCAGCTCTACGCACGCGCCGTCGCCGACGCCGTGCTCGAGGGCAAGGCCGCCGCGCCGATGGTCGGCCCGCAGAGCAAGGACGAGTTCGTCGAGCTCGACGCCGACGGCAACCCGACCGGCGCAAAGGAAGACCGGCCGTCGCGCGACCGCAAGCCGGGCCCGCGCAAGCCGGGCGGCGACCGCGACCGCAAGCCGGGCGCGAACCGCGACCGCAAGCCGGGCGGCAACCGTGGCGCCCCGCGCGCCGCGAAGCCGACCGAGTCCGCTTCCGAGTAAGACCATCGGGCGTCACTTCCCCACGCCGCATTCGCATCGCGGTGCTGCACCAGCAGAGGCCCCCCTTGAGTCAAGGGGGGCCGGACGACGCGGCAGCGTCGGCGGGGGGATGTGGGGTTGAACAACGCCTCTTTGACGGCTCGCGAAGCGTGGCCGTCGAACAACGAATTCAGATATCGAGGTCAGCGACATGGAAATTACGGCAGGGCAAGTCAAAGAGCTTCGCGAGCGCTCCGGCGCCGGCATGATGGAGTGCAAGAAGGCGCTGACCGAGACGAAGGGCGACATCGACAAGGCCATCGACTTCCTGCGCAAGCAGGGCCTGGCCAAGGCCGACAAGAAGGCCAGCCGCATCGCCGCGGAAGGCCGCATCGCGTCGGCGCAGGACGGCAGCAAGGCCGTGCTCGTCGAAGTGAACTCCGAGACCGACTTCGTCGCGAAGGACGAGAACTTCCTCAAGTTCGCCGGTGAAGTCGCGCAGCAGGCGCTCGCCACGGGCAGCAACGACGTCGAGGCGCTGAAGGCGTCGAAGATGGGCGGCGCTTCCGTCGAGGAGACGCGCCAGGCGCTCGTCGCGAAGGTCGGCGAGAACGTGCAGGTCCGCCGCCTCGTCGCGGTGCAGGGCAAGGGCACGGTCGCGACCTACGTGCACGGCGGCCGCATCGGCGTGATCGTCGAGCTCGAAGGCGGCAACGCCGAGCTGGCCAAGGGCATCGCGATGCACGTCGCCGCGATGAACCCGCCGTACCTCTCCGCCGACCACGTGCCGGCCGAGATCGTCGCGCGCGAGAAGGAAGTGGCGCTGGGCCAGGTCAAGGAATCCGACCGCAGCAAGCCGGCCGAGATCCTCGAGAAGATCACCGGCGGCAAGGTGCGCAAGGCGATCAGCGAGATCACGCTGCTCGGCCAGGCCTACGTCGTCGACAGCAACTCGACGGTCGAGGACGTCCTCAAGAAGGCCAACGCCAGGGTCGTCGCGTTCCACCGCCTCGCCGTCGGCGAAGGCATCGAGAAGGTGCAGGACGATTTCGCGGCCGAGGTGATGAAGCAGGCCGGTCTCGCGTAATCGCGAAGCGCCGGCTGCCGGTTGCAACGAAACGCCGCGGGAAACCGCGGCGTTTTCGTTTCTCGAGTACGAGTATGAGTCTGAGTATGAGTGCGCCAGCTCGGGCGCCGCGCCGGTCGTCAGGCCTGGGTGTACTCGCGCTCAGACCCAGACTCAGATGACGAATCGCGACGGCGCGTGAAAGTGAAGCAAGCCCCCGGGCGCCTCGGCTAGAATGCAGCGGTTTGCCCGCCGCCCACGGAGTCGCTCGATGCCCACGAAGCCGAAGTACAAGCGCATCCTGCTGAAGCTCTCGGGCGAAGCGCTGATGGGCACCGAGAATTACGGCATCGACCCGGTCGTGCTGCGCCGTCTCGCCGGGGAAACGATCGAGGTGCAGCGCGCGGGCGTGCAGGTGGGCGTCGTCATCGGCGGCGGCAACATCTTCCGCGGCGCGGGCCTCGCCGAAGGCGGCATGGACCGCGTGACGGGCGACCACATGGGCATGCTCGCGACCGTGATCAACGCGCTCGCGATGCAGGACGCCGTCGAGCGCCTCGGCGGCTTCGCGCGCGTGATGAGCGCGATCAAGATCAACGAAGTCTGCGAGGACTACATCCGCCGTCGCGCGATCCGCCACCTCGAGAAGGGCCGCATCGTCATCTTCGCGGCCGGCACCGGCAATCCGTTCTTCACCACCGATTCCGCCGCCGCGCTGCGCGCCGCGGAGATCAACGCCGAGCTGCTGCTGAAGGCGACGAAGGTGGACGGCGTGTACAGCGCCGACCCGAAGAAGGTGAAGGACGCGAAGCGCTACGAGCACCTGTCCTACGACCAGGTGATCGAGCGCAAGCTCAACGTGATGGACACCGCTGCCATCGCGCTCTGCCGCGAGAACAACCTGCCGCTGCGCATCTACGACATCGGCCGCCCCGGCGACCTCATGCGCATCATGAAGGGCCAGCAGGTCGGGACGCTGGTCGACTCCAAGTGAGCCGATAGCGGAGAGCGGGGAGCGGCAAGGGCCGCGGAACTTCCGTTTGCGCGATTCTGCCGCTCCCCACTCCCCGCTTTCCGCTCCCGGGCGCCCCCGTCGCGCGCGCTATACTCCGGCCCCTCCGAACACTCGCGCCCCCGACCATGATCAACGACATCAAGAAGGACGCCGAGACGCGCATGAACAAGAGCGTCGAGGCGCTCAAGCACGACCTGCAGCGCCTGCGCACGGGTCGCGCGAGCACTGCGCTCATCGACCACCTGCGCGTGAACTACTACGGCAACGACGTGCCGATCAGCCAGGTCGCGAACGTCGCCGTGGCGGACGCACGCTCGCTCACGATCACGCCGTGGGAGAAGCAGATGGTGCAGGCGGTGGAAAAGGCCATCCTCGGCTCCGACCTGGGCCTGAATCCGGTCACTGCCGGCACCGTGATCCGCATCAACCTGCCCGCGCTCACCGAGGAGCGCCGCAAGGAGCTCGGCAAGCACGTGCACCACGAGGGCGAGAACACCAAGGTGGCGATCCGCAACGTGCGCCGCGACGCGATGCAGCACGTGCAGGCGCTGCTGAAGGACCGCAAGGTCACGGAAGACGAAGAGCGCAAGGCGGAGGAAGACATCCAGAAGCTCACCGACAAGTGGGTGAAGGAAGTCGACACGGTCGTGAAGTCCAAGGAACAGGAGTTGCTTTCGCTCTGAGCGTGACGTCGACCGCAACCATGGCCGCTCCCGCGCCGCTCCCGACGCCCGCGCCCGCCGGCACGGCCGCCGAAGGCACCGCGCGCCTGCCGCGCCACGTCGCGATCGTGATGGACGGCAACGGGCGCTGGGCGCAGGCCCGGCGGCGCCCGCGCAGCTTCGGCCATCGCGCCGGTGTGAAGGCGGTCCGCGGCGTCGTCGAGTTCTGCCTGCGCGAGCGCATCGGCGCGCTCACGCTGTTCGCGTTCTCCAGCGAGAACTGGCAGCGCCCCGCGGCCGAGGTGGGCGCGCTCATGAACCTCTTCCTCCGTGCGCTCGACCGCGAGGTCGGCCAGCTGCACGACTCCGGCGTGCGCGTGCGCTTCATCGGCGACGCGGGCGCGTTTCCGGAAGAGCTGCAGACACGCATGCGCCGCGTCGAGCAGCGCACGGCCGGCAACACCGCGCTCGCGCTGAACGTCGCGGCGAACTACGGCGGCCGCTGGGACGTCGCGAACGCATGCCGCTCGCTCGCGCGCGACGTCGCCGCCGGGCGCATCTCCGCCGAGGCGATCGACGTCGCCGCGGTGCAGTCGCGCCTGTCGCTCGCCGACCTGCCGGAGCCCGATCTCTTCATCCGCACGGGCGGCGACCAGCGGCTCAGCAACTTCCTGCTCTGGCAACTCGCCTACGCCGAGCTGCACTTCAGCGACGTGCTGTGGCCGGACTTCGACGCCGCCGCGATGCGCGCCGCGCTCGACGATTTCGCCGGACGCGAGCGCCGCTTCGGCAAGACGAGCGCCCAGGTGCGGCGCGAGGCGCAGCCGTGAACGCACCCGCGCAAGCGACGAGCAGCGGCCTCAGGCAGCGCGCCGTGACGGCCGCGCTGCTCGCGCCGCTCGCCGTCGCGCTCGTGCTGTTCGTGCCGAACCCGTGGTTCGCGCTCGCGCTCGGGGTGCTGTGCGCGTTCGGCCTGGTCGAATGGGCGCGGCTGATCGGCTGGCGCTCGGTCGCGCTGCAATGGCTCGTGGGCGCGGTCGGCGCCGCGCTGATGGCCGGCATCTGGTACGGCGGCGACCGCACGTTGCGCGGCGCGCTCGTCGTCGGTGCGTGCTGGTGGCCGTTCGCGGGGCTGTGGCTCGCGCACTATTCGTTCGGCGAAGCGCTGCGCAAGCGCTACCTCTCGCTCAAGACGATCGCCGGGCTGCTGAGCGTGGTCCCCGCCTGGAGCGCCGCGGTGCTGCTGCACGCCGACGAGCCGCAGGGCCGCCAATGGGTGATGTTCACCGTCGTGCTCGTCTGGTGCGCCGACGTGTTCGCGTACTTCGCGGGCCGCGCGTTCGGCCGCACGAAGATCGCGCCGCGCATCAGCCCGGGCAAGACGCGCGCCGGCGTGTTCGGTGCGCTGTCCGCGGCGACCGTGTATGCCGCGGTCGCCGGTTCCGCGCTCGGCCAGCGCGGCACGGGCCTCGTCCTGCTGGTCGCACTGTCGCTCGTCACGGTTGCGTTCTCGATCGTCGGCGACCTGTTCGAGAGCCTGATCAAGCGGCACTCGAAGGTGAAGGATTCCGGCACGGTGTTCCCGGGCCACGGCGGCGTGTTCGACCGCCTCGACAGCCTGTTCGCCGCGTTGCCCGTCTTCGTCGCCGGCAAGCTCCTGCTCGGGTTGTAGCCGATGAAACGTATCGCGCTGCTCGGCGCGACCGGCTCGATCGGCGGCAGCGCGCTCGACGTCATCGCGCGCCATCCCGACCGTTTCCGGGCGGTCGCGCTCACCGCGAACCGCGACGTCGCGAAGCTCGTTGCGTGCTGCGCGGCCGCGAAGCCCGATGTCGCCGTGATCGCCGACGAGCGCCTGCACGACGCGCTCGCGCGCGGGCTGCGCGAAGCCGGCCTCGCGACGCGTGCGCTCGCCGGCGGCGACGCGCTCGATACGGTCGCGACGTCGCCCGACGTGGACACCGTGCTCGCCGCGATCGTCGGCGCGGCCGGCCTGCCCTCGACGCTGGCAGCCGCGCGCGCCGGCAAGCGCATCCTGCTCGCGAACAAGGAGGCGGTCGTCGTCGCGGGCGAGCTGCTCGCGGCCGCACTGCGCGACGGCGGCGGCACGGTGCTGCCGGTCGACAGCGAGCACAACGCGCTGTTCCAGTGCCTGCCGGCCGGGTATGCGCGCGATCCCGCGAAGCACGGCGTCGAACGCCTGGTGCTGACCGCGTCCGGCGGCCCGTTCCGCGGACGCGACGCCGCGTCGCTCGCCGACGTCACGCCCGAGCAGGCATGCGCGCACCCGAACTGGCGCATGGGCCGCAAGATCTCGGTCGATTCGGCGACGCTCATGAACAAGGGCCTCGAGGTGATCGAGGCGCAATGGTTGTTCGGGCTGCCGCCCGAACGCATCGAGGTGGTCGTGCACCCGCAGAGCATCGTGCACGCGCTGGTCGGTTACCGCGACGGCTCGACGCTCGCGCAACTCGGTAACCCGGACATGCGCACCGCGATCGCGCACGTGCTCGCCTGGCCCGAGCGCGTCGCCGCAGGCGTCGACCCGCTCGACCTGGTGCGGCTGGGCCGGCTGGATTTCCTGCCACCCGACCACGACGCGTTCCCGTGCCTGGGCCTCGCCTACCGGGCCCTGCGCGCGGGCGGCACGGCCCCGGCCACGCTGAACGCGGCCAACGAAGTTGCCGTTGAAGCCTTCCTGAACGGTCTGCTGGATTTTCCCGGAATCGCCCGCGTGGTCGCCGCTACACTGGCCGAGCTGGCAGCCGGCCCCGTGGCCTCGCTGCCGGCGCTGCTCGAGGCCGATGCGCAGGCGCGCACGGTTGCCGCGCGGCACGTCGCCGGGGCCGATGCCCCGGCCTGATTCGAGAGCGAGATGGGCGAGTTCGTCGGTTCCCTCTGGTGGTTGATCGTCACGCTGGGCCTGCTCGTGACGTTCCACGAGTTCGGCCACTTCATCGTGGCGCGCCGCCTCGGCGTGAAGGTGCTGCGCTTCTCGGTCGGCTTCGGCAAGCCGCTATGGCTGCGCAAGGGCGCCGACGGCACCGAGTACACGATCGCCGCGATCCCGCTCGGCGGTTACGTGAAGATGCTGGACGAGCGCGAGGGCGACGTCGAGCCGCATGAAGCGCACCGCTCGTTCAACCGCAAGCCGGTGTGGGCGCGCATCCTGATCGTCGCGGCGGGCCCGGCGTTCAACCTCGTGTTCGCGGTGCTCGCGTTCTGGGCGATGTTCGTGGTGGGCCGCCCGGACTTCGTGCCGGTGATCGGACCGGTCACGGGCATCGCCGCGGAAGCAGGCCTGCGCGAGGGCGACGTCATCGTCGCCGTCGACGGCGACGAAACGCCGTCGTGGACGCAGGCGTCGATCGCGCTCATCGAACGGACGATCGCGCGCGAGGATGTAAAGGTTTCGTTGCGCTCGCGCGATGGCGACGAGCGCGTGGTCGCGCTGCCCCTGAGCCGCGTGCCGGCTGCGCTGGACGAGGAAGCGGCGCTCGAGGCGGTCGGCGTCGCGCCGGCGAAACGCCAGGTGCCGGCGATCATCGGCGGCACGGCGTGGTTCACGCCGGCGGCCAGCGCCGGGCTGGCCGAAGGCGACCGCATCGTCGCGGTGGACGGCGAGCGCGTCGCCGACTGGGACGCGATGGCAAAGGCGATCCAGTCGCATGCCGCGCGCGATCCGCGCCTCGTGCTGCTGCTCGATCGCAATGGCAGCGAGCAGGAGCTGGCGCTCACCGCGAAGCGCGACGGCGAAAACGCCGACGGCACGCCGCGCTTCATCCTCGGCGTCAAGCCGCGCGACATCCGCGACGCGCTGCTGAAATACGGCCCGATCGACGCGTTCCCCGCGGCGGTCGCGCAGACCTGGAAGATGACGGCGACCACGTTCAAGCTGCTCGGCCACCTGGTGTTCGGCCGCGCATCGCTGCAGAACGTCTCCGGGCCGATCGGGATCGCGAGGAGCGCCAACCTCTCGGTGCAGCTCGGTTTCGCGAGCTTCCTGTTCTTCCTCGGGCTGCTGTCCCTGTCGATCGGGCTCCTGAACCTGCTGCCGATCCCGATCTTGGACGGGGGCCACCTCCTGTATTACCTTATCGAGTTGGTGAAAGGCAGCCCGGTGACGGATCGCACGGTACAGGCCGGGCAGGCCGTCGGCCTCGCCCTGCTGCTCTGCCTCATGGGCCTGGCGTTCTACAACGACATCTCGGGCCTGATTTCGTCGTAGTCCGCGGCACAAAAAACAATGCGTACGACCGGGCCCACGCATGGCCCGGCCGGCGCCGCGACAACACTGTTCGGGAGTGACGAGATGAAGCGTCTGGCGGCAGCGATTCTGCTCGCGGGTATGTGGGGCCAGGCCCTCGCCTTCGATCCCTTCACGGTCGCCGACATCCGCGTCGACGGGCTCACGCGAATCTCCGCGGGCACCGTGTTCACCTACCTGCCGATCGAGAAGGGCGACTTCGTCGACCGCGCGAAGGCCGCGGAAGCGATCCGTTCGCTCTACAAGACGGGCTTCTTCAAGGACGTGCAGATGTCGCGGCAGGGCGACATCCTCGTCGTGTCCGTGATCGAGCGTCCCGCGATCTCCAAGATCGAGATCGACGGCAACAAGGACATCAAGGACGAGGACCTGCTGAAGGGCCTGCGCGAGATCGGCCTGTCGGAAGGCGAGACCTTCGATCGCCTGCAGCTCGACCGCCTGACGCAGGAGCTCACGCGCCAGTACAACAACCGCGGCAAGTACAACGTCTCCATCCGCCCGAAGGTGACCGAGCTCGACCGTAACCGCGTCGAGATCTTCATCCAGATCGCGGAAGGCAAGGCCGCGAAGATCAAGCACATCAACCTCGTCGGCAACGAGACGTTCGACGACGACGAGATCCGCGAGGACTTCGAGTCCGACGAGACGAATTGGCTCAGCTGGTATTCGAAGGGCGACCAGTACTCGCGCGAGAAGCTCTCGGGCGACCTCGAGAAGCTGACCTCGTTCTACCAGGACCGCGGCTACGTCGACTTCAACATCGAATCGACGCAGGTCACGATCAGCCCGGACAAGCGCGACATCTACCTCACCGCGAACGTGCGCGAGGGCGACGTCTACAAACTGTCCGAGATCAAGCTGGCCGGCGACCTCATCCTCGACGAAGAGAACCTGCGCAAGCTGATCATTTCGCAACCCGGCGAGACCTTCTCGCGCCGCAAGCTCGAGATCACGGCGGAAGCGATCCAGCGCGTGCTCGGCAACGTGGGCTACGCGTTCGCCGACGTCACGCCGATCCCGGAGCCGAACAAGGAAGACAAGACCGTCGCGGTGACGCTGTTCGTGAACCCGGGCAAGCGCGTGTACGTGCGCCGCATCGAGTTCCAGGGCAACCAGCGCACGCAGGACGAAGTGCTGCGCCGCGAGCTGCGCCAGTTCGAGGGCGCGTGGTATTCGCAGGCCGCGATCGACCGCTCCAAGGTGCGCCTGCAGCGCCTCGGCTACTTCAAGACCGTCGAGGTCGAGACGCCGAAGGTGCCGGGCAGCGAGGACGAAGTCGACGTCGTGGTGAAGGTCGAGGAGCAGAGCTCCGGCGCGTTCCAGTTCGGCGTGGGCTATTCCGAGCTGCAGGGCCTGCTGACCTCCATCTCGGTCACGCAGCGCAACTTCCTCGGCACCGGCAACAGCGTCGGCTTCACGGTGCAGAACAACGACATCGTCAAGCGCGTCGACCTGAACTACTTCGACCCCTACTTCACCGACGACGGCGTCAGCATCGGCTACAACCTCAGCTATCGCGAGCTCGACCAGGGTGAGGCGAACATCGCGAACTACACCACCGACGTCGGTTCCGGCGAGGTGCTGTTCGGGTTCCCGCTCACCGAGACCGACACGGTCAGCATGTCGCTCGGCATCGACAAGAACGACATCACGACCACCGACGGCTTCACGCCGCAGCCGCTGATCGACTACCTCGTCACCGAGCTCGGCGATCGCCAGCGCTTCCCGTGCCTCGACCTGCCGCCGGAAGAAGGCCAGCCGCCGAACGAGTCGTGCGTGATCAACGGCCCGAACCGCCAGTGGACCGTGAACGCGTGGCGCCTGCAGGCCGGCTACGTGCGCGACTCGCGCAACAAGTTCTTCGCGCCCACGCGCGGCATGTACCAGCGCATCGGCGCCGAAGTCGCGCTGCCCGGCTCCGACCTCGAGTACTTCAAGCTGTTCTACCAGTTCGCGAAGTACTGGCCGCTCGGCGACACGTTTACCGGCCTCACCTCGGTCGACATCGGCTACGGCGACGGCTACGGCAACACCGACCAGCTGCCGTTCTACGAGAACTTCTACGCCGGCGGCGTGCGCTCGGTGCGCGGCTTCACCGACAACACGCTCGGCCCGTGCGACACGTCCGTCACCGGCAGCTTCTCGCGCTGCCAGCCGCTGGGCGGCTCGTTCCGCACGATCGGCACGGCGGAGCTGATCTTCCCGACGCCGTTCGCGAAGCGCGGCGACGACTCCACGCAGTTGTCGGCATTCATCGACGTGGGCAACGTGTTCGCCGACTTCGACGCGTTCGAAACCGGCGAGCTGCGCGCTTCGGCGGGCCTCTCGTTCAAGTGGCAGGCACCGGTCGGTCCGATCGTGCTGAACATCGCAACGCCGCTGAAGTCCAAGGACGGCGACCGTACCGAGACGCTGCAGTTCGCGTTCGGCAGCGCGTTCTGAGGAAGGCCCCCGGGAGACTTCCCGTGTCCACGCGCCCGGCCCAGCCGCGACCCACCCGCGCCAGCGGGTGGACGCAGTGGCTCGGGTCGCGCGTGCTGGCGTGCATGCTGCTCGCACTCGTTTCGTTCGCCACCGCCGCGCAGCAGCCGACCGCGACGCCGTCGCGCATCGGCTACGTCGACATGAAGCGCCTGCTCGACAATGCGCCGCAGGTGCAGGCCGGGCGCGCCGCGCTGCAGCGCGAGTTCGCGCAGCGCGACGGCGAGCTCAAGGCGCAGGAGGCGCGGCTCGCCGACCTGCAGGCGCGTCAGCGCCGCGATTCGGCGATCCTGCCGAAGGACGCGGCCGATGCGCTCGCGAACGAGATCGATACGCTCGACCGCGGCATCTCGCGGTTGCGCGAGAGGATGCGCGACGACCTCGCCGCACGCCAGAACGAAGAGCTCAACAAGCGCTGGCCGGAGATCCAGGACGCGGTGATCGAGTACGCGCGCGCGAACGGCCTCGACCTCGTGGTCGCGTCGCCCGTGGTCTACGCGAGCGCGACCATCGACGTCACCGATGCGGTGCTGGCGCGGCTCAAGCGCGACTTCGACGCGCGCAAGCCGGCACCATGAAGGACATCGCCGGCCACGACCTCGCCGCCCTCGCCGCCCGCTTCGGCCTCGAGCTGCGCGGCGACCCGGCGCGCCGCATCGGCGGCGTCGCGACGCTGGCACGCGCGCAGGCGCACGAGCTCGCGTTCCTCGCCAATCCGCAATACCGCTCGCAGCTCGCCGCGACGCAGGCCGGCGCCGTGGTGCTCGCCGCCGGCGACGCCGCGACTGCGCCGTGCGACGTGCTCGTCGCGACCAACCCGTACGCGGCGTTCGCGCGCATCGCCGCGCTGTTCGAGACGCGCGACGCGCCGCTCTCCGGCGTCCATGCTTCCGCCGTCGTCGATCCGTCGGCCAGCGTCGATCCCGGCGCCAGCGTCGGGCCGCTCTGCCATGTCGGCGCGCGCGCCGTCGTCGCCGCCGGCGCGGAGCTCGGGCCGGGCTGCGTCGTCGGGCCGGATTGCGTCGTGGGGCCGCAGTCGCGGCTCGTCGCGCGCGTCACGCTCGTCGAGCGCGTGCGCATCGGCGCACGCGTGCTGGTGCATCCCGGCGCCGTGCTCGGCGCCGACGGCTTCGGCATCGCGATGGACAGGGGTGCCTGGACGAAGGTGCCGCAGCTCGGCGGCGTCGTCGTCGGCGACGATTGCGAGATCGGCGCGAACACCACGATCGACCGCGGCGCGCTCGACGACACCGTGCTCGAGGAAGACGTGCGCCTCGACAACCAGATCCAGATCGGCCACAACGTGCGCATCGGCGCGCATACCGCGATGGCGGGCTGCGCGGCAGTCGCCGGCAGCACGCGCATCGGGCGCTACTGCCTGATCGGCGGCGGCGCCGGCCTGGTCGGCCACATCGAGCTGGCCGACCGCGTGTCGATCTCGGCGATGAGCATGGTCAGCCACAGCATTCGCGAGCCCGGAGAGTATTCTTCCGGGGTACCCATCCAGGAGAGCCGCGACTGGCGCCGCAACGCCGCGCGCTTCCGGCAGCTCGACGAGCTCGCGCGACGCATTCGCAAACTCTCGAAGGACTAGTTCCACCATGACCACGACCACGCCGCCGCAGCCGGTCACGATGCCGCTGGACATCAATGCCATCCTCGGCATGCTGCCGCACCGCTACCCGTTCCTGCTCGTGGATCGCGTCATCTCGTACGAACCGCACAAGCGGCTCACGGCGATCAAGAACGTCACGATCAACGAGCCGTTCTTCCAGGGCCACTTCCCGGGCCACCCCGTGATGCCGGGCGTGCTGATCATCGAGGCGCTCGCGCAGGCATCGGGCATCCTCACCCAGCTCAGCGAAGGCGGCGCCTCGCTCGAGAATCCCGTCTACTACCTCGTGAAGGTGGACAAGGCGCGCTTCTCGCAGATCGTGGTGCCGGGCGACCAGCTCGAGCTGCGCGTCGAGCAGAAGCGCATGCTGCGCCGCATGGGCCTGTACGAGTGCCGCGCCTTCGTGGCCGACAAGGAAGTGGCGAGCGCGGAAGTACTCTGCGCCGAGCGGGGCCGCTGATGGCCTCGACGGTCCATTCGGCGGCTCACATCGATCCGAACGCGAAGCTCGGCGACCGTGTCACGGTCGGCGCTTTCACCATCATCGGCCGCGACGTCGAGATCGGCGAAGGCACGGAGATCGGCTCGCACGTCGTCATCGAAGGCCCGACGAAGATCGGCCGCGACAACCGGATCGCGCCGTTCTCGTCGATCGGCGGCGCACCGCAGGACAAGAAGTACGCGGGCGAGCCGACCCGGCTGGAAATCGGCGACCGCAACGTGATCCGCGAGTTCTGCACGATCCATCGCGGCACGACGCAGGACCTCGGCCTCACGAAGATCGGCGACGACAACTGGATCATGGCCTACGTGCACGTCGCGCACGACTGCATCGTGGGCAACCACACGATTTTCGCGAATGCGGCATCGCTCGCGGGTCACGTGCGAGTCGACGACTACGTGATCCTCGGCGGCTTCACGCTCGTGCACCAGTTCTGCCAGATCGGCGCGCACGCGTTCACGTCGATGGGCGCCATCATCAACCGCGACGTGCCCCCGTACGTCACGGTCGCCGGCAATTTCGCCGAACCCAAGGGCATCAACTCGGAAGGCCTGAAGCGCCGCGGGTTCACGAAAGACCGCATCATGGCGATCAAGCGCGCCTACAAGACCCTGTACAAGGCCGGCCTGCCGCTCGCGGAAGCGCGCGCGCAGCTCGCCGAGGTCGCGAACGGCGGGTCGAACGACGTGCGGTTGATGCTCGATTTCATCGAACGTTCGGAACGGTCGCTCATTCGATGACTCGATGCGATCCGTAGTCCGAGTCTGAGTCTGAGTGCGCAAGTCCGGGCGTCGAGGAAGCTCGAGCGCGAGGCAGCAGACTCGCTTCAACCCATGGTGTACTCGCACTCAGACCCAGACTCAGGCCACGAGGTCCGATCGCGTCCCGTCATGGAAGTTTCCGCTCGAAAACGCATCGCCCTGATCGTCGGCGAAGCTTCCGGGGACCTGCTGGGCGAAGGCCTGGTGCGCGAACTGCGCGCGCGCTGGCCCGACGCGGAGCTCGCCGGCATCGGCGGGCCGCGCATGATCGCCGCGGGTTTCCACTCGTGGTTCCCGATGGAGCGGCTTTCGGTCATGGGCCTCGTCGAGGTGCTGAAGCACCTGCCCGGGCTGCTGCGCCTGCGCAGCGAGCTGGTGCAGCGCCTGGTCGCGTGGCGGCCCGACGTGGTGGTCGGCATCGATGCGCCGGACTTCAACCTGACGGTCGAAAAGCGCCTGAAGGCGCGCGGCTTCCGCACGGTGCACTACGTGAGCCCGAGTGTCTGGGCGTGGCGCGAAGGGCGCGCCGCGAAGCTCGGCCGCAGTGCCGACCTCGTGCTCTGCCTGTTCCCGATGGAGCCGCCGATCTACGAGCGCCACGGCGTCGCGGCACGCTTCGTCGGCCATCCGCTCGCCGAGCGCTTCGCGCTCGCGCCCGATCGCGTTGCCGCGCGCGACGCGCTCGGCATCCCGCACGGCGCGCGCGTCGTCGCATTGCTGCCGGGCAGCCGCGGCGGCGAGATCGCGCGGCTCGGCCCGGTGTTCCTGGCCGCCGCGGCGCTGTTGCGCGAACGCTTCCCGGGCTTGCGCTTCGTCGCGCCGATGGCGAACGCGCGCCGCGACGCGCAGTTCAGGCAACTGCTCGCGGCCAGCGCCGTGCGCGATGCAACGACGGTCCTGGACGGCAAGCCGCACGAGGCCATGGTCGCGGCCGACGCGGTGCTGCTCGCCTCCGGTACCGCAGCGCTCGAGGCCATGCTGGCCAAGCGCGCGATGGTCGTCGCGTATAAACTCGCGCCGCTCACCCACTGGCTCGTGCGCACGCTCGGACTCATGCGGATCGATCGCTACTCGCTGCCGAACGTGCTCGCGGGCGAGACGCTCGTGCCCGAGCTCATGCAGCACGCCGCGACGCCGGAAGCGATCGCGGATGCCGTGGCGATCGCACTCGATCCCGCGACGGAAGCGCGCCTCGTGCCGCGCTTCAGGGCGATCCACGAAGCGCTGCGCCGCGATGCGGATCGCTCGGCGGCGGATGCGATTGCCGGGCTCGTCGAGTCGTCGCGATGATCGCGCTCAGCGACAGCCTTCCCACGCTTCGATCGGTCGCACTCGCTCCGATCGATCTTCCCGCGTCTACGCCATGAAGTGGATCGCCGGCGTCGACGAAGCCGGGCGCGGCCCGCTGGCCGGCCCCGTCGTGGTCGCGGCCGTCGTGCTCGACCCGAACAAGCGCATCCGCGGCCTCGCCGACTCGAAGGTGCTCGCGGAAGACGTGCGCGAGGCGTTGTACGAGAAGATCGTGCGCCGCGCGCTCGCGTTCCACATCGTCGCGATCGAGGTGGACGAGATCGACCGCATCAACATCCTGCAGGCGACGCTCGCCGGCATGGCGCGCGCGCTCGCCGCGCTCGTGCCGACGCCGGCGCACGCGCTCATCGACGGCAACCAGCTGCCGCGCGACCTGTGCTGCCCCGCGAAGGCCGTGGTCGACGGCGACGCGATCCACGGCTGCATCAGCGCCGCGTCGATCCTCGCGAAGGTGACGCGCGACCGGCTGATGCGCGACATGGACGCGCAATACCCGGGCTACGGCTTCGCCGCACACAAGGGTTATTGCAC
>CALKUS010000044.1 GCA_937996755.1 uncultured Pseudomonadota bacterium | reverse complement strand
CGCAATTCGTGGTGAACGAGGACACGCCGACGCATTGCGGCTTCACCGCGCCGGAGTTCCTGTCCGGCTGGGAAAGCCTGCGTGCATGGGTCGCGGGCGGCACGAAGCCGGTCGGCGCAACGCTGCAGTCGACTTGCCGCAACCTGGTCACGAGCGGCACGGCGACCGGCGAATGCCGCATCGCCGACTACGTGCGCGACGACGCGGCGCTCGACGTCGCGTTCAACCCGCGGCCGCAGGTGCGCACGGGCGAAGCGAGCGCGCGCGTCGCCGGCCTGTGGTTCACGCCGGGCCGCTCGGGCGAAGGCCTGTTCCTCGAGCCGCAGGCCGACGGACGCGTGATCGTTTCCTGGTACACGTATCCGCGCAGCGGCGAGCCCGGACAGCAGCTCTGGCTGTTCGGGCAGGGCACGATCACCGGCAACGGCCTGCAGACTGACTACCTGATCCGCACGTCGGGCGGCGCGTTCGCGGGCGCGTTCGATCCGCGTGCGATCCAGCAGGTGCAGTACGGCACGCTGCGCATCGTGTTCGAGGGCGACGCCGCGACGATGCGTTATGACGGACCGGCAGGCAGCTTCACGCGGCCGCTCGCACGCTTGTCCGGTTACGGCGCGCCCGCCGGCGAATACGTCGCAGGCCGGATGGACGGTGGCTACTTCGACCCGCAGCACCCCGGCGAGGGCCTGTTCCTGCACACGATGCGCGACGCGAACAACGGCACGCGCGCGTTCCTCGTCTGGTACACCTACGACGCGAGCGGCAACCCGGCCTGGCTGTTTGCCGACGGTGGCTTCGACGTCGCGATCGACCCGCCGCCACCGATCCCGATCCTCACTTTCGGCAGCGTGCTGCAGCCCGTCGGAACGCGGTTCGGCGCGGACTTCGCCGAAGCCGAGGTCGTCCGTCGCGACGTCGGCTTCGCCTCGGTGTCGGTCCTGGATTGCAACCGCATCGGCGTTTTCTTCGGCCCGCGCGCCGGCAGCCCGTTCCCGCAGCGCCAGCTCGTGCTGCAGCGCCTGTCGAGCCCCGCCGGCTGGAGCTGCACGCCGTAACGCGATGTTCGTCGGCCGTTCAGCGGGCGCGTCCACAATGGACGCGCCCACTCACGGAAGAACGACATGCGCACGAAGCATCCGCTGCTCGCCGCCTCGATCGCCACGCTCGGCGTGATCGCCGGCGCGTGCACCTGGGTCGAGCCCGATTCGCGCGGCCAGGCCGTGCGCGTGGCCTACGACGACGACCTCTCGCGCTGCCGGTTCAAGGGCGACGTCACGGTGTCGGTGAAGGCCGAGATCGCGGGCATCGACCGCAAGGCGATCAAGGTGCGCGACGAGCTGGAATCGCTCGCGCGCAACGAAGCGGCGACGATCGGCGCCGACACCGTGCAGGCGCTCGAGGAGCCGCACGACGGCGAACAGAAGTTCGCCGCTTATCGTTGCGAGCGCTGAGCAGTCGCCCTATCGGCGACTGCTGCGCGCAACGGCTGAGGACGGGATGTCCGAAGGTGCGGCCCGACGAAGCGCGACAGCGCCAGGGACGGCGCAGCAACACCGCGAGGGGCAGCGCGTCACCTTGCGCCATCCTCGAACCCGTCGCGGAACAGCTCGATGTCGTCGCGCTCCGGCTGCACGGGCATCGCCGTGACCGGCTTGCTGCGCTCCGACTCGATGCCGCGCGCCGAGTAGCTCGTGATCGCATACGTGCGCGGCACCAGGAATTGCGCGGAGAGATCCAGGAAGCCGGGCGACTCCGACGCGCCGAGCGGCAACCAGGTCGCGCCGTCCTCGGCGAGCCGGTACACGCGGTAGCCCGCGACGCGCGCATCGTCAGGCGCTTCCCAGCCGAGCTGCACGACGGTCGCACCCGGGCGGATCTGCGTCGCGATGTTCCGGGGCACGGGCAGCGCCGCGAACGCGAGCTCGGCATCGTTGCCGTCGCCGCTGACTTCGGAGAAGCCCGCCGCGGGCACGATGCTCGCGTACAGCACGTGCGGCTCGTCGGCGTAGGCATTCGCCGGCGCATCGAACGCGGGCTCGAGCTCGAGCGCGTCGCCGCCCGCGAGGTCGGCGAGCGCGATGCTCGCGACCGGCGCGGCCGCCGGTGAGTCGAAGCGCAGCTCGAGCCGCACGGCGCCGTCGCGCGCCGCGACGTAGTCGTTGCCGCGGTTGCCGATGCGCAGCTGCGTCGCGACGTTCGCGCCGGCGTTGACGCCTGCGTCGCCCGTGAACGACTCGATCACGAAGTCGGGCGCACTCGCCAGGCCACGCATCTCGACGCCGCCGAAATTCCCGCGCACGGCGCCATAGGCGCGCTGGCCCTTCGGCCCGGTCGCTTCGAGGATCGCGCGCATCGGCAGGTTGCCGTCGGGCACGAGCGTGCTCGCGAGCGTCACCACCGATTGCGTCCCCGCGTCGTAGGCAGCCACCTGGCCGAAGTGCATCGCGCCGTCGGCGCTGATCGCGAGCGTGCGCACGACGCCGTTCGCGAAGTTCGGCTGCAGGCTCAGCAGGTCGCCCGAGCTGATCACCGAGCCGATCGTGTCGCCGGCCTGCACCGGCTCGCCGTCCTCGCCTTCGAAGCGGAAGCCGCGCATGACGATCGACACCGCGTCGCCGAACACGCGCAGCACCTGCGGGCGCTCGCCGAAGATCGCGCGGCCGATCGGATCGCGCGCCTTGTGCCAGTTCCACGCGCATTCGCCGGCGCTGCACTGGCCCGCCGCGATGTGCAGCGCGAGCGACGTGCCGACCGGGCCTTCGTCGTCCTCGGGCCGCACGAACGCGAGCAGCACGTCGAACGGCGATGCGACCGGCGCCGCCACGATGCTCGGCGCGACGGGCGCGTCGGGCAGCACCGTCGTGCCCGCAACCTGCACGCCGCCCTCGCCGACGTGACGATAGGCGAGGCGGCGCAGGTCGAACCGGTTGAGGTTCGTGCCGAGCTGCCGCACCCACGCGATGAACGGCTTGCCGCCGACGTACGCCGCGGTGGGCGTGATGTCCTCGACGTTCGTCGGCGCACTGGTGTCCGCGCTACCGAGCGCGCCCCAGCCCGTGCCTGGACGCCACGTCGCGAAGCGAATGCGGTACTTCGGGTTCGTGGTGCTGCCGGATTCGTTGCGTTGCCATGCGAGCAGCACCTCGCCGTTCGCCGGGCAGCCGGGCTTGCCGGCGAAGCAGGCGACGAGCGCGGGATGCGCTTCGCCCGTGCCGGGCGGCGTGATGATCGACTTCGCGCTCCAGTGGTGGCCGTCGTACGTCGCGTAGGCGAGGCGCTGGTTCTGCGCGATCGTCGGATAGCTGCCCGCCTGGAACGCCTGGTTGGTCAGCGCGCTTTCCAGCCACACCGAGATCGCGCGGTTCGGCTTGTAGTAGACGACCTTCGCCTGGCGCGTGCCGGGCGCGACCGAGAGCGTCGAGGTATCGAACGCCTGCGAGCCCTGGACGAACGTCGCGCGCAGCGAGCCGTCGGCGGCGAGCGAGAGCACCTGGCCGTTGCCGGCAGGGTCGAAGTCCACGGCCGGGTGGCGGCGCAGGTAGCGCGCTTCGTCGCTGCCGAACTGCGGGCCACCGCCCTGCAGCGCGTTCGCCACGAAGCCCGAACCGGCCGGGCGACCGTCGAAGAACGAGCAGTTCGGCGGGTCCTGCGCGTCGATGATGTTCTCGTTGAACTCGATCACGGGCGTCGGGCACAGCGGGCACGGGTCGACGTAGCCGTAGAAGTCGAGCTTGAACGTGATGCACGGTTCGATCTCCTGCGGCTCGTTGTCCGCGACCACGATCGGGATCTCGGACTGCACGGTGCCGAACAGCGTGGCGCCGGCGTCCACGATCACGCCGAACAGCACGTCGACGTCGACGCCGACGTAGACGATCGCCGCGAACAGCGCGTCGTTCACCATGTCGAGGTGCTCGCCGGCTTCGTCCTTCGTGAGGAAGCCGTGGAAGTAGTACGCCGCGATCAGGCGCAGGCGCGCGTACACCTCGACCGAGAGGATTTCCGGCACGCCCCAGTACCACTGGAACAGCGGGATCGTCGCGTCGAGGATGTTGTTGAAGCGGTCTTCGCCGATCTCGATCTGCGTCTCGCCGCTGCCGAAGCTGGTGGTCGTCTCGGCGCCGGCCGCGCCTTCGTTGAACTGCTCCGGGTTGTCGCCGGCGAGGCGGCGCACGGCACCGCCGGGCCCGCTCGCGGTCACGGTGTCGAACAGGCCGCGTCCCGATTTCGAACGGCTGGACGTCGCGCGCGGTTTCTCGACGGGCTCGCCGAGCACGGGGCCGGGATTCGGCGTGTGCACGCTGGAATCGCCGATCGATGCGCCGCTCGACTGCACCAGCACGCGCGCCATGTCGGAGTCGTCGACCACGAGGCGGCCGTTGTCCTCGGCGAAGTACGACGGCTCGGGCTGCCACTCGAAGCAGATGTTGCGGCGGCCGACGGCGCCGGACGTGTTCGTCACCTCGATGTAGCCGCAGGCCTTCGGCTCCGCGGCGTCGGAACGGAACCACACGCCGCGCGGGAAGCGCCAGCTCGACGCGAGCGTGTTGTCGAGGCGCAGCTCCCATTGCTCGCTGCCCGACATCGTGCCGTCGTCCTGGATGTTGCAGCCCTCGACGAACGCGGTCTGGTTGAACGTGCCGACCACGTTCGGCTGGCCGGTCTGGTTGTTCGGCAGGTAGAGCTTCGCGCTGTCGATCGAGCCGTTCACGCTCGGCTTGTGCGCGAAGCGGATCACCTTCACGGGCGCTTCGTTCACGAATTCGTCCACGTTCGCGGTCGTGAACTCGATCCACTTGCCGTAGCCCTTGTCGCCGATGCGCGGCACCGCCGACACCTTCGTGCCGACCTGCTGGAACATGATCGGATCGTTGATCGTGAGGTAGTTCTGGCTGCCGGTGATCGGCGGCACGACGAGCTCGATGTTGGCCGAGGTGTTCTGCACCGTGACCGCGCCCGTGCGCACGTTGCGGATCGTGAACGTGCCGGTGTCGCGCGCGTATTCGATCTCGAAGCGGCTCGGGATCTCGGTGTTGCTGCCGCCGGACGTCGGGCGATAGCCCGCGCCGCGGTGCAGCGTGTACACGGTGAGGTCGAACTTGTACGGCAGTTGCACGGTGTTGGCGCAGCCGTCGCTCGTGCAGTTCGATGCGCGGTAGCGCGCGGCGCCCACCAACTGGAAGCTCTGCGGCGGTTCCTGCGGCCCGCCCTGCAGCAGGAACTCGGCCTTGCCCTCGGCGTTCGTGTAGCGGCGATAGAGCGACGAGCCGCAGACGGGCGGCGGCAGCTGCACGGTGCCGTCGATCGCGTCGCCGACCTGGTTGACCGCCGGACGGCCGCCGCTCGCGAAGTCGAAGTTCGGCTGCGTGTTGCCGACCCACGACAAGCCGCTCGTCGAGAAGCCCGATTCGCCGTCGTCAGGCGGCAGCTCGTACGGCTGCACGGGCGCGTTGCCGTCCAGCACGACGTACGCGCCCACGAGCGGAACGGTTTCCTGCGTGCCGCCCTTGAGCACGGTGATCGTGATGTCGGTCTGCGGGTCAGAGTCGAACGTGGTCGTCAGGTCCGGGCCGTCCACGATCTGCGTCTCCGGCCGACCGAACGGGCCGGTGCGCTCGATCACGAGGCGCAGGCGGCCCGGGCCGGCCGGAATGAACGAGGTCATCGCACCGAGCGACGGCGGGAACGTGTCGAGCCGGAACGTGCCGTCGGACGCCAGCGCGAGCGCGCGCGTCGGCAACGGCGTGATGCGCCTGCTGCCGTTCGCGACCCAGAACGCGCTCGTCCGCACGTCGGCCGACGTCGTGTCGTCGCCGAAGTCGAAGTGGCCGTCGATGCGCACGGTGTCGCCCGGTCGCGCCGCGGGACGATCGACCACCAGGTCCTGCGCCTGCACGAACGGGCTGCTGGACGGCGCCGCGACGGTGATCGTCGTGGTACCGCTGCGCACGACGTTTCGGCCCGCGAGCTGCTCGGCGCGCACGATCACTTGCGCGGGGAACGTCGCGGGATAGCCCACGGGCACGGCGACGTCGAACGATGCGCTCGTGCCGTCCACCGGAACCGGGCCGGCGATCACGCGGTCGCCGTAGCGCAGGCGCACTGCGCCGCCGGCGAGTCCGTCGACGTCGACGTGCATCGGCTTGCCCGCGCGCGGCGCGCTCGTCGTGACGTCGACGCCCAACGGCACCGTGGTGTCGAGCACCGCGTCGCATTCGATCAGCCCGTAGAACTCCGTTTCCGCGCGGAGCGAGACCCTGCCCTGCTCGATCGGCACGCTCGGCACCGTCGCCTGCCAGCGCAGCGTGTCCGACGTCGCGATCGCGGATCCGAGCGGGACTTCCTGTTCGGTGCTGCCATCGACTGCGTATACGCGATACAACCGGCCTGCCACGATGCCGCTCGCCGTGATGGCGATCGGATCGCCCGCTACCGCCGTGGACGGCGACAGGAGCAGGTTCGGTTCGCGCGCGAGCTCCGCGACTTCCATATCCGTGAGCTCGCGGTTGTAGACGCGCAGGTCGTCGATGTCGCCCTTCGGGCGCAGCAGGCCGCCCGTGCCGATGCACGGCGATGCGCCGATCGAGAACGGCGCCGCGTTGTTGCCCGGCACGAACGAGGGGATCGCGACTGCCTGCGCGAGCCCACCGTCGATGTACAGGCGCGCCGTGTCGTTCTCGCGCACGAATGCGACGTGCGTCCACGCGTTCGCTGCGATGGTGCCGCGAGCCTGGATCGGCGCACCCGTGCCCGTGCCCAGCTCGACGACGAGCTGGTCGGGCGCCGCGGGATCCTGGCGCACCTCGAAATAGTTCGAGTTGGTGCAGCCCGCGCGCTTGCCGAGCCACACGCGGGGCGCGAGGTCGGCCGTGCGCATGTTCCACGCGAACGCGAAGTTCTCCGCGTACGGGTCGGGCAGCGCCGCGAACGAGATCGCGTCGTCCACGCCGTCCAGCGCGAGCGAGCGGCCGTGCACGCCGTCCGGGTCGGATTCCAGGGGACCGCCCGCGATCGTGCCGTCGTAGTGGCCGGTCCCGCTGTCGCGCGCGTTGAATTCGAGCGGGTAGTACGCGAGCAACCCCTGTTCGTCGATCGTTTGCGCCCGGGATGCGGGCACGGCGGACAGGAGCAGCGCGGCGAGCGCAACAGCGTGGAGTCGGCGATGCATGGCAGTGTCCCCGAGCCGTTGCTGCGGCTCCTGCCCGGGTCCACGCAGGATCCGGCAACCGGGGGCCACCCGGTCGCCGGACCTTCAACGGTTCAGCGGACGATCTTCCCGTCCGCGTCCATCACCTTCACCTCACCGAGCTCGAGCGCACGGATCGGCTGCTCGATCTTCGCCAGGTCGCCGACGATGATCCAGGTGAAGCGCTCGGGGTGCACGATTTCCTTCGCGGCCGCGACGACGGCCTCGTCCGTCTGCGCCTCGACGCGCGCCTTCAGCGTCTCGACGTAGTCGTCGGGACGCCCGTAGCGCACCATCCCGCCGATCGTGCCGAGCACGCTGCCGGCCGTTTCGAACTGCCCGGGCAGGCTGCGCACGTCGGAGTTCTTGATGCGCGCGATCTCCTCGTGCGACGCCGGCTTGTCGCCGAGGTACGCGGTGAGCTCCTTGCGGATCTCGGCGATCGACTCGACCGTCTTGTCGGTCTGCACCGGGGCATAGACGCCGAACGGGCGCTGGCCGCGCGCGCCGACGATGAAGCTGCCGACGCCGTAGGACCAGTGCTTGTCCTCGCGCAGGTTCAGGTTCAGGCGCGAGTTGAACGAGCCGCCGAGCACGTCGTTCATCGTGCCGATCTCGAGCTCGTTCGGCACCAGCTGCGGCGGCGCGAGGTCGCCGGCGATGATCATGGTCTGCTGCGCCTCGGGCTTGTCGACCAGATAGACACGCGGCGCAGTCTGCAGCGGCACGTCGGCGATGTTCTTCTTCGGCCTGTCGCCCTTCGCCTTCCAGTCGCCGAAGTGCTTCTCGAGCTCCGGCACGATTTCGGCCAGCGTGGTGTCGCCGACCACGATCATCGTCGCGTTGTCGGGGCGCATCCAGCCGTCGTGGAACGCGATGAGGTCCTCGCGCGTGAGCGTGCCGATCGACGCTTCCGTGCCCGAGCCCGTGAACGGCGCGCCATAGCCGTGCTGCTCGCCGTACAGCAGCGGCGGCAGCAGGCGCAGGGCGATGTTGAACGGCTCCGTCTTCTCGTGCGCGATGCCGGCGATCCAGATCTTGCGCACGCGCGCGAGCTCGGTCGGCGCGAACGCCGGGTTGCGGATCATGTCGGCCCACAGCGCGAGCGACGGCGAGAGCTGGTCCTTCAACGCCGACAGCGACACGCTGGACGTGTCGACCGTGGAGCTCGTGCCCACCTGCGCGCCGACTTCCTCGAGCTTCTCCGCGAAAGCGAGCGGGCCGAGCGTCGTCGTGCCCTCGTCCAGCATGCCGAGCGCGAAGCTCGACGTGCCGAGCTTGCGGCCCTCGTCGGCTGCGTAGCCCGCGTCGAAGATCATCGCGAACTGCACCACCGGAATCTCGTGGCGCTGCGCGAGGATCAGCTTCGTGCCGTTCTTCAGCGTGGCGCGCTCGAGCGCGGGGAACTTGGCGGCCGGAAAATCGCTGACGGGCGGCAAACCGGTCGAGCGGTCGACGCCGGTCGCCGCCTTCGCGAACGGCTGCTGCGGCAGCACCGTCAGCGTGTAGTCGCCGCGTGCGAGCCAGCGCTGCGCCGCGGCGCGCACCTGTTCCGGCGTCGCCGCATCGAGGCGCGCGAGCGAGTCGCGGAAGCAGCCCGGGTCGCCGGCGTACACCTGGCACTCGGCGAGCACGTCGGCCTTGCCGCCGAATCCGCCGACGCGCTCGACGCCGCGCACGAAGCCGGCGCGGATGCCGACCTTCGCGCGCTCGAGCTCGGCCGCGCTCGGGCCGCCCTGCAGGAACTCGGCCATTTCCTCCTCGATCGCCTGCTCGACGCGCGCGGGGTCGACGCCCTGCTTCACGTCGGCCTGCACGAGCAGGATGCCGGCGAGCTCGAACGGCAGCACCTGCACGCTGACCGAGTCGGCGATCTGGTCGCGGTAGACGAGGCGGCCGTACAGGCGCGAGGTCTTGCCGCCGCCGAGCACGGTCGCCGCGATCGACAGGTAGTCGTTGTCCGCGGTCGCGAAGCCCGGCACGTTCCACGTGCGGTGGATGCGCACCTGCGCGACGCGGTCGTACATGACGTCGCGCGTGGGTTCGCTGCGGGGCGCGATCCAGCTCTCGCGGCGCGTCTGCGGCGGGCCGGCGTCGATGTCGCCGAAGTATTTCGCGGTCTTTTCCTTCGCCGTGGCGAGGTCGATGTCGCCCGCGAGCACGAGCGTTGCGTTCGCCGCGCCGTAATGCGTGCGGAACCAGGTCTTCACGTCGTCGAGGCTCGCCGCATTCAGGTCCTCCATCGAACCGATGGTTTCCCATCGGTATGGATGGCCTTCCGGGAAGCTCGCGAGCTGGATCTGCTCGAGCACTCGACCGTACGGCTCGTTCTCGCCCTGGCGCTTCTCGTTCTGGACGACGCCGCGCTGCTCGTCGAGGCGCTTCTGGTCGATGACGCCGAGCAGGTGGCCCATGCGGTCGGACTCCATCCACAGGATGGTGTCGAGCGCGGTCGTCGGCACGTTCTGGAAATAGTTCGTGCGGTCGAGCCACGTGGTGCCGTTCAGCGACGTGCCGCCGATGTCCTCGAGCGGCTTGAACCACTCGTCGTTGTAGTTCTCCGAGCCCTGGAACATCAGGTGCTCGAACAGGTGCGCGAAGCCGGTGCGGCCGCGGACTTCGTCCTTGGAGCCCACGTGGTACCAGACCGACACCGACACGATCGGCGCCTTGTGGTCCTCGTGCACGACGACCGTGAGGCCGTTCGGCAACTGGAAGCGCTCGAACGGGATGTCGACCGGCGCGGCGGCGCGCACCGGCGTCAGCGTCGTGGCGACGAGCGCGGCAAGGGCGAAGGAACGCAGCTTCATGCGGTCGGGCTCCGGGCTTTCGGGTGTGCCGCGGGAAAGACAGCGGCGGGCGCGCACCATAACATCGGGCCGGAGGGCGGCCCAACCGCCGGAAGCCACACTCGGAGGCGCACATGCGCAAGGTGCTCGTCACAGGTGGCAACCGCGGACTCGGCCTCGAATTCGTGCGGCAATTGCTGGCGCGCGGCGACCGCGTGTTCGCCGGCTGCCGCAAGCCCGGGCAGGCGCACGAGCTGACGAAGCTGGCGGGCGCGCATCCCGGCCGGCTGTCCGTGTTGCCGTTCGACGCGACGAAGCCGGCGAGCGCGGTCGAGCTCGCCCGCGAGGTGGCGATGGTGGCCGACGCGCTCGACGTGGTGATCGGCAATGCCGGCATGCTGCCGCCGGGCGAGCGCTTCGGCGAGCTCGACGCGAAGGTCATGAACGAGGCGTTCGCGGTGAACTGCACGGCGCAGGTGCAGCTCGCGCAGGCCTGCGCGCCGCTGCTCGCGAAGGGCGACGCGCCGCGGCTCGTGACGCTGTCCACGATCATGGCGTCGATCGCGTCGCGCGACGCGTTCCGCTCGCCGAGCTATTGCGCGAGCAAGGCCGCGCTCAACATGGCGACGCGCCTGCTCGCGTTCGAGCTGGGCAATCGCGGCATCGTCGCGTTCTGCGTGCACCCGGGCTGGGTGAAGACCGACATGGGCGGCACGGGCGCCGAGATCACCGCGGAGCAGTCGGTCGCCGGCCTGCTGCGCGTCATCGACGGCGCGGATGCGTCCACGGCCGGTCGTTTCCTCGACTGGCAGGGCGACGAGCTGCCCTGGTAGCTGCGACCGTTCGCCGCGCCCGCGCATCCCTTCCCGTGCACGCGGCCATCGGGGCCGCGCACCGGAGGCTCAACATGAAACTCGAACTGCACCTGCGCCGCTCGCTGGTCGCGGCGGCGCTCGTCGCGCTGCTCGGCGCGGCCGCGGCGAACGCCAGCGACGAAACCACGATCGCGATCAAGACGCGCGCCGGCACGATCGAGCGCGTCGACGCGGGCGACCTTTCGACGCTCGCGCCGAACGAGACGCGCGCGCTCACCACGCGGAGCGGCAGCGCCGCCACCATCACGCGCACCGGGCACGGACTGCTGCTCGCGATCGCGGGCGACCAGTACCCGATCGACGTGCCGGCCGAAGCGGGCGAGCTCGCCGGCCTCGATCCGCTCGGGCAGCACGTGGACGGCGACGGCCACGAGGTGCGCAAGGTGGTCGTCCTGAAGCACGGCCACGACGAGGCCGGCGACGACACCGCGATGCTCGACCCCGACGAGCTGGACGACGAAGCGCTGCTCGCGGCCGGCGACGGCCAGCGGATCGTGGTGAAGCGCCGCAAGGTGCTCAGCGACGCGCCGGCGCAGTGACCCGGGCCGGGCGCGCTGTCCGATTCCGGACGGCGCGTCCGACCGCGGTGTCCGCGGACGCGCCGGGCGGGCCTGGATGCTCGGCCCGGCGCAAGCGGCAAACGCCTCGGCGCAAGCGGCAAATCCCCGGAAACTCAGTGACTTAAGCTCTGGTCGCACGGTGGCAGGCAGTCGCCACCGCGGCGCGACACAAGTTGGCACGACGTCTGCATATGGTTACCCGTCGCCCACGCCGACAACCGTCGCAAAAGGAACCTGCGTCATGAAGCTCGAATATCAGATCCGCCGCGGTGTCTTCGGTTTCGTCGCGTTCAGCGCGCTCGGACTCGTCGCCGCCGCCCACGGTGGCACCGTCACCGAACGCTCGGCCGCGCTGGATGCGCGCCTGGCGCAGTGCGAGGTGCTCCCCTTCCGCGCCGAACCGATCGCCGATCGCGGCGACGGCCACGACGCCCGCCGCGCCGACTGGCGCGACCTGCTCCCCGCGATGATCTTCCGCACGCGGGATTGAGTACAGGAAGTACTCATCCCGAGCGGGTCATGGATGACCCGCTGCGAGGGATCCCTCGCGCGCCGCACCGAACATCGCTTCCTCGACCCCACCCCGTCTCGGCCATGGAAGGCTGGGCGGGATCTCGAGATCCCTCCCTGCGTTCGGGATGACGAGCGAGTGCGGCGATAATCGCCTGATGCCGCTCGACGTCGTCCTGTTCAACCCCGAGATCCCGCCGAACACCGGCAACGTGATCCGCCTCTGCGCGAACACGGGCGCGCGGCTGCATCTCATCGAGCCGCTCGGCTTCGACCTCGACCACGCGAAGCTGCGCCGCGCAGGCCTGGACTACCACGAGTTCGCGACCGTGCGCGTGCATGCGTCGCTGGGCGATTACCTGCGCGATCGCGCACCCGAGCGATTGTTCGCGCTCACCACGCGTGGCACGACGCGCTTCGACACCGTGGCCTACACCGATCGCGATGCGGTGCTGTTCGGGCAGGAGACGAAGGGCCTGCCGCAGGCGGTGGTCGATGCGCTCCCGCCGGAACGGCGCGTGCGGCTGCCGATGCAGCCGCACAATCGCAGCTTGAACCTGTCGAATGCCGTCGCCGTCGTGGTGTTCGAGGCATGGCGGCAGCGGGGATTCGAAGGCGGCGCCTAGGGCGAGAGCGGAAAGCGGGCAGCGGAAAGCGGCAAGAGCGAGGAGCGGCGACGTGCAGCTCTTGCCGCTCCCCGCTCCCCGCTCGCCGCTATCCCTTTAGAACGTGTAGTGCAGCCCCAGCGAAACCTCGTCGAGGTCGGCGTTGTCGAACTCGTAGCGCTGCAGCTGCGCGCGGATCGCCCAGTTGTTCGCGAAGTCGAACTGTCCGCCGATGCCGTAGGTCGGGTCGGTCGCGGAGTCATCGCCGATCACGTCGCCGATGTTGTCGCCCGAGCCCTGGTCGAGGTCCCACGAGTGGAAGCCGACGTTGCCGTACAGCGAGAACTGCTCGCCGATCGGCAGGATACCGACCGCCTTCAGCGCGAACGATTGCGGGTCGGTACCGAAGAACACGGTGTCGCTGCCGTTCGTGATGCGGCCGTCGAGCGAGCCGAAGTTCGTGTACGCGCCTTCGACCGCGAAGTAGCGGTTGAACTTGTAGCCGCCGTACACGCCGAAGCTGGTGTCGTCGTCGTCGAGGAAGTCCTCGTCGATCGACGCGTTGCCCACCTGGCCGCCGAGGTAGAAGCCCTGTTCCGGCGCAGCGTGCGCGGCGAACGGGACGGATGCCGCAAAGAGTGCAGCGGCGAGAATGGTGCGGGTGTTCATTGTCACGTCTCCATGTCGTGGTTGTTCTCCCCACGGCATGGTCGATAAATCGCGGTGACGATTGCCTGAATCGTCGCGGCGATTTTGTTAAGACGGGACAGGCGACGTTCAGTCGCGATATGTCTGCGGGCGCTGCCGCAAACGGGTCATTCGTATTCCGGCTTCTGCTCGCGCGCGAGCAGCAGCTTCAGGCCTTCGGCAGGCGTGATTTCTTCCGCGAGCACGCGCTGCACCTGCGCGCTGATCGGCAGCTCGACGTCGTGCTGGCGCGCGAGCGTCATCACCTGGTTCACGGTCTGCACGCTCTCGACCACCTGGCCGATCTCCGCAACGGCCTGCGCGAGGCCGACGCCGCGACCGAGCGCGAGGCCGAGGCGACGATTGCGCGAGAGGTCGCCCGTGCAGGTGAGCACGAGGTCGCCGAGGCCGGCGAGGCCCATGATCGTCTCGGGCTTGCCGCCGAGCGCATGCGCGAGCCTGAGCATCTCGTTCATGCCGCGCGTGATGAGGCCGGCGCGCGCATTGAGGCCCAGCTTCATGCCGTCGGCCACGCCGGTGGCGACCGCCAGCACGTTCTTCATCGCACCGCCGAGCTCGGCACCGAGCACGTCGTTGCCGGTGTAGGCGCGGAACGTCGGCGCGTGCAGCAGCTGCGCGATGCGATCGGCGAATGCTTCGTCGGCCGAGTGCACGGTCACTGCGGTCGGCAGGCCGAGCGCGACTTCGCGCGCGAACGACGGGCCCGTGACGACGGCGAGCGGCACGGCATCACCGAGCGCGTCGAGCGCCACTTCGTGGAGGAAGCGGCCGGACGGCGGGTCGAATCCCTTGGTCGCCCACGCGAGGCCGGCCAGGCCCGGTGCGCGCGCGGCGACGTCGCGCACGACTTCGCCGAACGCATGGCTCGGCGTGACGACGAGCACGTGCGTGGCGCCCGCGAGCGCCGCGCCCAGGTCGTGCTCGAACGCAAGCGACGCCGGCAGCTCGGTTTCCGGGAGATAGCGTTCGTTGCGGCGCGAAGCGCGCATGCGCGCAAGCGCGCCCGCGTCGCGTCCCCACAGCACGGTGGGCACGCCGTTGCGGGCGAGGACGATCGCGAGTGCCGTGCCCCACGAGCCCGCGCCCAGTACGGCGACGCGGGTGGCGGCGTTCGGCGCGTTGGCGGCGCTCATCGCGGCGCGGGCCGGGTGGCGCGACCGCGTGGCGGTCGCGCCGGGTGGATCAGGCGTTGGCCGTCGGCTGCGCCGAACCGCGGCGCTGCTGCTGTTCCGCGAACAGCTGCTCGAAGTTGATCGGCTGCAGCACGAACGGCGGGAAGCCGCCGCCCAGGATCAGGTCGGCCACGGCCTGGCGCGCGTACGGGAACAGCGTGTGCGGGCAGTACGTCGCGAGCACGGTCTGCAGGTCCGACTGCGGGAAGCCGACGAGGCCGAAGACGCCGGCCTGCTGCACTTCCGCGAGGTATGCGGTCTTCTCGCCGAGCTTGCAGGTCACAGTGACCGTCAGCACGACTTCGTAGACGTTCTCGGCGAAGTTGTTGACCTTCTGCGAGAGGTTCAGCGAGATCTGCGGCTGGCCCTGTTCCTGGAAGATCGCCGGCGCGGACGGCACTTCGAACGAAGCGTCCTTCACGTAGATCTTCTGCACGGAAAGCTGTGCCGCCGCTGCGCCCTGCGCGGCGCCGTTGTTGGACTCGGCCATGGTTTGCTCCGGAAAAGCTCGGGAAAAAGGGCGCGGATTATCACACAGGGGGCCGGCCGGTGCGACCCGAGGGGGCGGCCCCGTGCCGGACGGAAGCGACCCCCGGCGATTGCGCTATCCTGCCGCCACACCGTGCGGAGGGGGCCGCCGATGCGTATTCACCTACTACTCGCCGTGGCACTGCTGGCGCCGCTGGGGGCCGAAGCGGATTGCGGCGGAGCCGACCGTTGCTGCGCCGAACCGGGTGCGCTGTACGTCTGCCGCCGGGTTTCGGTATCGGCCATCTCTGTTCCGAGCGCCACCTACGTCAGGCCGTTCGCCGGCTACCAGGCCGGCGACGCCACGATCACCATCGCGGCGGGCGGCGGACTGGGCGCGCCGTCCGCGTGCACGCTCGAGTCCGGCAATTCGTTCCGGCTCTCGCGCAACGACACGAACTTCGAGTTGCTGCTGTCGGTCCTGCAGGCGGCGAAGCTGACCAACCAGGTCATCGACCTGTCGGCCGTGGATGCGGCAGGATCCTGCCGCATCGACATCGTGAAGGGCTTCTGATGCGCGCCGCCGTGCTGCTGGCAGCGCTCCTCGCCGCACCGGCGATCGCCCTCGCGGATTGCGGCGGCAATGGCCAGTGCTGCACGGAACCCGACGGATCGTTCGTCTGTCGTGGAGTCGGCCTAGCCGGCATCCTCGTGACGCGCGACAGCTATCCGTTGCGCACCACTGCTGGTTGGCAGGTCGGGGACGCCGGTGTCGTCGTCCAGGCGGCGAACGTGGTCACGCCCACGACGTGTACGTTCGAATCGAACAGCCTGTTCCGCCTGCAGCGTCGCGAGCCGAGCTTCGAGTCCCGCTTCTCGACGCTACTCGTGGCGAAGACGACGACCGCAATCGTCGACTTCGTGGCGAAACCGAGCATCGGTGCCGCGTGCACGATCGACGTCGTCACGGTGCGTTGAGGCGGATCAGCGGTCTTCGAAACCGTCCTTGAGCAGGACGGCACGCCGCGGTGGCGCGACCTGCAGCAGCGCGGCGCGCGTGCGCGGGGTCAGCACGACGGGCCTGCTCACCGAGCACTCGTAGAAGATGAAGCCGCTCGATTCGTCCGGGTCGTTGCTGGACACGGTGACCCCGACGTTGATCTTGTCGAGCACCGGCGACGAACACGAAAACACGAAATCGCGGAACTCGCCCGCCGGAACGGCCAGCGATGCCGGCGAAACGGTGACCGTGCCGCTGCCGCTGCCGCCCGGCTGGATGAATCGCGAGATGTTCGCGTTCAACACCTGCCCGAAGCCGCGATTGAATATCCGGATGCTCGTGAATCCCGGCACGCCGATGTAGGTGTTGAGGGTAACGACGCTCGTCGCGTCGAAAGCGGGCGCCGTGTCGATCTCGACGAATGGCTGCACCACGCCGGTACACGTGACGGGCCACGAAAGCGAAGCCTCGTCGGAGTCGTTGCTCGAAAGCACGAGCGTCTGCGACACCGTCGCTGCCGCGGTGGGTGCGCAGGTGACCGTCACCGTCTGCGCGCCGTTCGCCTGCACCGTGAACGCCGGCGGCGCCGCGCCCAACACGCCGGACAGGCCCGACGTCGCCACGTAGAGCAGCGAGGGTGCCACGGCGGTCTGGTTCGATACGTTGATGATCGAGGTTGTCGACGCGCCGACCTGCGACGAAAGCGCGACGGTTGCGCCCGGGGCGGGTAGCACGTTGATTTCGGGAGCGTTCGCCGTCAGCCGGCAGGAAAGGTCGTAGCGCACCGAACCTTCGTCCGAGTCGTTCGTCTGTACGAAGATCGACGCGGTGTAGAACCCGGGCGTCGCGCCGCTGCAACCGATCGAGAAGTTGCGCGATTGACCTGCGGGAACGCTGTCGTTCGCCGGTGTGACGGAAAACGGCGCTGCGATACCGGTGAACGCGCTGACGTTCAGCGCAGCTGACCCGAGGTTCGCGATGGCGATGGTGTTCGAGGCAGGCGTGCCGACGGGCGTCACGAGCGAGATCGGACCTGGCGCCGGCGGCGTGGCGGAGAACTCCGGCGCCGCGGCCGCGACCTGGCAGCTCACGTTGAACGTCACCGAGCCTTCGTCGGCGTCGTTGCTCGCGAGCGTGAAGGTCCGCGCGAACGTGCCGGCGGTCGGCGACGAGCACGAAACCGCGTACGACTGGCTCGCGTTCTGCGCGAGGTTCACCGTGCCGGAGGCGGGCGCCAGCGTTACCGGCGAGGCCGGTGCGGCCTGCACGGTGACGGCGAGGCCGGCATTGCCGACGTTCGTCACGACCAGGCTCGACTGGGCAGTCGCGCCAGCCAACGTGTCGAGCGTGATCGTGGTCGTCGGCGCGGGCACCGAGCTGAACTCGGGTGCGCTGCCCGCGGTGACGGTACAGGACGCCTGGAACTGGAAGTTGCCGACGTTGGTCGCGAGCGTCAGCGACTGCGGTCCGAAGGTGCCGACGTTCGTCGCGTTGCATGCGATCGCGAAGGTGCCGTTCGCGCCCTGGCCGATCGTGGTCGGCAATCCCGTCACGGACAGCGGAGCTACCAGGCCCGATGCGCCGTTCAATACGAGTGCCGCGTTGCCGGCGTTCGTGACGACGATCGTGCGCGACGCGTTCACGCCCTGCGTCGTCGCCAGCGCCGCGGGTCCCGGCGCGGGACTGGAAGCAAACTGCGCCTGCCGGACGAGGCAAGCGACGTCGAACGCATTGCTGCCTTCGTCCGCGTCATCGGGCGTGGTCACGACGAATGCGTCGGCGAAGGATCCAGCGGCCGAACCGTCGCACGTGATCGTCACGTCCTGCGATCCACCGGCCGCGATCGATCCGGTCGTCGGGGACGCCGAGAACGGCGGCGCGAGACCCGAGAGCGTCCAGCCCAAGGGTGCCGTGCCGAGGTTGCGAAGCTGCAGCACGCGGCCCGCCGACGCGGGAACCGCCGTGTCGATCGGGGCGAGTGTGCCGGGAGCCGTCGGGCTGGAATCGAATTCCGCGCGCGGCGGCGCGAGGCCCGTGCAACTTACGACGTAGGACGCGCGACCCTGCGGGCCGGCATTCGCCGCATTCGTGGCCAGGTCGAGTGTCTGCTGCACGACGCCGACGGTGGTCGGTGCGCAAACGATGGAAAAGTCGACGAACTGGCCGCTGGCGATCGCCTGCTCGGCGGTCGGCGAGATGGCGATCGGCGCGACCAGGCCCGCGGGCGCGACCCGCAACACGGAGCCGGAATTCCCCGCGCTTTGCACGCGGAGATTCGCGGTGCTCGTTCCGCCGACGACGACGGGTGGTGGTGCGATCGAGCTGCCGGCCGCCGGTGTGGACGCGAACGCCGCGGGCGCCAGCGAAGGACACGACACATCCCAGGCCTCGTATTCGATGACCTGGCTCGAACCCTTGCGGGACGAGGCGCAGCGGAGGATGGCGCGGATGTCTTCCGTGCCGCGCGTGCAGGTGAGGTCGAAGCGCGCGCTCTGGCTCGCGAGGCCGTCGAACGACACGGTCAGCGGCGAGATCGCGATGGCGTCGTTCGTCAGTCGACAACTCGTGACCGTGGCGTTGTCGATGACGGTCGTGCCCTGGTAGGCCACGACGATCGACGCAGCAAGCTGGGACCCGTTGCCGGACAGCGTCAGGTCCACGATGCCGTCGACCGCCGTGTCCGGCGGGAAGCTCGCGAAGATCTGTGGCGCGGGCGCGAACTGCAGCGTGGGCTGCGCCCGGGCAACAGGCGCGAACAACGCGAACAGCAGCAGGCAACCGACGGTGAGTCGCATGGCGTCGGCCCCCCTGACCGCAGCTCGGGCCACTATTCCCGAAGACGCGGGCGCGCGCAATGCGCGCGCGGACTGGGTCAGCGCTTGCCTTTTGCCACGGGCAGGTCGGCCGCGAGCCATGCGTTGAGCCCGCCGTCGAGCCAGTAAACCTTGCCGAAACCGGCCTTCGCGAGGCGTGCGGCGGCCGCCGCCGAGGCCTGGCCGGTCTTGCAGTAAACCGCCACGGGCAGGTCGCGGACCTTCGCCAGCTCCTTGTTTTCCGGGTCGAACTGGCTCGGCGCGATGTGCCGGGCGCCGACGATGTGGCCGGCCTCGTATTCCGCGATCGAACCCATGTCGACCACGAGCGCGTTCTCGCGGTTGATGAGCAGCGTGAGCTGAGCCGGCGAAACGCTGCGGTACTTGCGGAAGAAGCGCGCCGACTCGGTGGCCACGAGGGCGATCAGCACGCCGACGGTCATCGCCACGAGCAGGGCATGGTTCGTGGCGAATTCGGTGATGCGTGCGAAGTCCATCGAGGGAGCGGCCGGCGTCGGGGCGCGCGATTATCGGCCAGCGGCCGGCAAATGACAAAAACTCAGTCGGCGAACGTACGGGCGCGCGCCAGGGCGTGCGCGAAATCGGGTTCGACCGCGGCGATCGCCGCGTGGCCGAGCACGTGCATCTGCGCGAGCACGGCGCGCGGCTGCTCGCGCAGGCCGGACAGGATCACGCGCATGCCGCGCTTGCCGCAGCGGTCCAGGAACGCCGCGAGCGCGGCGACGCCCGACGCGTCCATCATCGGCACGAGCCGCATGCGCAGGATGAACACGCGCGGCGTGGCCGGCATCGCTTCGAGCACGTCGTCCAGGCGGTTCGCCACGGCGAAGAACAATGGGCCCGCGATCTGGAACGCCTCGACGCCCGGCGGCAGCGCGGCGCGCTGGTCGGCGGCCGCCGGCCCGACGAGGTCGTCGACGTCTTCCTCGATCAGGCTCGCGTGCTGCCCCACCTCGACGACGTCCGCCATGCGCTGCATGAACAGGAACGCCGCCAGCACCACGCCGACCTCGATCGCGACCGTGAGGTCGAACACGACGGTGAGCGCGAACGTCAGCAGCAGCACGGCGCGGTCGCCCCAGGGCCCGCGCAGCAGGTGCCGGAACGATTCGACCTCGGCCATGTTCCAGGCGACGACGACGAGCACGGCCGCGAGCGCGGCGAGCGGCACGTACGCCATCCAGCGCGCGAACAGCAGCATGAACGCGAGCAGGAACAACGCATGGAACACGCCGGACAGCGGCGAGCGCGCGCCGGCGCGCACGTTCGTGGCGGTGCGCGCGAGCGCGCCCGTCGCGGGCAAGCCGCCGAACAGCGCGGACGCCGCGTTCGCCACGCCCTGCGCGACCAGCTCGCAGTTCGAGCGGTGCCGTCCGCCGATCATGCCGTCGGCAACGACCGCCGAAAGCAGCGATTCGACGCCGGCGAGGAACGCGATGGTGAACGACGCGGGCAGCAGCTCGCGCGTGCGCTCGAACGGGATGTGCGGTAGTTCGAACACCGGCAGCGACGACGGGATGC
>CALKUS010000043.1 GCA_937996755.1 uncultured Pseudomonadota bacterium | reverse complement strand
CTGGCTGAGCGTTTCGCTCATCGACCGAATCGGCCGTAGGGAGCCGCGCATTATACAAACGATTTCCGGGCCGTCAACACCCGTGTCCGATGCAGCTGGAGCCGGGCGGGGATCGGCGCCGGGACCGGCGCGGGGCGCGCATACTAACGAGGTCGGCGGCGGAACGGAAGCCTTTTTCGCGCGACCGAAGCCAGAACTTCCGCGAGCCGCGCTACGAGCGATGGAGAGCCTGTCGAGCCGTCCCCACGAGCCAGTCGAGCTGGCCATCGAGCGCCTCGCCGACCAGTGCGTGATGTGCGGGCTGTGCCTGCCGCATTGCCCGACCTATCGCGTGGCGCGCAGCGAGGGCGAATCGCCGCGCGGCCGCGTCGCGCTCGCGCGGGCGCTCGTCGCGGGCCTCGCCGATGAAAGCGCGACATCGCACATCGACAATTGCCTGGCCTGCGGCAGCTGCGCGCAGGTGTGTCCGTCGAAAGTGGAATTCCTGCCGCTGCTCGCGGCGACGCGCACGCTCGCGCCGATGCGTGTGCGCGATACGCAACCGCGCCGCCGACTGCGTGCGCTGGCGCGCAGGCCCGGCCTGCTGCGCGCGGTGCTTGCGGTGCGCGCGCTCGGTCGCACGCGTATCGGTGCCGCCATCGCCCAGCGCAACGGTGTCGCGCCGGGCGCTGCGCGCGCGATCGCGCTGGCACCGCGCGCATGGATGCGCGGTCGCCCGGTGTCGTTCACGCCGGCCGCAGGACAGCGGCGCGGCGTGCTCGGCTTGTTCCGCGGCTGCGCCGCGTCCGTACTCGACGCCGATACGCAGCACGCGGCCGTGCACGTGCTGACGCGACTGGGCTACGACGTGCACGCCCCTGCCGATCCGCACTGCTGCGGCGCGCTCGCGTGGCACGCCGGCGACTCGCAGGCGGCGCGCGAAGACGCGGACGACGCGCGCGACGCATTCGCCGGGCTGGAGCTCGACGCGATCGTGCATGCGACGAGCGGTTGCGACGCGACGCTGCGCGCGACGTCGCGCGCGCCCGTGCACGAGCTCATGTCGTTCCTCGCGCGCGAGCCGGCGTGGCCATGGCGCACGGATGCGCCGCGCGTGCGGCGCGCCGCGCTGCTCGTACCGTGCACGCAGCGTGCGATCGCGGACGAAGGCGCGCTGATGCCGCTGCTCGCGCGCGTGCCCGGCCTCGAAGTTTCTCCGCTGCCGCTGCAGCCGCGCTGCTGCGGCGCGGCGGGCCTGCATTTCGTCGACCACGAAGCGCAGTCGCTGCCGCTGCGCGACGAGCGCGTGCAGCAACTGCGCGAACTCGCGCCCGAGCTCCTCCTCACCACGAACATCGGTTGCCGCCTCTGGCTGCACGCGGGCCTCGCGGAAGCGGGGCTCGTCGTCCCGGTTGTGCATCCGGTCACCGCCATCTCAGAAGCCCTCGCGACATGAACGATCCGATGCGACGTTTCTCCCCGATCGACCGTGCGATCGCGCACCTGCAGCGCGCGCTCGGCGCGACGCTCGGCCCTGCGCCCGCGACCGGCCGCGCCTATCCGGCGGAAGGCGCGCCGACCGCGCCCCTCGACGATGCGGCCCGCCGCCACGCGGCGGGCCTCATGCGCATCAACCACGCGGGCGAGGTGTGCGCGCAGGCGCTGTACCTCGGCCAGGCGGCGATCGCGCGCGACCCGGGCATCCGCAGCCACCTGTTGCATGCCGCGGACGAGGAAGCGAGCCACCTGGCGTGGTGCGCGAGGCGCCTGGAGGAGCTCGGCAGCGGGCCGAGCGTGCTGAACCCGCTCTGGTTCGCCGGCTCGTTCGCGATCGGCGCCGGCGCCGCGCTCATCGGCGACCGCGAGAGCCTCGGCTTCGTCGTCGAGACGGAGCGGCAGGTGGAAGCGCACCTCGGCGAGCACCTCGAGACGCTGCCCGCAGGCGACGAGCGCAGCCGCGCCGTCGTGCGCGAGATGCAGGCCGACGAGGCGCGCCACGGCCAGGCGGCGAAGGATGCGGGCGCGCGCGAGCTGCCGGCACCGGTACCGCGGTTGATGGCGCTGACGGCGGCGGTGATGAAGGCGCTTGCGTACCGCGTCTAGAACGCGTGGGCAGCGAAGCTGCCCACCCTACGATCTACGACGCCGCAACTCAGTCGAGATTGCGGCCGTGGAACAGCTCTTCGATCTCGCGCTTGAGCTGGCCTTCGATGCGCGCGCGATCCTTGAAGCCGAGGTCGGCGGCCTGTGCCTCGAAGAGGTAGGTGTCCAGGTCGAACTCCTTCACGTGCATCTTCGTGTGGAAGATGTTCTCCTGGTAGACGTTCACGTCGAACATCTCGTACTTCTGCCGGATCGGCTTCGACAGGTATTCCTGGATGGAGTTGATGCGGTGGTCGATGTAATGCTTCTTGCCCTTCACGTCGCGCGTGAAGCCGCGCACGCGGTAGTCCATGATGACGATGTCGGACTCGAAGCTCTCGATCAGGTAGTTCAGGGCCTTCAGCGGCGAGATGACGCCGCACGTGGCGACGTCGATGTCGGCGCGGAACGTGGCGATGCCGTTGTGCGGGTGCGTCTCCGGATAGGTGTGCACCGTGATGTGGCTCTTGTCGAGGTGCGCCACCATCGCGTCGGATATCGCATCCTTGCCGGCGTCGCGGCGATCGATGATCGGCTGTTCCGAGATCAGGATCGTCACCGACGCGCCCTGCGGGTCGTAGTCCTGGCGCGCGATGTTCAGGATGTTCGCGCCGATGATGTCGGCCACGTCCGTCAGGATCTTCGTCAGGCGCTCGGCGTTGTACGCCTCATCGATGTACTCGATGTAGCGGTCGCGCTGTTCGTTGCTGACCGCGTAGCTCATGTCGTAGATGTTGAACGACAGCGCCTTGGTCAGGTTGTTGAAGCCCTGCAGCCGCAGGCGAGGAAGGGGTTTCACCACGGGTTTCTCCCGGCGCTAGGGGCGGTCAAAGGCCGCGCATTATCGACGCTACGAACCGCACCACAAGTCCCCGCCGCCACGGCGGCGCTCGACGGGGGGCATTCTACGCCGGCATTCCCCCTCCCGGTCGCCGGGCGGCGGTGGCGGACCGCGCGTCGGAACCGTACCCTCGAAACATTGCAAAGTTTGAATTCACCCGCCGCCCGGCCTATAAAGCCGTGTTGCCACCGAGGGGACCGAAGCACCGATGAACCAGTCCGTGGCCGAGCGCTTCCAGCCGCTCATCGATACGCCCCAGCGAGCCCACGTGCCGGAGGCATTGGCACTGGACGACCGCACGCTGACGAAGTTCCTCGGCTCCTGTCACCGCCGCCGTTATCCCGGGAAGACGCCGATCTTCCGTCCGGGCGACGGCGCGGGCACGCTCTACTACATCATCGACGGCTCGCTCGCCGTCTCCAGCGAGGACGAGGACGGCCGCGAGCTGATCCTGGCCTACCTGAACAAGGGGGAATTCATCGGCGAGATGGGCCTGTTCATCGAGCCGCAGCGCCGCGAGGTGCTGGTGCGCAGCCGCACCGCCTGCGAGCTTGCCGAGATCGGCTACGAACGACTGTTCTCGCTGTTCGAAGGCTCGCTGCACGACGAATGCCCGCGCATCCTGTTCGCGATCGGCGCACAACTCACGTCGCGACTGCTGCACACCAGCCGCAAGGTTTCGCGCCTCGCATTCATGGACGTCACGAGCCGCGTGTCGCGCACGCTCGTCGACCTGTGCACCGAACCGGACGCCATGTCGCACCCGGATGGCACCCAGATCCGCATCTCGCGCCAGGAAATCAGCCGCATCGTGGGCTGCTCGCGTGAAATGGTGGGTCGCGTGCTCAAACAGCTCGAGGAAAGCGGCAAGATCTCGGTGAAAGGCAAGACGATCGTCGTCTTCGGAACGCGATAGTCCAGACCGTGAGCACCGTTCCCCTGCTGCGCGAGGCGACGCCCGCCGACGCCAGCGCCGTCGCCACGCTGCTCGGCGAGCTCGGCTATCCGTGCACGCGCGACGAGGCGACCGCGCGGATCAAGGTGATGATGAACGACGAGACGATGGTGCTCGTCGTCGCGGACGTGCACGGCGACCTGCGCGGGATGTACTCGCTCGACTTCATGTTCTACCTGCCGTTCGGGCGCACGAGCTGTCGCATCACGTCGCTCATCGTGGCGTCCGCGCATCGCAACGCCGGGCTCGGCCGGCAGATGCTGAAGGACGCGGAAGTGCGCGCGCTGCGCCGCGGTGCCGCCCGCGTGGAAGTCACGAGCGCCGAGCAGCGCGAGGGCGCGCACGCGTTCTACCGCGCCTGCGGCTACGTCGACGCGTCGCTGCGCTTCGTGAAGCGCCTGGGCAACGCCTGACGCGCCGGTTGCGGCAAGCGCATTTCCCGTCGGTAACCGGCATTCGACGGACCGCCGGCCCGCTTCGTGCCAAGCTGTCCGTGGTTCCGTGAGCGCGCGGTGGCATGGACGGAAGCGAAATCTTCCTGCTGTTCGTTCTCGTCGGCTTCCTCGCGCAGCTCGTCGACGGCGCGCTCGGGATGGCGTACGGGCTCGTATCGTCGACCGTGCTGCTGAGCCTCGGCGTGCCGCCGGCGACGGCCAGCGCGGCGGTGCACGCGGCCGAGGTCGTGACGACCGGCATCTCCGGTGCGAGCCACGCGTACCACCGCAACGTCGACAAGCGCCTGTTCCTGTCGCTCGCGATCCCGGGCGCCGTCGGCGGCGCGGCCGGCGCGTACTTCCTCGCGAACATCCCCGGCGAGCGCATCAAGCCGTACGTGCTCGCCTACCTCCTCGTGCTCGGCGTGGTCGTGCTCGTTCGCGCGTTCGGCAAGCTGCCGCAACGCGAAGTGCGCCACGCCGGCGTGCTCGGCTTCATCGGCGGCCTGCTCGACGCCGTGGGCGGCGGCGGCTGGGGCCCGATCACGACCTCGACGCTGCTCGCGCGTGGCCGCGATCCGCGCACGGCCATCGGCTCGGTAAACGCGGCGGAATTCGTCGTGACGGTCGCGATCTCCACCATGTTCCTCACGCAGGTGGGCATCTCGCACGTCGGCGTCGTCGGCGGGCTGCTGGTGGGCGGAGCCTGCGCGGCGCCGCTCTCGGCATGGCTCGTGCGATACCTCCCCGCACGCACCGTGATGGCGTCCGTCGCGATCGTCGTGCTGGGCCTGAGCGGTTGGCAGCTGGCGCAGGTGCTCGCCGGTTAGGTCCAGTCGATGAGCTCCGGGGCGCGGCCGAGCAGCCGCGTCGCTTCCGCGACCATCGCCGGCTTTGCATCGACCAGCACGGGGCGATCCGCCGCGCGCAGCAGCGGCAGGTCGGCGAGCGAGTCGCTGTAGGCGACGTCCCAGCGCTCGTGTCCCGCCTCGGCGAGCGCGACGCATTTCGCGGCGCCATAGCAATGCCGGCGGATGAGCACGGCGGGTTCGAGCTCGATCTGCGACGCGATCACGCCCACGTCGGGCAGGCCGAGCGCAGCGAGCACTGCCCGGACGATCTTCTCTTCCGAGCCGCTCGCAACGATCACGCGGTCGCCGGCCGCGACGTGCGCGCGCAATGCCGCGACGGCGCGCGGCTTCGCCTTGCGCGCATCGGCAGCGAGCTCGCGGCCGAACGACTCGAGCCGCTCGCGCAGCTCGGCGCCGCCGAGGCCGATGAATGCGATGCGCCGGAAGACGCTCGCGCCGAACGGCAGGAAGCGCTTGCTCACGAGCAGCGGCATCGCGACCG
>CALKUS010000042.1 GCA_937996755.1 uncultured Pseudomonadota bacterium | reverse complement strand
CTGCGACAATTGCTGCAAAAGCCTTGCAGCAGCTGATCACTACCCAAGGCATGGCTCGGATTGTGGTTGCGACCGGAGCGTCCCAATTGAATTTCCTGAGCACGCTTACGGCTTGGCCGGAAATTGATTGGGCAAAGGTCGAGTTGTTTCACCTCGACGAGTATGTGGGGTTACCGGTGACGCACCCGGCCAGTTTCCGGAAGTATCTGCTGGAGCGGTTGATTCGACCAGCTGGGATAAAACACTACCAACTGTTGGACGGGGAGGGCGATGTCGGCACGGTGTGTCATCGGGTCGGCGCGGAGTTGAGCCGGAAGCCGGTTGATCTGGCTTTTGTGGGAATCGGCGAAAACGGGCATCTCGCGTTCAATGATCCGCCGGCAAACTTTGAAACTGAGCAGCCGTATATTGTGGTCAAGCTGGACGAGGCGTGCCGGCGCCAACAGGTCGGAGAAGGCTGGTTCAAGAACCTCGCTGAAGTTCCCCAGCAGGCGATTTCGATGTCCATCCGGCAGATCTTGAAAGCAAAGAAGATTCTTTGCATCGTCCCCGACGAACGGAAGGCAGCGGCGGTCAAAGCCTGTCTGGAAGGGCCGGTAAGCAAATTCGCCCCGGCTTCCATTTTGCAAACGCATCCGGACGTGACGGTGAAGTTCGAGACGATCCCGCCGGCGACGCGCTTGTCCTTCACGGCGATATCGAGCCGCGACATGACCTTGATGCGCGAGACCACGAGCGGCGCGACCGCGCGCTTGCTCTGCAGCACCTCGCGCAGCACGCCGTCGACGCGGAAGCGCACGACGAGCCGGTTCTCGAACGGCTCGATGTGGATGTCGGACGCGTTCTCCTTCACCGCTTCGGTGAGCAGCGCGTTGATCAGGCGGATGATCACCGCATCGTCGTCGGACTCGAGCAGGTCTTCCGGCTCGGGCAACGCGTCGGCGATCGCGCCGAGGTCCTCGCCCGCGTCCATCGAGTCGACCATCGCGCGCGCATCCGCGCCGCCTTGTTCGTAGAGCTCGCGCAGCAGCTGCGTGTAGCGGCCGTCGTCCAGCGGCTCGAGCTCGAGCGGCGCGCCGAGGTAGCGGCGCAGCTCGGCCAGCGTCTCGACGCGCACGTCGCCGCGGTGCGCGACGTGCGCGCGGCCGTTGCGCCAGTCGACGAGCGTCGCGCCGTGCCGCTTGGCGAACGCGAACGTCGGGCGCGGCGGCAACGCAACGCTCATCGCTTCTCGGCGTCCTGCTTCGCGAGGCGCTCGGCTTCCTTCTGCTCGGCCAGGCGCTTGCGCTTCTGCGATTCGGTCGGCTTCAGCTTTGCGCCGTCGTCGTCGGAATCCGCCTTCGCCTGCGGCGGCGGCAGCGGCTCCCGCTCCGGCAGGATCGGCACGGGCGTCACGGCCTTCGGCGGGCCCGGCGGATCGGCGGTTTCGATCTGGCGCGCACGCATGAAGTTGTACTTCTCGCTCGACACCGCGGACTCCAGCGCCTGGTCGCGCAGGATGGTCGGCTTGAGGAAGATCATCAGGTCGCGGCGGTTGCGCGTGGTGCGGCGGTAGCGGAACAGGTTGCCGACCACCGGGATGTCGCCGAGCGCCGGCACCTTCGAGATGCTTTCGCGCAGCTCGTCGTTGATCAGGCCGCCGAGCACGAGCAGCGCGCCGTCGCCCACCAGTACGCTCGTCTTGAGCTCGCGCTTGTTCGTGATGAGGTCGGTAGCGCCGTCGACGCTCGGTGCGAGCGAGGAGACTTCCTGCTCGATGTCCAGGCGCACGCTGTCGCCTTCGTTGATGTGCGGCGTCACGAGCAGCGTGAGGCCGACGTCCTTGCGCTCGATCGTCTGGAACGGATTGGTCGGCGTGTTCGTGCCGCCCGTGCCGGTGTTCGAGTACTGGCCGGTCAGGAACGGCACTTCCTGGCCCGCCTTGAGCTGCGCTTCCTGGTGGTCGAGCGTCACGACGGTCGGCTGCGACAGGATGTTCGAGCCCGAGTCGCCGCGGATCGCGCGCACGAGCGCGCCGAGGTTCAGGATCTCCTCGCCGCCGATCGAGATCGTGCCCTCGACGTAGCCGAGCGCGAGGCCCGAGCCGAGGCCGGTGAGCGGCGCGACGGCCGTGCCGAGGATGCCGGGCGTCGAGCTGCCCGGGAAGTTCGTGCCGCCGATCACGCCGGTCCCGACGCCGCCTTCGCCGTTGTCGGGCGCCGTGAACCACTGCACGCCGACTTCGCGCGCGAAGTCCTCGGTGACTTCCGCGATCACACCCTCGATCAGCACCTGCGCGCGACGCACGTCGAGCTGGCGCACGACGGACGCGAGCGCGCGGAACACGGACGGATCCGCCGTGATGATGAGCGAGTTCGTCTCGGCGTGCGCCTGGATGTTGGCGGCCTTCACGGTGTCCTTCGCGCCCGTGCCGCCGGTGAGCGTCTGCGCGGTGGACTCGAGGATCGGCACGAGGTCCTCGGCCTTCGAGTAGCGCAGGTAGATCACCTGCGTGCTTTCGCCGGAGTCGAGCGGTGTGTCGAGGTGCGAGATCATCGCGCGCAGGCGCAGGCGCTGCGCGCGGTCGCCCGAAACCAGCAGCGAGTTCGTGCGGGTGTCGGCGAACACGCGCGTGGGCGTCGCGCCCGCGAGCGCGGCCGCCTTGTCGTCGTTGAGCGTCGTCAGCGTGCGCGCGAGCTCGGCGGCGTTCGCGTGCTCCAGCGGGATCACTTCGATCGACGCGTCCGACGCCTGGTCGATGCGCGCGATCAGCGCCTGGATGCGCGTCACGTTGGACGCGCGGTCGGAGATCAGGATCGCGTTCGAGCCCTGGTGCGACTGCAGTACCGCGCCCTGCGGGACGATCGGCCGCAGCAGCTGCACCATTTCGGTGGCGGAGACGTGCTTCAGCTCGAGCAGCTTGGTGACGAGCGCGTCGGGGCCGCCGCCGGGCGCCGCGAGCGTCATCTGCTGGTTGGCGAGCGCCTCGGGCAGGATCTTCACCATGTTGCCCGACGGCACGGCCGCGAAGCCGTTCACGCGCAGCACCGATTCGAAGACGTCGTACACCTCGTCGGCCGTCATCGGCTTCGACGAAACCACGTTCACCTTGCCCTCGACGGTCGGGTCCACGATGAACGACTTGCCGGTGATCTCCGACACCGTCGCGATGAACACGCGGATGTCGGCGTCCTTCAGGTTGAGCGTGTGCTCGCCCGGTTGCGCCAGGGCGACGCAGGGAACAAGGGCGAGCAGGAAGGCGAGCAGGCGACTCGACATTGGCTTGGTGTGCTCCGGAAACGGCCGACGCATCAGCGCAGGCTCACGGTGAGGTTTTCGACGCGGCCGTTGCGGCGCACGGTGACGCGCGCCGAAGCCGACGCGGACAGCGTCGATGCGATTTCGGTGGCGCGCGTCGGCGAATCGAGCGCGATGCCGTTGACGGCGGTCACGATGTCGTCGGCGCGCAGGCCGATGCGGTTGAACAGCGTGGCGTCGGCACCGGGCTGCACCTTCATGCCGACGATCCTGCCGTCCTCGATCACGGGCGACGCGCTGATCTGCTGCGCCCATTGCTGCAGTTGCTGCGGATCGACGCCCGTGGACTTGCCGAGCTGCGCCATGTTCGCGCCGCCGAGCGACATCACCGGGTTCACGAACGACGGCGACGCGGTCGCGGTGGGCGCAGCGGAGCCGGGCGCCGTGTTGCGCAGCGGCCCGCGCGGCGTGGCGCCAGCGCCGGCCGTAGTTCCTTCGCCGGGTTGCGGCAGGCGCAGTGCCTCGAGCGCGCCGCCGCGCGACAACATCACGCGGTCTGGGTAGATGGAATCGACGACGACGCCGGGCGCGATCTCCTCGCCGGCGCGCACGTTGCGCTCGTTGCTGCCGTCGCGTTCGGCCACGATCGCGCGGCCGTCCTTCGGATCGTCACCGGCGATCACGCCCCGCAGCAGCAGCGACAGCGTGGAATCGGGCGCGGCCGACGCGATCGCACGGTCGTCCGCCGTCGGCAGCGCGTTGCCGAACAGGTGCCAGCGCGAGAGCGAAGCGGACGGCGCGGACGGCGCGGCGATGGTCCCGGTCGTCGGCACGATGGGCGCCGGCGGCGCGGCCGCATCGAGCGCGAGCCAGGTGAGCTGCACGAGCACCGCGAGCAGCCCGGCCGCGAGCGCCGCGATCGCCGCAAGCGCCAGGTGGCGCTGGCGGGTCAGCAGGTCGGGCAACGCGTCGAGCATGGAAGGACGGCCGGAGAACGAACCGTCGGAAGGGTAGCAAATCGACTCGCGCGCTTCGCGGTCGCCGTCGGGCGACCGCGGCGCGAGTCGGTCGAGGACAGGAGGTCCGAGAGTGCGGCCCAACGAAGTCCAACGGGCGCCAGGGAAGGCGCCGGCGGACACCCGGCATCGGAGCGGGAAAAGGGCCGGATCTGGTGGGAGCGACTTCAGTCGCGATCTTTCCTTAACAAACAGATCGCGACTGAAGTCGCTCCCACAGGAATCGTCAGCGACGGCGACCCGGCACCGGAAGCCTGTTCAGCAACGACTTGAGCCCGCGCTTGATGCGGCCGAGCAGCGGCTCGGACGCGGGCGCCGGCGCGGCGACGGGTGCCGTGTTCGTCGCGGCCGTGTTCAGCGTGGCCTCGGCGGGCTTGCGCTCGCTGCGCCGGCGGCGACGCCGCTTGCGCTTGGCCGGATCCACGGCCGCGGCTGCCGGCGTCTCCGCGGGAATGCCTTCGCGACGCGCCTCGACGCGCGCGACGCGCTCGGCGTGCGTGCTGCCGGTGCGCTGCGGGTCGCCGTGCTCGCGGCGCGAGCCGCCTTCGCGACGTTCGCCCTCGCGACGCGGTCCGCGACCGCCACCACCGCCAGCGTTGCGACCACCGCGGCCGCCACCGGGACCGCCGCTGCGCGAGCGACCGCCGCCACCGCCGCCCGACGAGGGCTTCGGCGGCATCTGCGTGTCGATGCGCGAATCCGCTTCGTCGACGACGTCGGGGTTCGCCACCACCACGCGCGGCTCGCGCTTCACGGGCTCGAGCAATGCCGGGTCGACGGCGGAACGCGGGATCGACTGCCCGATGTACGCCTCGATGTCGGGCAGCGACATCGCGTAGAGCTCGCAGGCGAAGCTGATCGCGTCGCCCTCCGCACCGAGGCGCGCCGTGCGGCCGATGCGGTGCACGTAGTCCTCGGCGTCGAACGGCAGGTCGAAATTGAAGACGTGGCTCACGTCCTGGATATGCAGGCCGCGCGCGGCGACGTCGGTCGCGACGAGGATCTCCAGCTCGCCGCGCTTGAACTTCGCGAGCAGCTTTTCGCGCTTGGACTGCGGCACGTCGCCGGAGAGCACGCCGACCGAGAAGTGGGCGCGCTCGAGCGCGCGCGCGACCTTCTCGCACCACACCTTGGTGTTGACGAACACCATCGTGCGGTGGGCGTCCATGCGCGAGAGCAGGCCGATGAGCAGCGGCAGCTTTTCCTCGTTCGCCGGCAGGTAGACCACCTGGCGCACGCGGTCGGCCGTGACGTTGTCGGTCTCGACGACGAGCTTCTGCGCGTCGTTCATGTGCTCGTACGCGAGCTCCAGCACGCGGTGGCTGAGCGTCGCCGAGAACAGCAGGCTCTGGCGCTCCTCGCGCGGCGGCATCTTGCGCAGCAGGAAGCGGATGTCCTTGATGAAGCCGAGGTCGAACATGCGGTCGGCCTCGTCCAGCACCACGATCTCCGTGGAACCGAGCGAGACCACGTGCTGCTTCACGTAGTCGATCAGGCGGCCCGGCGTGGCGATGATCACGTCGGTGCCGGCGCGCAGCAGCTCGCGCTGCTTGTCGTAGTCCACGCCGCCGTAGATCAGCGCGAAGCGCAGCCCGGACTGGCGCGCGATGCCGCGCGCGTCCTTCTCGATCTGGATCGCGAGCTCGCGCGTGGGCGCCAGCACGACGGCGCGCGGGTCGCTGGCCTTGCGGTCGGCGCGCGCGGGATTCGCGAGCAGGCGGTTCAGGATCGTGACGAGGAACGCGAGCGTCTTGCCGGTGCCGGTCTGCGCCTGGCCGGCGATGTCCTTGTTCGCGAGCGTCATCGGCAGCGTCATCGCCTGGATCGGCGTGGTGCGCACGAAGCCCGCCTCCTCGAGGCCGGCGCGCAGCAGCGGATGCAGGTCGAAGGAGTCGAACGTGACGTCGGTGAGGGGCCGCGTATCGGCCACGACGGTTTCGGGGACGACGATGGCCGGCGTAGCGGCCTCCGCGCCCATCGGCGTCGGGGTCGTGTCGGCGGGAGCGCCGCTGGTTTCAGTACTGGACATGGATCCGTTTCGTCGATGCCGCCTGCGGCCGGGACGATTCGGGCGGGCGGGGGGAGGTGAACGTTGAATTGCACTCGGGAGGCCGCATATTGCGGATCCCGGAAGGGATTTGCGACTCGGCCGGTCGGCTTGAAAGCCGTCCGGCGAGGGTCGAGAATCGCGTCGGAGCCGCTGGCGGAGGTCCCGCGGTTTCCGGCGCCGATAGCCCGAAAGTGGCGCCGAGTGTAGCCGAAACCAGGCCCCGACCGCGCCAGACCGCCCTTTTTTGCCGCACCCGCGTCCCCAGGAGAGCTCAGTGAGCCAGCAGATCGCCCACGTCAATGACGACGAATTCGAGAACCAGGTACTCAACTCGAGCGAGCCCGTGCTCGTCGATTTCTGGGCCGAGTGGTGCGGGCCGTGCAAGATGATCGCGCCGTTGCTGGACGAAGTCGCGTCCGCCTACGCCGGCCGCCTGAAGGTCGCGAAGGTGAACATCGACCAGAACCAGAAGACCCCGCGCAGCTACAACGTGCGTGGCATCCCGACGCTCATGATCTTCAAGGACGGCAAGGTGCAGGCCACGCAGATCGGCGCCGTCAACAAGTCGCAGCTGACCCAACTGATCGACAAAGCCATCTGAGGAAACGCGAGCACATCGCGTCGATCAGTTGGGTCATCCTGAGCGCCCGAGAGGGCGCGAAGGATCGCCCTCGGTAATCGAGTTGCCCGAGCGAACAGCGAGTTCCCTCGCGTTCGCTCGGGATGACGATCCTGTGAACGGGCGCCGCACCCGTTGCCCGCCGCAGCCCGCAGTGCTAATTTCCGCCCATCCCACGGAAGCCCCCATTGCGGCTTTCGCTCCCTTCGCTGCAAAGCTTTCCCTCCCCCTACACGACGATTTGCCATGCGCAAGCAGCGCGATTCCGGCGTGGCCGATGATGCGGCCGCGTCCATTCCGGCGAACGAGGCCGAGAACATGACCGCCAACGAAGCGCCCCGCGCCGACGGCGAAGCCAGCGCCGCCCAGCCGGCGTCCGGCGACGAACAGCAACCGAACCAGCAACAGCAACGTCCACCGCGCGAAGACCGCCACGGTCGCCATGGCCGGCATCGCGACCGCGATCGCGGCGATCGCGGCGATCGCGGCGATCGCGGCGAACGCGGCAACCAGGACAGCCGCCCCGAGCGCGGCAACCAGGGCGAGCGCGGCAACCAGGGCGATCGCGGCGACCGCATGCCGCAGGGCCCGCTGCCGCCGCTGCCGCCGAATGCGCCGACCAGCCTGACCGAGCTCAAGCGCATGAACGCGCAGGCGCTCATCGACCTGGCCGACCAGCTCGGCATTTCGGAAGGCGTGGCGCGCGCGCGCAAGCAGGACGTGATCTTCAACCTGCTGAAGGTGCTGTGCCGCACGGCGGAGGGCATCGGCGGCGAAGGCGTGCTCGAGATCCTGCAGGACGGCTTCGGCTTCCTGCGCGCGTTCGACTCGTCCTACCTCGCGGGCCCGGACGACATCTACGTCAGCCCGAGCCAGATCCGCCGCTTCAACCTGCGCACTGGCGATTACCTGATCGGCAAGATCCGTCCGCCGAAGGACGGCGAGCGCTACTTCGCGCTGCTCAAGGTCGACACGATCAACGACGAGCCGCCGGAAGCGTCGAAGCACAAGGTGCTGTTCGAGAACCTCACGCCCCTGTTCCCGCGCGAGGCGTTCCACCTCGAGCGCGGCAACGGCTCGACGGAAGACATCACGGGCCGCATCCTCGACCTGATGGCGCCGGTCGGCAAGGGCCAGCGCGGCCTGATCGTGTCGCCGCCGAAGGCCGGCAAGACGATGATGCTGCAGAACGTCGCGCAGGCGATCGTGCACAACCATCCGGAAGTGCACCTGATCATCCTGCTGATCGACGAGCGCCCTGAAGAAGTGACGGAGATGCAGCGCACCGTGCGCGCCGAGGTCATCTCGTCGACGTTCGACGAGCCCGCCGTGCGCCACGTGCAGGTCGCCGAGATGGTGATCGAGCGCGCGAAGCGCCTCGTCGAGCACAAGAAGGACGTCGTCATCCTGCTCGACTCCATCACGCGCCTCGCGCGCGCCTACAACACCGTCGTGCCGGCCTCGGGCAAGGTGCTCACCGGTGGCGTCGACGCGAACGCCCTGCAGCGCCCGAAGCGCTTCTTCGGCGCCGCGCGCAAGGCCGAGGAAGGCGGCTCGCTCACCATCCTCGCGACCGCGCTCATCGAGACCGGCTCGAAGATGGACGAGGTGATCTACGAGGAGTTCAAGGGCACGGGCAACATGGAAGTGCACCTCGACCGTCGCATCGGCGAGAAGCGCGTGTACCCCGCGATCAACATCAACCGATCCGGCACGCGCCGCGAGGAGTTGCTGATCGACCCGAACATGCTGCAGAAGATCTGGATCCTCCGGAAGCTCGTGCACCCGATGGACGAGCTCGCCGCGATGGAATTCATGCTCGACAAGATGAAGAACACGAAGACGAACGACGAGTTCTTCGGGGCCATGAAGAGGGGGTGAGCCCGAGCGCTGACGCGTTCCCCTCAGGGAACGCGTGCGAGGGCGAACGCCCGCACAGGGATGTGCGGGCCGGATGCCACGCGCCAGGGATGGCTGGTTTCGAAGACTGCTTCCAGTACTTCACGACGCCGCGGACCTCCGCGGCGTCGTCGTTTGCGGGGGAGCGGCCCCGTCAGGCCGCAACTCCGTGGGTGCGTCCACCCATGACACCGGGGACAGGCGCGCTCCCGGCCGTCAGGCACGCACGCAACGATTGCGTCGCGTCCGTCGCGCGCTCAAGATGCGCGCCATGCGGCCGACCATCAGCCACGACCCCATCGTCGTCTTCGATCGCGCGCGCGAGACCCTGCTCGAGCGGCTCGACGCGATGCTGGCCGTCTGCGAATCGAAGCTGGACGTCGCGTGGACGCTGGCCGACTTCGCGGGTCGCGCGCTCGACCTCGACGACTGCGTGATCTACCTGCTCGATGCCGACGGCCAGTCGGTGTCGCAGTACGCCGCATGGGGCGCGAAACGCTGCGCCGAGCGCATCTTCGAGAACCGCATCCGCCTGAAGCTCGGCGAGGGCATCGTCGGCACGTGTGCCGCGAGCGGCAAGCCCGAACGCGTCGACGACACGCGCGCCGACGGCCGCTACGTGCTCGACGACGCCGCGCGCCTGTCCGAGCTCGCGGTGCCGATCGCCGATCGCGGCAAGCTGCTCGGCGTGCTCGACACCGAGCACCGCGAGGCGAACCATTACACCGACGCGCACGTGCAGGCGCTGTGCGCGATCGCGACGCGCGCGGCGCGGCGGCTCGTTGCGCTGTGCAAGAGCCGCAGCGAGCGGTCGGTTTAGCGTCGCAACCCGCCCGTTGTCGTCATCCCGGCGAAAGCCGGGATCCAGTGCCTATGGCGATCAACGACGCTGGGTCCCGGCTTGCGCCGGGATGACGTCAAAACGTGTTCGCGCTGCGCGCGAACCGGCGCTTCAAGTATCCGCCCACATGCGGAACAGGTTCGTCCGCAGGCTCTCCAGCAACACCAGCGCCCGCGGGTCCTTGCGCGCCGCATGTTCCAGATTGCGCAGCTCGTCGATCTGCAGCAGCAACTCGCGCTTCGGCGTCTCGGCGATCCAGCTCTGGATCCAGGTAATGCCGACCAGGCGTACGCCGCGCGTGACGGGCGCGACCTGGTGGATGGTGGTCGACGGATACAGGATCGCGTCGCCGGCGTTGCCCTTGAACGACAGTTGCTGCTGGCCGAGCTCGATCGTGAGCTCGCCGCCGTCGTAGCTGTCGGGCGGCGTGAGCCACACCGTGCAGGAAAGATCCGAGCGCATCGGCGGGTTCGACGGGAACAGTGCCTCGTCGACGTGCCAGCCGTAGTTCATGCCGGGCTCGTAGCGCACCATCGTCGGGCGCGCCATCTGCTTCGCGTGCGCCCACGCGCGCACTTCCGCGTTCCGGAACAACGCCTCGCGCAGCAGCATGCCCGGCTCGTTCGCAGCGGGGTCGTTGTGCGGCACCTGCATGTTGTTCTTGATCGTCGTGTCGGGATTCGTCGCGCGACCGTCGACGAACTTCACGTGGCGCGCGACTTCGACGAGGTGTGCGACTTCGTCGTCACTCAACACATGCTTGATGTGGCGGATCATCTGCTGGCCTCGAGGTGTCTCATCGCGGTGGGAGCGGCCCATGGCCGCGATCCGAAAGCGCCGCGCGTGTGCCACGAAGTATCCCAGACCCTTCGCGATCGCGGCCACAGACGGCGCGTCTCCGAAGCTGCGGCACGGCGACCCGCTGACGCTGCGCGCCGTCGGGCTGCTGGCAGGGCCGCTCCCACTTCCTTCGAGAGGCGTTGAGTCAAGTCAGCTCAGCTCTGTTTCCTGGAGACCTTGATGACCAGCGGCCAAACCACGTCGCGTTCCGCGTCAGTGCCCCAGGCTTCGCGCAACCGCGGACCCATTTCCAACAGTGGATCACGACCGGTCGCCTTGCGGAAGCGCTGCAGCGCGGACCAGGTCTCCAGGTACGCGAGCGCCTGCTCGACGTTCCAGCGCGCGCGCATCGCGAACGGCGGCGCAGATACCGCTTCGAACGGCACCGGGATCGTCGCGTAGCCCGCTTCGACGTGCGCGCGCTCGGGCGGCCAGTACGGGCCGAGCACCGGCTCGTACAGCGCCTGCACGACGGCGTCGAACGTCGGCTCGATTTGCATCAGGCCGTAGCTCCACGCCGCGAACACGCCGCCCGGCACGAGCACGCGCCCGACCTCGGCGAAGAAGCGCGCGAAATCGAACCAGTGCAGCGCCTGCGCGACCGTGACGAGGTCGACCGACGCATCGGCCGCGCTGCAGCGCTCCGCGGGCTCGACGCGATACGACACGCGCGGGTGCGCGATCGCGTTCTCGATTTGCGGCGCGCTCGGATCGGTGGCAAGCACGGCATCGAAGCGCTCGCCCAGCTCGACCGACGCCTGGCCGTTGCCGCAGCCCGCGTCCCACGCGAGCGCGTGCCGCGCGCACTGCGCCGCGAGCCAGTCGTAGAGCTCGCGCGGATAGCGCGGTCGCGCGTCGCGGTAGATCGCGGCGTGGCCGGAAAAGTGATCCTTGAATGCACCCATTGGCAGCAGGATACGCCTTCGTCGCGTGGGAAATGGGAAATGGGAAATGGGAAATGGGAAATGGGAAATGGGAAATGGGAA
>CALKUS010000041.1 GCA_937996755.1 uncultured Pseudomonadota bacterium | reverse complement strand
CTACACAGGCGAAGACACTCTTTCCCTACACGACGCTCTTCCGATCTATGCGAAAGCGCTCCGTGAGCGCGCCTGACGAGGGTTTTCAGAACGCAGCCCGGCAGCACGTCGTGCTGTTTCCATGGCGAGCGCGCCCGAGAAACTCCCCGCCCGCACGTTGACCGGCCTGCGCCGCGCCGCGAAGGCCCTGCACGCGCTGCCCGCTGTACATCCCCGCGACGCAGACGGTGTTCGGCGGACCTCTCGTTGCTGCGGAAGGTGGCGCTCTAGTCGCGGCCTTCCTTTTCCTCGCGCTCTTCCTTTTCGTGTTCTTCCTCGGCTTCACGGCGCTCGTTTTCGAGACGACCACTCTTGCGCAGCTCGCCGAGCCGGGTCGTCAGCCACTCGCCGCTCGTCACGGCCTTCGCGTCGCCGCACTGCACCTGGTACGCCTTGCCGCTCATGCTGCTGGTGGAACCGCCCTTCTCGATGAACTGTTCGGTCGACGACAATCGTGAGCGCAGGTAGTCGTACTTCTTGTTGAGGTGCTCCGACGCGTCGGCTGCGTCGTACCACGAGCCGTTGCGGTTGAAGCGGCAGCCTGACGCGCGCATCTCGACGAGCAGCGCATTGACCTCCGCGTCCATCTGCGACTGCTTCGATACCATGTCGCCGGCATGAGCGGGCGCGGCCGCGGCGAACGCGAGCAATGCCACGAGGATCCCGAGCGATCTGGTGTTCATTTCCTGCTCCCGTTCGACCACCCGCGATGATGGCAGCCAGGTCGCGCTGGCGTGCAACGTGCAACGAAGATTCGCGGTTCAGCCGCGCTCGCCGCCGTCCGGGCCGTAGAACAGCACCCAGGCGGCGAAATCCTCGCTGAACTGCTCGAACCGGTGCGACTCGCCCGCCGGCACGAACAACAGCGTGCCCGGTCCGAACGAGGTCCGTGCGTCGCCACACACGAAGTCGCCGCTGCCCGCGACGACGACGTATGCCTCGTCGCGAGCGTGCGGCTGCTGCGCATCGTGCCCGCGCGGCGCGTACAGCTCGACGTTGAGCGTGCCGTGCTGCGCGAGCTCGACGAAGCGCGCGCCATCCGGGCCGGGCAGCCGTGCGAGCGAGCTGGCGACGTCGAGCGCAAACCCGCGACCGAGCGTCTTCATCCGGCGCCGCCGAACCAGCCGTCGACGCGCGCCTGCTCCAGGCGCGGCGCGAGCCAGTCCCACAGCGCCGGGCAACCGCCGCGGATCGGCGGCTCGATGCGCTTCACCACGCGTTCGTAGCTCACGTCGTTCTCGCGCCAGCTCTGGCCGCGGTTCGCGAGGTTCAGCAGCACCGGCATCACGCGATCGATCGCGTTCGCGAAGCGCGCCTCGCGCGATTCGGCGGCCTCGAACTCGCGCCAGAGCTCGAGCATAAGTTCGCCCTCGCCGTCGGGCAGCAACCCGAAGATGCGCGTGACGGCGGCGAGCTCCGCCGCCTTGCGCTCGGCCCAGCCGTGCTCGACGAACGCGAGCGTGTCGCCGGTGTCGATCTCCCCGATGTCATGGACCAGCAGCATCCGCACGACGCGATCCATGTCGGTGCCCGCATCGGCGTGCGGCGCGAGCGACAGCGCGAGCAACGCCAGCTGCCACGAGTGCTCCGCGGAGTTCTCGTAGCGGTCCTGGCCCATCGGCTTCACCTTGCGGGTGACGGCCTTGAGCCGATCGATCTCGAGGATGAATTCGACGACTGCCTGCATATGCCGATTCTAGCGACGGAGCGCGTCGACGCCGGCCGCGTCGAGCGGGAACGTGGCATCCAGGTAGTCGACGATCAGCGCGACGATCGCTTCGCGCGGTCCCAGTCGCCACGCATCGGAGCCGTAGAACGCATCCTGGCTGGACTGGCGGTGCGCGACGTCGTCGAACGCGCGGACGAGGAAGTACGAGTCGGGATCGTGCGCCGACGGCCCGAACGCGACCACGTCGAACGCCGTCCGCACGAGTGGCTGCGCCGCGGCGAACAGTCGATGGAATCGGTCACGCACGCCAGGCTGCAGGCGGTACGTGCGTACCTCGACGAGCTTCATCGCCCGCTCCTGCGCGCCGCGATCGCCGGCGCGAACAGCGTCGTCGCGAGCACGAGCAGCCACAGGTTGCCGGTGGCCGGATTGAACGCGCGCGCGACGTCCTCCCAGCTCTTGTCCTGCGCACCAGCCGCCATGCCGATCTCGAAACCGAGCGTGAGCACGAGCCAGAACACGCCGATCCAGATGCCGAAGCGCCGAGCGGCGGGCCCGTACCACGGCGCCGCGAGCCAGGCCGCGGCGAAGATGACGATCGACAGCAGCACGCCGCTCGCCGCCAGCCCCCACACCGGACCGAGTGCGGGAACCAGCACCGCCTGGCGGACGTAGCCATTCAGGATGGCGAACGGAATGATCGCTGCCCAGGCAGCGAGCGCCTTGAAGAATGCACCGCGAACCGCGCTCACGATCGCGCGAACTTCATGTGCACCACGTGCGGCGTTGCGACCGTGCGCACGAGCTGCATGCCGTGCAGGGAGTCGCCGGTGCCGTCGAACAACCGCTCGCCCGCGCCGAGCAGCGTCGGCGCGAGGTTGATCTCCATCTCGTCGACGAGGCCCGCCCGCAGGTACTGCTGCGCGGCGTACGCGCCGCCGGCGAGCGTGATGTCCCTCTCGCCCGCAGCCGCGCGCGCCTGCGCGAGCGCCGACTCGATGCCGTCGGTGACGAAGTGGAACGTCGTCCCGCCCTTCATCGCCAGCGGCGTGCGCGCATGGTGCGTGAGCACGAACACCGGATGGTGGAACGGCGGATCGTCGCCCCACCAGCCGTTCCACGGGTCCGCAGCGGCCCACTCGCCCGGATGGCCGCCGAACATGTTGCGACCCATGATCGTCGCGCCGATGTTCGCGACGGATTCCTCGACCACGGCCGTGCTCTCGTCGACGGCGCCGGGCTCCCGGATGCCGAGGAATTTCCGGAAATAGTCCAATCGGAACGCCCACGCGTGCAGCCGCTCACCACCGATGCCGAGCGGGTTGCTCACGCTCTGCTCCGGCCCGGCGACATAGCCGTCGAGCGACATCGAGATCTTGAACCGCAGCCTGGACACGATGGTCACTTCGACCGACCGTCGTACTCGACCACCTTTAACGTCGAGAGGGCCACGTCCTCGAGGCAGCGCGCATTGATCGCGGCCATGGGGTTGCCCTTCAGATCGGTGCCTTCGCCGTACGGATGGATGCCGCAGACCGGGCAGAAGCGATGCTTGATCACGTGGCGGTTGAACGTGTACGTCGCCATGTCGCCTTCCGGCGTCTTCAGCTTCAGCGCATCGCGCGGCACGAACCACAGGAGTGAACCCTTCCTCCCGCACATCGAGCAATTGCACGCGAGCACGTTGTCGATGCTGCCCTCGACCTCGAACGCGATGCGACCGCAGTGGCAGCTTCCCTGGTAGGTCATGGGGATCCTCGCGATGGTGTCCGGGACCGCGATCCTAGCTCACCCGCGCCCGCGGCCCAGGCCCCCGTGGCCTGGCAGGAATTGCGACAAGCGCCGGCCAGCGACGTTACGCGCGGCAGACCACCCGCACCGGCGATTCGCGATGGTCGCGGAAGCCCATGCGCTGGTACATCGTGTGCGCCGTCGTGTTGTGGCTCATCACGTGCAGGAACGGCGTTTCGCCGCGCAGCAACTGGCGACGGATCACCTTGAGGCCCAGCTTGCGCGCGAGGCCGCGGCCCTGGAAGTCGGGGTGCGTGCAGACGCCGGAAATCTCGCGCAGGCCCGGCGCGGCGGAGCGTTCGCCGGTCATCGCGACGAGGCGGTCGCCTTCGAAGTAACCGAAATACTCGCCGAGCTCGATCGTGCGGATGCCGAACGGCCCGGGATTCGTGAGCGTCGCGAGCGCGACCGCCTGTGGCGCGTGCTCGGCGCGCAGCGGGATCGCGTCGGGCGCGGCGTCTTCCGCCGGGATCGGCCCGTCCCAGATCATCTTGAACATCGCCGCGTCCTTCTCGATCCGCCAGCCGCGCGGCGCCGCGCCGGACCAGCCATGGCAGTAGAAGTGCTCGTCCGGCGTGCAGAACGGCGCGAGAGCGTCGAAGTCCGGCCGCTGCGGGTCGGGGAACGCGACGATCGGCGAAAACCCGCGCGCGAATCGGCGCGCATGGTCGACGCCTTCGGAAAAATGCTTCTGCGGGCCGCTCAACGCGTGCCAGAAGATGTTGTCGAGCAGGTGCGGCATCGGCTCAGAACGACGTGCAGGCCGGCGCGGTCACGCGCAACACCGCTTCCTGGCGAAAGCGGGACTTGTACGACTCGACGATCGCCACGATTGCCGCATCCACGCGCGCGTCGCGCGGATGCAGCAGTTGCAGCACGTGCGAGCCCTCGCGCACGATGGTTCCGTCGTTGCCGCGCCACTGCCCGTCCGCGTTCCACGTCGTGAGGCCGTCCGGGAAACGCGGCGTCACTTCATCACGCAGGAATGCCTGCCACTCGGCGTCGCCGACCACGCCGTCGGGCGTGGCGGTCCCGAAATAGAGGTGCTCGGAGACCTGCATGCTCGCGCCGACCGGGCAGTCGAGCGCGCGCGGCGCCGCGCACGCGGCGACCGCGAGCGCGGCCAGCACGACGAGCACGCGCATCATGGCGGCGCGAACTCCAGCACGAGCGTGCCGTGCGGCGGCACCTGCGCCCATCGCTCCGCGAGCTCGCGGGCGCGGTCGAACAGCGGCCCGGCATCGCGATCGAGCGTCGGCACGGCGACGCCGCGCGCGAACGACGCCGTCTGCACGCCGTACTCGAAGGCCTCGCGGTCGAACGCGCCGGCCCACAACTGCGTCTGCAACGCCTCGACGAGCGCCTCTGCCTGCACGGCGCGCGCTGCGCGGTCGCGGTTGCCGGCGTCGTGCGCCATCTCCATCACGTAGCGCGCGTCGCCGCCGGCGGCGACGAGGCTGAGGAAGCCGTCGCGCAGCGCGAAGCCCTGCTCGACCACGTAGTGGATGAGGTCGTGCGGCAGGATGCCCTGGCGCGGCATGTCGATCGCGCTGCGCGTGCCGTCGTCGCGCACGTACTCGAGGCGATCGAGCTTCTCGCTCGCGGGTCGTTTGTGGGCAACGAGCTTCATCGGTGCTGGTCGACGAGGATCGGGTTGCCGTCCGGGTCGACGACCACGAAGTAGCCCGGGCCGGTGCCGTCCTTCGCGCGATCGGCGAGCGCGACGCCCTGCGCCTCGAGCTGCCGCTGCAGCTCGCGCACGTCGGTGAACGGGTCCACGTTCTTCGCGTCCTGGTCCCAGCCCGGGTTGAACGTGAGCATGTTCTTCTCGAACATGCCCTGGAACAGCCCGATGATCACGGGCCCGTTCTTCAGGATCACCCAGTTCTTCACCTGCTCGCCCCCGCCGAACGTGCGGAAGCCGAGCTTCTCGTAGAACGCCATCGACGCGTGGATGTCCTTCACCGCGAGACTGATCGAGAAAGCACCGAGTTGCATGGGCCTGCTCCTGCGCGAGGAGCGGCCATCCTACTTCAGGCGCGCAGCACCCGCGCGCGCGCAGCGCGCAGCAACACGCGCGAATAGAGATTGTGGAAGCCGAGCAGCAGTTCGAAGCGGCGGCCGAGGCGGCGTTCGCCGCTGGCTGCGTCCACCTTCGGCACGACGGCGGAGCCGAAATAGAGCGTCGTGCCGCGGCAGTCCCAGGTCGGCTCGACCATCAGCCACGAGCGGGTGCGGCCGGTGAAATCGCGCAGCAGCACCTGGTCGGGCGCGCGAGCTTCCACGTCCCAGGCCGCGAACTGATCCCGGGCGCCCGCCGCGAGCTCGTCGACATCGGTGTCCGTCGAGGGCCGCTTCGCGAACGCGGAGAGCAGGAGGCGTTCGATGCGGAACACGAAGCCGGTGTAGAACGCGCGCACGAATCGTTCGTGCGTGACGACGCCCGGCACGGTCGTCGAATAGCAGTCGGTGTAGGCGCCCGTGTCGCTCGTGTAGCGGGCGAGCAGCGCGGCGGCGGGAAGATTGGTTCGCTCGATCATGCGTTGCTCGTGTTCCTGAGCGTGGTACTGCACCCCACCCTATCCCTCCCCTGCAGTCGCAGGGGAGGGGAACAACCTTCCTGCGCGTCGTCTCCCTCCCCTGCGGTCGCAGGGGTGAGGCGGGAATTGAAACGTCGCCATCAGGTGACGTTTCCCGGCGAACGCCAGCGCGAGTAGCGCTGGCCGGAATGGGTTGGGGAGGTGTGCACAGGTCTCACATGCCGGCGGGAATGTCTGCCTCGACGAGCAGCTTGAGCAGCGCGAGCGATTCGCTCCAGCCGATGTAGCAGCCGTCGGCGGGGATCGCGTCGGGCACACCGGCCTGTTCGATGTTCAACTCGGTGCCGACCGACACGGCCTTCAGCGTGATCGTGGTCGTCATCGTGCCCGGCAGGTTCGGGTCATCGAACGCGTCGGTGTACACGAGCTTTTCGCCCGGCTTCATCTCCAGGAACTTGCCGCCGAACGAATGCGTCTGCTCGTGGCTGAAGTTCGTGAACGACATCTTGTAGCCACCGCCGACCTTCGCGTCCATGTGGTGCATGGTCGCCGTGAAGCCGTTCGGCGGCAGCCACTTCACCATCGCGGCAGGGTCGATGAACGCGCGGTACACGCGCTCGGGCGGCGCCTGCAGGACGCGATGCAGCCGGATCGTGCTGGGCATGGCCTTCTTCCTGGCGATGGTGGGCGGCCAAGGATACGGCAACCCGACGCGGTGACTGCTGCAGGCCGTGGCTGGCTTGCGGCGCGCGCGTAGTCGATGGTGCCAAATCGCGCGAAGGCGCAACTATGGTGTTGCGTGCATCGCCGACTGCAGGTCGATCATCGATTGCTGGCTGACCTGCAGCAGGCCTTCGAGCGGCCGGTCCAGGTCCGCGATGAGTCCCATGATCGACGCGAACGCGACCATCACGGCGAACAATGCGATCGGCCTTCGCCGCGCGACGAGTGCGCCGTGGTAACCGAGCGTGATGAGCGACGCGATCGCGACAGCGCACAGCGACCACCAGATCGCGCCGGGAATGCGGCTGCGAAAGCCGTAGTGGATGCGCTTCGAGTGCAGGTCCGTGGTTTCGTTGAGCGACTGTACGAACAACGCCACGATGGGGGACTGCGGGTTCTCGCGGCCGACTTCCGTGGCGAGCGCCCACAGGCGATCGAGTATCTCATCCGATTGTTTGACGCCTTCGATCAGGCGCTTGTTCCTGACGACTTCGACGCGCAGGTCGACGTAGTCCATCAGCAACCGGCGGATCGCCGGCCCGTGCTCCGGCAACATGTTCGCGCGCAGCCACGTGGTGCCGATCGAGTTGGATTCGTCCACGATCACCTGGCGACGCTTTTCGAAACGCTCGGCCGCCATGCCGAACGTGAACGCGAGCACGAACGCCAGCAGGCCCAGCGTCGCGCCCACCATTGCCGATACCGGGTTCTGCTCCTGGTCGCAGAGCGACCGGCGCCGGGAACCGAGCCACCAACCGATTTCCTCGGCGACGACGATCATGACGGTGATGATCGCGAACAATCCCCATACGGGAATCGCGTCCATCATGTCTGCCGCCGGCTGCGCGCTCATCGCGACGGCGCGCCCTCAGTTCGCGTGCTGCTTCTGCACGAGCGGCATCCGCGAAGACAGCTGCAGGTCGACCATCGTCGTGATGCGTCGGTCACCCCCCACCAGCAGAGCCACGCCCACCACGCGCGATGCGAGCCGCTTGTCCACGGGTCCTGCCCCTGCTTCCGGAAGGGATGGCAGGCCGCCGCGCGCCCTGCCTGCGCACGATGGCGGTGCCGCGCAGCCCGGGCAATCGTCCGTTGGGGAAGCGGGTCAGCAGCTGGTGGCGCCGTCGACCGTCCTGCCGTCCATGCCGACCGCGAAAGCGCACTCGTAGCTGCCGTCCTCGGCCAGCTTCCGGCAGACGATGCCGCCGCTGCGTTTCGATTTCGAGCCGTCGCCCAGGCACTCGTCGTCCTCGGCCGTCGCGTGCAGCGCGTCGTACAGGTCCTTCGCCGCCGCGCCCGTGAGGAATACGCGGAAGCGCGAGCTCGGGTCCTCGCCCGGCGGCGGGTCGACGAGCGTCGCGCCGCCGATTTCGTACGTGCCCGTGAGCGGCTTCTCGTCGGCGCTCGCCGTAGCGGCGCCAGCGGCAAGGACTGCGATGAGGATCGCGATGCGCATCGGCGTGTCTTGTGGGAGCGGCGTCAGCCGCGATCTTCCGCCTTTCTCCATGCTCGAGACAACACGCCCGCGACGAAGACGCCGGCCGCCGGCAGCACCACCCAACGCAGCTCGCTGGCAAGCACGACCAGCCCTTTCGCGAGGAATCCCGACGCCCCGAGTGGCGAAACCGCGATCGGTCGCCAGGGCAGGAAATACCGGGCGTCGTCGAACGGCCAGTAGAACGCAATGCCGAGGCCGCCGTTCGTCATCGCGTCGAGCACGCCGTGCGACGCCGTGCAGAGGAACAGGTAAGCCCAGACGACCGGCAACGCGCGCAGGCGCCAGCGCCACGACAGCGCGAGCGCCACGGCTGCGGCGAGCAGCGCCGCGAACACGAGCGAGTGCGAGAAGCCACGATGCCCGAACGCATCGCCGTAGGGGATGCCGAGCCGCAGGCCGATCACGTCGAGATCGGGAACCACCGTGCACGCGGCTCCGATCGCGACGAGCGTCCAGCGTTCGCGGGCGTTACGGAACCAGGGGGCGAGCGCGACCGCGACGACGGGATGCGCGAGGACGGTGGGCACTGCTCAGTAGCACTGGAACGGCGGGCAGAGCCAACCTGCGAGCGCGAGGAATTCCTCGCCGAGCTCGCGCACCGGCCCTCGTTCCGGAGACCAGCGGTCGACTACGTGGTAGCGGTCCGTTGCGGCCTCGATCACCCACCGCGCACCGTCGAAGCCCATGGCCTTGTCCTGCGCGGGGAGTTGCCAGAAGCCGTGGCGATCGAACGACGCTTCGAGCGCGTCGAATTGCGCGCGCTGGAGCTCGAGGTGTGTGGTGCGCGCCGGCTTGCCGGGATCGTAGCCGCCGTGGCCGCTGAGCGCCGTCGCGAACAGCTCGACGCGATCCTTCGTCGCCTCCACGCGCACCGCGATGGGACTGTGGAACGTGCGCAGCCACGTGAATCGGTACGCGCGCACGCCTGCGCGAGGCACGAGCTTCGGCTCCGACATCGCCGCCAGGTGTTGCGAGTACCAGCGATTGCGGAATTCGTCGCTGCTGGCATCCGAGGGGTCCAACGCACCGCTCGGGAAGTATCGCGCCACGCCTGCCATCGCCAGCATCCACCAGGTCGCCACCGCGACGATCGCCACGGCCGCGATGACGATCGTCGCGCCGTGCCAGCGCACACCCCTGGCATCGCGCTCCGGCGGCGCAAACGTCGACGTCATTCCCGGCACCCGCACGGCGCGAGCGAGCGCGTCTCGATGTAGGTCATGTTGTTCACGTAGCTCGTGAACCCCTTCTCGCGCGCGTACAGCCGCAGCAGGCACGTCGCCTCCTTGCGCTGCACGAAGAACGAGTAGTCCGTGCCCGACGGCCCCATCACGAGGAACGGGCGCGGGCCCAGCTGCGGCAACGCGGCGACGGCGTCGCTCGCGAGCGCGTCGACATGTTCCGTCTCGCCCTGCGCGCGAAGGACGTCGACGATGGCGGCGACGGTCGCGTCGCGGCACTCGCCCCGATCGAGCGTCGTAAGCATCGCGGTGCTGGTGCAGCCTGCAAGCGGCGCGGCCAGTAATGCAGGACCGAAGATGCGCATGGCGTGCCCTCCCCTTGCCACGCGCCCGAGTCTACCCCGACGCCATCCGGCGCGAGCAGAGCACGGCCGCGCCGAGCGCGAGCGCCAGTCCCGTCGATGCCTCCGCCCAGATCGTCAGGTTCGTCGCGAACGTGTGCTCGGCGCAGAGCGCGAGCGTGTAGTGCAGCAGGCCGTCGAGGCCGATTGCGCCGTAGACGGCCAGCAGTGCGAGCGCGACCTTGTGCAGCGACAGGCGTGCGCAGAGCCAGCCCGCGACACCGACTGCCGTGACGGCGAGCCAGGCGAGCCACACCGACTCGCGCGTGATCCACGCCGGCAGGCCGGGATAGAAAGCGATGTACGTGGCGTTGTGCGCGAAGTGCGCGAAGCTCGCCGCGAGGTAGGCCAGCGCGAGCACAACGAGCGGGCGCGGGAACCCGCGCGCAGCGTTCACTTCGGCGCGACCTTCTGCAGCAGCGCGGCCATGCGTTCCTGCACGAGCTGGATCGCCTTCAGCGGCCGCAGCATGACCTTGAAGTCGACGATCCGCCCGGCGTCGTTCCAGCGGACGATGTCGACGCCGTTCACGAGCACGCCGTCGATTTCGCACTCGAACTCGAGCACCGCGTCATGCTCGCCGACGACTTCGCGCACGTAGCGGAAGGTCGGATTGCCGAGCAGTCGCAACGCGGCGCCGAGGTACATCGCGACCAGCTTGCGGCCGCGCTGCGGCGTGTGCACGACGGGCGAGTGGAACACCGCGTCGTCGTCGAGCAGCGCGTCGAGCGACGCGGCGCTGCGCTCGCGAACCAGCTGATGCCACTGGGTCAATGGATGGTCGGCCACGCGGTGTCCCTCGGCTCGGTTGCCGACATGGTCCGCGTACGACGACCGCCGCGCAACGGCGCGGCGGTGGCTGATCCGGGGCGCGTGTCAGGCCGCGGCGGCGGGACGCCAGCCGAACAGCCGTGCGGGCAGGAAGAGGATCGCGCGCAGCAGCGCGAACACGGCATCCAGCGTGATACCGAGCAGCCGGAACGGCAGCGACAGCAGCCAGACGAACGGCCACACGATCAGCGCGAGCAGGGCGAGCGGCCAGCACAGCACGAACAGCAACAGCCACACGACCAGCGTCAGGAACGTCCGCATCGACCCCGTCTCCTCACAGGCCAACCGAACAGGTCGGCCGATGCGCGCAAGATGGGGCTGCCGTGCCTCGCAGCAAAGCGCCAATGGTCATGCCTGACGCACGCGTTGCCCGCCGTTCAGCGGGCGGGGGCCGTCAGTGCTTCCGCTCGGCGTACTCGAAGAGCTCGACGACGTTGCCCGACGGATCCTCGACGAGGACCTGGCGGCCGGCGCCCGCTTCCGCGATGTCGCCGCGGAAGGTGGCGCCTTCCTGGCGCAGCTTCGCGATCATCGTGTCGAGGTCCTTCGTGACGATCATGAAGCGGCTCCAGCCACCCGGCGCGGGATGGCCGCCGGCCTTGCCGGCACTGCCGGCGCCGGGCGCGTTTACGAAGAGGTCGAGGTCGTCGCGCTTCATCGAAGCGAACTTGCCGGGATTGTGCATCGCGACGTCGAAGCCGAGCCGATCGCGGTAGAACGCGACCGCCCTGTCGACGTCGTCGACGATGTAGCGAACCGAGGCCATTGCCGGACCAGATCGGAAGAGCGTCGTGTAGGGAAAGAGTGTCTTCGCC